>NZ_JBZFUJ010000002.1:0-207953 GCF_058314475.1 Streptococcus sp. ELY_90
TGTGGTTAGAGCCTTTTCGAAATCGTCAAGCGATTGGAGAAGATTAACTAATCCACAGTGGCTTATTCCAAGTGTATCACTTGGGCTTTGGCAGTAGCTAACTGCACTAAATATAATATAAGGAGGAGTTGTTATGACCTGTTTAGATATGTTAGTAGAAAGTGTTGACCGTGCGCAGGAACGGTTTGAGCGGTTATTTGAAGGAGTGACGGTCGAAGAGGCCAATCGTTTTCCGGCAGCTGAAATTTCAGGTCAAATTAAATCCATGACTTGGCTGGCATGGCACACGGCGCGCGAACTTGATTTTCAAATTTCAGATTTAGCAGGTACAGAGCCGATTTGGCTCAGCCAGGGCTGGAAGGAAAAGTTTAACTTAGATTTGCCGGATGACACGCAAGACTGGTGCCATACGTTGGAGGAAGCTCAAAAAGTCCAAGTGGATGATCTGAGTATTGCGCTGGGTTATCTGGAAGCAGCTGCCAATCTTGCTAAAGACTACCTTAAGTCGCTGAATGAAGCTGCTCTTGCTGACATTGTGGATGACTCTTGGACACCTGCGGTTACTCGCGGTGCCCGCTTGGTCTCTATCATTGACGATGCTGCCATGCACTCCGGTCAAGTCATCTATGCCAGACGCTTGCTGGGGCTGAAGGATTAGTTTTTTGGGAATAGCAGAGCTAAGGAGGAAACAGTGCCGGAATTACCAGAGGTTGAAACCGTCAGGCGCGGCTTAGAAAGCCTGATTGTCGGCAAGAAGATTGTGTCAGCAGATGTGCATGTGCCTAAAATGGTTAGGACGGATTTGGATGCCTTTGAGATGAATCTGCCGGGAGAAACCATTCACTCCATGCGCCGCCTCGGGAAATATTTGATCTTTGATTTTGGACAGCAGATTATGATTTCGCATCTGCGTATGGAAGGCAAGTACCTGCTCTTTCCTGATGATGTGCCTGATAACAAGCATTTTCATGCATTTTTTCATTTAGATGACGCCTCCACTTTGGTTTATCAGGATGTCCGTAAGTTTGGAACATTTGAACTGCTGGAAAAGTCGGCTGAAAATGCTTATTTTAAACAAAAGAAATTAGGGCCCGAGCCGACCAAAACAGACTTTAAGCTGGCGCCCTTTGAGCGGGCTGTCTTGTCTTCTCATAAGTTCATCAAGCCGCTGCTCTTGGAGCAAAAATTAGTTGCCGGCCTAGGCAATATCTATGCCGATGAGGTTCTCTGGGCAGCCAAGGTCTATCCGGAACGTTCGGCCGACAGCCTGAAAAAAGCAGAAATCAAACGGATCCATGACGAAACCATCCGTATTTTGCAGTTGGGAATTGCGCAGGGCGGCTCAACCATTCGCACCTATCGCAACGCGCTGGGTGAAGATGGAACCATGCAGCAGTATTTGCAGGTCTACGGCAGACCTGGTGAGCCTTGTTCGCGCTGTGGAACAGAGATTCAGAAAATCAAAGTAGGAGGACGCGGGACGCATTTTTGCCCGTCCTGTCAAAAACGATGAGCAAGATTATTGGAATTACAGGTGGTATTGCCTCCGGTAAGTCAACGGTTGTGGAGCACATTCGCCAAGCCGGTTATCAGATTATTGATGCGGATCAGGTCGTGCATGAGCTGCAAAAAAAGGGAGGCAGACTTTATCAGGCGCTCATTCTTGCCTTTGGGACAGAGATTTTAGCAGCTGATGAGGAGCTGGACAGACCTAAATTGGCTCAGCTGATTTTTTCCAGCAAAGAAAATCAGGAAAAATCTGCCAAGCTGCAAAATCGGATTATTCGTGAGGAATTGGCCCGCAGGCGTGATGCTTTGGCTGTTAAAGAGCCTCTCTTTTTTATGGATATTCCGCTTCTTTATGAGTTGGACTATCAAGACTGGTTTGATGAAATCTGGCTAATCTATGTTGATGATGATAAGCAGCTAAAGCGGCTGATGGAGCGCAATCATTACAGCCGTGATGAGGCTCTCAAGCGGATTGCTGCGCAGATGCCTTTAAAGAATAAGAAAAAATTAGCTCAGGTCATTATTGACAACAACGGCCGTCCGCAAGAAACTCGCAAGCAGCTTCAGGAGCAGATAGAGCGTTTAGAAAAGGGACAACCTTTTTAAAGGGGAAAATATGGAGAAAGGTTCCGGCGGCTATGTTCTTAAAGAGGCACAGGACACGCTGCCCTTGCAGTTTCTCATTGCAGCTCATAAGCCTGAGGTTTAGAGGCTGAACAGTTAAAAGATTAAAAATAATTTCAATTAAAGCTGATTGCTAATCAAATCGGCTTATTTTGTGCTATAATAATGAAGCAGTTTAGAGAAGGAAGATGATGACTTATAACTAATCACAGTGTCAGTACTATTAATTGGCGGCAGAATTTAAGGGTGGCTTGGTTTGGTAATTTTCTTACCGGAGCAAGTTTTTCGCTTGTAATGCCTTTTATGGCGCTTTTTGTGGAAGAACTGGGAGCTGAACCGAGCAAGGTTGAGCTCTATGCCGGGCTGTCGGTGTCACTGTCGGCTCTGGCATCGGCCTTGGTTGCCCCTGTTTGGGGAAAACTGGCTGACCGTTACGGCCGTAAGCCGATGATGATTCGGGCCAGTCTGGTTATGGCGTTTACCATGGGAGGTTTAGCCTTTGTTCCCAATGTTTTTTGGCTCTTGCTCCTAAGACTTGTCAATGGCGCCTTTGCCGGCTATGTGCCCAATTCAACAGCCTTAATTGCCGGGCAGGCACCGCAGGAAAAATTAGGCTATGCACTTGGAACTCTGGCAACGGGCGTTACAGCCGGGACCTTGATCGGTCCGCTTTTAGGCGGTTATTTTGCCGATCTTTTAGGGATTCGCAATCTCTTTCTTTTTGTCGGCAGTTTACTTTTACTGCTTAATTTTATGACTATTTTTTTGATTAGGGAAGATTTTACACCCGTTAAAAGAAGCGATGAACTGCCAACCAGAGAGCTGCTGAAGCAGGTCAAGAACCGTCAGGTTATGCTGGGTCTTTTTGTGACCAGTATGATTATTCAGGTTTCCGCTCAGTCCATTGCGCCTATTTTGACGCTTTATATCCGTCACCTGGGGCAGACCGAAAACCTTATGTTTGTATCAGGGTTGATTGTGTCCAGCATGGGATTTTCCAGCATGCTCTCTAGTTCTTTTCTGGGGAAAATCGGCGACCGTATCGGCAATCACCGTCTTTTGCTGGCAGCTCTTTTCTACAGTTTTTGCATGTATATTTCTTTTGCCCATGCGAAGACACCTCTGCAGCTGGGACTGCTTCGGTTCATGTACGGCTTTGGCACAGGAGCTCTCATGCCCAGTGTTAATTCTCTCTTAACCAAGATCACTCCTAAGGAAGGCATTTCACGTATTTTTAGCTACAATCAGATGTTTACCAATATGGGTCAGGTTATCGGGCCTTTTATCGGATCGAGCGTAGCTGCAGGACTGGGCTATGATTGGGTCTTTTATGTGACCAGTGCCATTGTCTTTGTGAATTTCTCTTGGAGTTTCATCAATTTTAGACATTATTTGAAAGTTAAGGAAATTTAGTGCGTATTAAGATCCATTTACAATGTTCAAGCTGCGGCAGCAAGAATTATCTGACCAGCAAAAATAAACAAAATCACCCTGAAAAAATTCAAGTGCTCAAATACTGCCCTAAGGAAAGAAAAGTAACCCTGCATGTTGAATCTTGATAGGAAATATGTTAGAATGGCTAAGATGACAGTGGAGGAAGTAAGTAGATGTACAACTTTTTATTAACAGCACTGCTGGTTTTATCCCTTATTTTAGTAATTGCGATTTTTATGCAGCCGCAAAAGAACCCCAGCAGCAATGTTTTTGATAACAGCGGATCGGAAGCTTTGTTTGAACGGACGAAAGCTCGGGGCTTTGAAGCCTTCATGCAGCGCTTTACAGCGGTTCTAGTCTTCTTTTGGCTAGCGATTGCCTTGGCGCTTGCTATTTTATCAAGTAAATAAAAAGTGAGCTTGACCTAGTCTGGCTTATTTTTTTTGAAACAATCAAGGAAAGAAAATGAAAGAAAAAATTATTAATTATTTGCAGGAGAAGGGCAAATCAAGTGTTGATGATTTAGCCGGCAGCCTTAACATGGCAGGTGCTAAAAAGTTTCCTTCGCTGATTAAAGAGATTTCCAGTCTTGAAAGCAAGGGCAAGCTGCGCTTTGAGAAAGACGGGACCATTTCACTGCGAAAAAAACCAGAAAAGAAAGACCAGATTACCGTTACGGGAACTTTTCGGGCTAACAAGGCAGGCTTTGGTTTTGTCAGTGTGGATGAAGCCGAAGAAGACCTTTTTATCGGCAGAAGTGATACCGGCTATGCGATTGACGGCGATACGGTTGAGGTAGTCATTAAAAAGGTAGCTAACCGTCTTAAGGGTACAGCTGCAGAAGCGCGTGTGGTTAAGATTGTTGAGCACAGTTTAAAGACAGTTGTCGGCCGCTTTATTTTAGATGATGAAAAACCTCATTATGCCGGCTACATCAAAAGTAAAAATCAAAAGATCAGCCAAAAGATTTTCATCAAAAAAGAGCCCATCGTCTTAGACGGGACTGAAATTATCAAGGTTGCTATTGATAAGTATCCGACACGGGGGCATGATTATTTTGTCGCCAGTGTCCGCGATATTGTGGGACACCAAGACGATGTCGGTATAGATGTTCTGGAAGTTTTAGAGTCTATGGACATCGTGTCAGCCTTTCCTGACGCTGTTTTGGCAGAAGCCAAGGCTATTGCAGAAACACCCGATAGCAAGGATTTCATCGGCCGTCTTGATCTGCGCGATGAAATCACATTTACCATTGACGGGGCTGATGCTAAAGACTTGGATGATGCGGTCCATATCAAACTGCTGGATAACGGCAATTTTGAACTTGGCGTGCATATTGCCGATGTTTCCTATTATGTAAAGGAGGGTTCTGCTCTTGATAAGGAAGCCTTGGCCAGAGGGACCAGTGTTTATGTGACAGACCGAGTAGTTCCTATGCTGCCTGAGCGTCTGTCAAACGGTATCTGTTCGCTCAATCCTAATCTTGACCGCCTGACCCAGTCGGCCATTATGGAAATTGACAAGCAAGGGCATGTTGTCCGTTATCAAATCACTCAGACGGTTATCAAAACGGCATTTCGCATGACTTACAGCGATGTTAATCAGATTATTGCCGGTGATGAAGCCCTGATTAAGAAATATGCCAAGATTGTGCCGTCTATCCGTCAAATGGTGGCTCTTCATAAGATTTTAGAGAAGATGCGTGAAGACCGCGGGGCGCTTAATTTTGATACCTCAGAAGCAAAGATTTTGGTTAATGACAAGGGAGTGCCTCTTGAAGTCGTCCTGCGCCGGCGCGGGATTGCTGAGCGCATGATTGAATCTTTCATGCTGGCCGCCAATGAATGTGTGGCTGAGCATTTTGCTAAGAAAGAACTGCCTTTTATTTACCGGATTCATGAGGAACCAAAGGCCGAAAAAATACAGCAATTTATAGATCATGCCAGCATTTTTGGCATCAGCATCGGCGGCACTGCCAATAATATCAGCCAAGCAGCTCTGCAGGCCTTTATGAAAAAAATGGAAGGTCAGCCCGGCAGTGAAGTCCTCTCAATGATGCTGCTGAGATCTATGCAGCAGGCGCGGTATTCAGAGCATAATCATGGTCATTACGGCTTGGCCGCTGAGTTTTACACCCATTTTACCAGTCCGATTCGGCGTTATCCCGACCTTTTGGTTCATCGCTTGGTGCGTGAATATGGTCAGCCAACTGCTGAAAAAATAGACCATTTTGCTGAACGAATTCCTGAAATTGCGGCACAAAGCAGCAGTTTGGAACGTCGGGCTGTTGATGCCGAACGCCTCGTTGAGGCTATGAAGAAAGCCGAATACATGGAAACCCATGTCGGTGAAGAATTTGAAGGTGTCATATCCAGTGTTGTCAAATTTGGGCTTTTTGTTGAGCTGCCAAATACCATTGAAGGCCTGATTCATGTGACAACTCTGCCGGAATTCTATCATTTTAATGAACGCAGCCTCAGCCTTCAAGGGGAAAAATCCGGTACGGTTTTCCGTGTCGGCCAGAAAATAAAGGTCAAATTGACTAAGGCGGACAAAGCAACGGGAGATATAGACTTTGAATACCTGCCAAGCAGCCATGACGTTGTTGAAAAGATGTCCGGATCTAAAAAAGCTAAAAAGCGTTCTTTGTATAAGACCAATAGTGACAGCAGCTCAACAGCTGATAAACACAGCAGAAAGTCATCTGTTTCGCAAAAGAAATCAAAAACGAAAAAGCCTTTTTATAAAGAGGCAGTGAAGAAAGGAGGCAAGCATGGCAAAGGGGCAGGGAAACGTCGTCGCGCAAAATAAGAAGGCAAGACACGACTATGATATTTTAGAAACCTACGAGGCCGGACTTGTGCTGACGGGAACGGAAATCAAAAGTGTTCGTGCAGCCAGAATAACGCTCAAGGACGGCTTTGCTCAGATAAAAAACGGTGAAGCCTGGCTAAACAATGTGCATATTACGCCTTATGAGCAGGGCAATATCTGGAATCAGGATCCTGACCGGACACGCAAGCTCCTCTTTAAAAAGAAAGAGATTGCAAAACTGGAAAATGAACTGAAAGGAAGCGGCATGACGCTGGTGCCTCTTAAGGTCTATCTCAAAAATGGTTTTGCCAAGGTCTTGCTCGGTTTGGCAAAAGGAAAACATGATTACGACAAGCGTGAGTCCATCAAGCGCCGCGAGCAGGAAAGAAATATTAAGCGTATCATGAAGAATGTCAACATGCGAGCTTAGTAAATCTTGCTATCAACACCGTTTCTATATAAAAAAAGCGAGAGAGTCAATTCCTGAAAGGAAAAGACGTCTCCCGCTTTTTTTATTCGCCCTTAAGCGTTAAATTTTTTTAAATCGATAATTTCAATCTTATAACCATCAGGATCAGTGATGAAGTAGTACATCTTTGGTCTTCCGGGAAGGCCTGAGAGATCGGTTACGGTGTAGCCGGCTTCCTTGTGCGCTTGATGGCTTGCTTCAAGGTCATCAACACCAACGGCAATGTGACCGTAGCCGTTACCGAGGTCATAAGCCTCGTGATCGTAATTGTAGGTCAATTCCAGTTCATAGTCGGGATCGTCTGCTAATTGCAGGTAGACAATGGTAAATTTATGATCAGGAAAATCACGGCGGCGCACTTCCTTAAACCCTAAAGCTTCTTGATAGAATGCCAGAGAAGCGTCCAGGTCTTTAACGCGGACACAGGTATGTAAAAATTTCATAGATAGTTCCTTTCTTTATGAGTAAAGATAACATCAGCACATCTAGGCTGAGAAGCTCTTAAACCGGCAGCTATTTAGGCCAAGTAATCACTTCTTCGCGCGGTTTGCGTGCTCTAGGATGTTTAGGGTCTCGCAGACGGTAGCCAAAGGAAATCATATTGGCAATTCCTTCGGTTTGAGGGTCAATCAGCCCGGCCTGACTTAAAATGTGATCAGCCTTATCATAGTCAAATCCCTCAATAGGGCAGGAATCGATGCCAATCATGCTGGCAGCTGTCATCATATTGCCCATGGCAATGTAAGTCTGCTTAGCAGCCCAGTCAAATAAAGCACGTTCACTGTCTAGCTTCAAATCATTTTTTTGGAAAGATTCATACAGCTTGAGACGGGCATCCAGGCCTTCTCCCTCCTTTATCCCGCGGCGAATCAGACTTTGACGGATATTTTCCGAATCATAGCGGACATCTTTTCTGGCTATGGACAGTACAAAGTGACTGGCTGTTTCCAGCTGGTACTTGGCTCCCCAAGCAATCTCTTTGAGCTGCTCCTTGATGGCCGGGTCTTCTAAAACGATAAAACGCCAAGGTTCAAGGCCGATAGAAGACGGGCTGAGCCAGGCAGTGTCAAGGATAAATTCCATATCTTCTTTGGGGATTTTTTGGTCATTGTAAACCCGTACAGCAACACGGTGATCAAAAGCCTGACGGACTTGTTTTTTAATGTCTTCTTTAGTCATGGTCAATGTCTCCTTAGTTTAGTTTGATAAATTTATCATACCATAATTTTCCCTAAAAAGGATAAGAAGAGATGATCATTTTGGCTTTTACAGGAACCGGATTTGATTGCTAATGCAAAACTCAGTCAAGAGCTGTAGCGTTGGCGTTTGGTTTTGCCGTCTGATATCGCCTAAGGATGGATTCAAGAAAAGAGACTTTTGCTTCAAGCTGAAAATTTCCTTAGCCCCTAAGGAAATTTCTCCTATTTAAATTTTGAAACCGTTTGCTAAAATGAAACTAGAAAAACAAGGAGGTAGAAGTATGTCTAAATTACCTGAAAATTTTCTCTGGGGCGGTGCTGTTGCTGCTCACCAGTTAGAAGGCGGCTGGCAGGAAGGCGGCAAAGGAATTTCTGTTGCTGATGTGATGACAGCAGGCCGGCACGGTGTTCCGCGGGAAATTACAGCAGGAGTTCTGGAAGGCAAATATTATCCCAATCATGAAGCGATTGATTTCTATCATCATTACAAGGAAGATATCAAACTCTTTGCTGAGATGGGATTTAAATGTTTTCGGACTTCCATCGCTTGGACCCGCATCTTTCCAAATGGTGATGAGTTAGAACCTAATGAAGCAGGCTTGCAATTTTACGATGACCTTTTTGATGAATGTCTCAAATACGGCATTGAGCCGGTTGTAACCCTATCGCATTTTGAATTGCCTTATCATCTGGTTACAGAATATGGCGGCTTTACTAATCGCAAGACTATTGATTTCTTTGTCCGCTTTGCAGAAGTTTGCTTCCGCCGTTACAAGGACAAGGTCAAATATTGGATGACTTTCAATGAAATCAACAACCAGGCCAACTACCAAGAAGACTTTGCACCTTTTACCAATTCAGGTATTGTCTACAAAGAAGGTGATGACCGTGAAGCCATCATGTACAAGGCAGCCCACTATGAATTGGTAGCATCTGCGCGTGCTGTGAAAATCGGTCATGAGATTAACCCTGACTTGCAGATTGGCTGCATGATTGCCATGTGCCCCATTTATCCGGCAACCTGCAAGCCGTCTGATGTTCTGATGGCCCAAAAGGCTATGCAAAAACGCTATTACTTCACTGATGTGCATGTCCATGGCTATTATCCAAAACATATCCT
Organism: Streptococcus sp. ELY_90; assembly: GCF_058314475.1. NCBI lineage: Bacteria > Bacillati > Bacillota > Bacilli > Lactobacillales > Streptococcaceae > Streptococcus > Streptococcus sp. ELY_90. The sequence goes on from NZ_JBZFUJ010000002.1 coordinate 9,170, forward strand.
TAAATACTGGGAACGTAAAGGTATCGAGGTTGATGTGACTGACGAAGATAAGAAAGAGTTATTAGCTGGAACCGTTGATTATATCGGCTTTAGCTATTACATGTCCTTTGCCATTGACAGTCACCGGCCTAACAACCCTCACTATGACTATCTGGAAACAGAAGATTTGGTTAAAAATAACTACGTTAAAGCATCTGACTGGGACTGGCAGATTGATCCTGAGGGTCTGCGCTATGCCCTCAACTGGTTTACCGATATGTACCATCTGCCGCTCTTTATCGTGGAAAATGGCTTTGGCGCTATTGACCAAGTAGCAGAAGATGGTATGGTGCATGATGATTACCGGATTGATTACCTCAAAGCTCATATTGAACAGATGATTAAGGCTGTCGATGAAGACGGTGTTGACCTCATGGGCTATACGCCTTGGGGCTGTATTGACTTGGTTTCAGCAGGAACTGGAGAAATGCGCAAACGCTACGGCTTCATCTATGTTGATAAGCATGATGACGGTTCAGGAACCTATGCCCGCTCACCAAAATTATCCTTTGACTGGTACAAGAAAGTCATTGCGTCAAATGGGGAAAATTTATGATATGCTGAATTATCTTAAGAAGTCAGAGAGAGGCTGGACAAAAACTTGTCCAATATTCCTGTTTTGGAATAAGCTCTTGACGCAGTGGTTGGCTGGCTTTCCTTTTGCCACAAGGCCAAAGCGGAAAACCTAGCCAACTGTGCGGGGGTGGGAAGACGAACTCTTTTGTCATTTGTTGAGTTCTTTCCCACTCCCTTTATTTTGTTCGGCTGACAACCTTTATAGATTTTTCGGTAAAATAAGCAGAGCAGCCGGTCTTTTTTGCCTATTTTCAGGCCATTGCGGAAAGCATTATTCATGTGCTACGGCATTTCCGTAATGATACGGAAATATTATCTATGGATAATGTAAACGAATACAAATATAATAGAGTCAAAGAAAAAATTATATGGAGGAAACCATTATGGCAAAACAAGCTTTAATTATTTGTGCAGGAGGCATGTCATCTTCGATGATTGCTAAAAAAACAATGACTCTTCTTCAAGAACGGGGAGAAGACATTGAAATGGATGCAGTAGGAGTTCCGGAAGGACAAAAACGCATTGAAGCAGACAACTATGATCTCTATCTTGTCAGCCCTCAAACGAAAATGAATTTCAAACAGCTGGCAGATGCCGCTGCTAAGAAAAACAAACCGATTGTGCAAATTCCGCCGCAAGCCTATATTCCAATTCCTATGGGAATCGAAAAAATGGCTAAGCTGGTTAAGGATAATCTCTGAAAAGATGGCAGTATAGTTATTCCCAGAGCAGAATAAGGAGGGATAATGATGCTGGGTCAAAAGGAAAAGGCAATTGTCAATTATTTATCTCAGCACCGAGACCGATTTGTGACGAGTAAAGAATTGGCTGTGCATTTATCCTGTTCAGATCGAACAGCCCGAACCTATATTAAGTCTCTTATGGCTTATTCGCCGCAGGATACCGGTATCAAAATCATTGCTAAACAAGGTTATGGCTATCAGCTGCAGGTCAACGATGAACAAAAATATCTGACCTTTCTTTCAGAAAACAACTTAGACCAGGCCAGAGAAACGATTGACATCACTGACAGGCATAATTACATTCTGAATAAACTTATTTTTGAACAGGATAAGATTTTCTTTGACGACCTGATGGATCAGCTCTATGTCAGCCGTTCCACCTTGTCCTCAGATTTCAAAAAAATCCGAAAAGAACTGCAGAAATACGATCTCAGTATTGAAAGCAGAGCGAATAAAGGTGTTTTTGTCAAAGGAAGTGAGCACGATAAAAGGCGGTTCATTATGGACTACTTTTTCAGCGGTCACTTCCTTAAAAATCTGCATCAGTATGTAGGCGATGAGTTCTTCCATCTTCCTATCAGTTTTGAAGAGCTGACCATCATCGTTCTTGATGAATGCCGTAGCGAGAATTTAAAACTGTCAGACTTTATGATTCAAAATTTGGTGGTGCACATTGCGCTTGCCATCAATCGTGTTAAGAGTGGTTTTGATCTTTCTCCTATTGCTATTGATGCTGAAAAATTTCACAGAGAGATTAAGGTTGCCGGGCGCATTTTAAAGAGGATTCAAAACCGCATGGAACTGAATTTTCCGATAGAAGAAGTGAATTATATCGCTCTTCATCTGATTGCGCAGAAAAATGACGGGCAGCCTTTAGCATCTAAAGACAGCAGCATGCTCTTACGCCATGATCTGACAGAAAGTCTTAAAAAAATGGACGGGCTCTGCGGTTATCATTTTGCAGATGACTTTACTTTGATTGAGGGCTTGCTGGTTCATTTGGAAGTGTTGGCAGAGCGTTTAGCTATTGATGTTCATCTGGACAATCCGCTGCTTACAGAAATCAAGGAGCAGTACAGCGATGCTTTTCAGTTGACTCAAAAACTGGTGGACGATTTGGCGACTTTTGCAGATTACCGTTTATCTGATGATGAAATCGCCTATATTACTCTCCATTTGATGGCATCTTTGGAGCGGCAGCGCGAAGAAAATAAATTAAATGTTTTGGTTATCTGTGCAACAGGTTATGGCAGTGCTCAAATGCTGAACAACCGCCTTAAAAATGAGCTGAGTCCTTACATCAATATTGCCGATGTTATCGGCTATTACGACCTCAGCGATGATAAGCTGCAAGGAATCGATCTCATTATTTCTTCCATTGATTTGTCGCATCTAGTTTTTAGTGTTCCCGTCCTGACCGTCAGTGTCTTTTTAAAAGAGGAAGAAGTGGCTCAGATTAAAGAGAAACTGATGACGCTTCAGCCGTCTTCTAAAAAGATAGAAAAACCTAAAGATAACCTTATCTTAGAACAGATTTTCGATGATTATTTTTCAGAACGCTATTTTCAGATTTTTGACAGCACTGATAAGGAAGAGCTCTTGAAATCTATGGTAGATGCACTCAATGACAAACAGGATGCCTGCTACGCTAAATCAATGCTTGATTTGGTGCATCGCAGGGAGGAAATGAGTACTGTAGCCTTCAGCGATGTGATTGCGGTACCTCATCCAATCAAGGCAATCGACAAACAGCATAAAATTGCAGTGGCTGTCATCAGGCATGGGATTGACTGGGATACTCATTTTAACAATGTTCAGCTTGTTTTTTTGGTGTCACCGTCTGTCTATGAAAATGATGGGCTGGCCGCTATTACAAATAAGATTGTTGACTTAACAGATCAGCCCGGACGGCAGAAGCAGCTGATTGCAAGTGACTCGTTCACAGCGTTTAGGAAAATTTTTTTATCTGAGAATAAGGAAGGGTAGGAATTTTATGGATACAGAAGAATTACAGGTTGCGGCCTTTGAAATTATTTTAAACAGCGGAAATGCCAGAACACTGGTGCATGAGGCTTTTGATGCCATGCGTACAGGCAATTACGAATCAGCTGAGCAAAAGCTCGAGGAAGCAAACGGTGAGATGCTCAAAGCCCATCAGGCGCAGACCGAACTTTTGCAGAAATATGCCAGCGGCGTTGAGATTAAAATTGAAATTATCATGGTTCACGCACAGGATCATCTCATGACAACCATGACCTTAAGAGAAGTCGCCCTTGAAATGCTGGAGTTGTATAAGAAAATTAACTAGAAAGGAATTTGGCAAATGTCTCATCAATCAGACAGAGGATCAAAAAAAGCAGGCAATCAGCAGATAAAACAAAAGATGACTCTGAAAAATAATCTGTTTTCACGCTATTTGCTGTTTAGATACAGTTTGGCCTTATTTTTCTTTGTGAATCTTTATTGGATACTTTCTCTGGTTTATAAGCCAAGTGTTTATCTTATTTTACCAGTCATTTTGCTGTTTTTGATTATTGCAGCCTGTGCCGAGCAGTTTAAACTTTACGGAGCTAAGGAGGTTCAGCTTAAACATACTGAGCGAACATTAAAAATGCAGGTCATCGTAGAGCTGTTGCTGCTGGCTGTTACGATGATTCCTCAGCAGCTGTCAATAGCTGTTCCATTCTTTTCAGATACTGTGTCGGCTCATATATTTTTTGCCCTGCTGCAATTTCTTGGTTTAGTTATCTGCTGGTATAATCTCAAACGTATCAGACAAATCAAGAACAATGAAGACAAATTTTATCACCGTTTTCACAACCATATCGAAAAATATATTTAATGGAGGAAAAATTTATGGATGAACAAAAAGGACTGTTCGGTTTTTTGGACAAGTATCTTATGGGGCCAATGAGTATCATTGCGCAGTATAAGGTTGTCCGAGCCATTACGGCAGCAGGTGTTGCATCTGTACCTTTTACAATTGTTGGCTCAATGTTTTTGGTATTTAACGTTTTACCAGATTCATTTAGTTTTTGGCCGGTTATAAGAGATATTTATGAAGCATCATTTTATAAGTTTTCAAGTCTTTATATGCTTGCTTACTATGTTACTATGGGATCTTTATCACTTTATTTTGTTTTAACCATGGGTTATGAGTTAACTAAAATATATGCTGATGAAGAAGAATTAAATCTTAATCCTTTAAATGGTGCAATGCTTTCACTCTTTGCCTTTCTGATGACCGTTCCGCAAATTATTTTTAAAGGCGGTGCTATGACATCAGTTCTTAATCTGAAAAAAGGGAAAGTGATATCAGATGGTTGGGCAATTGCTGACGGCGCTATTACACGCTTTGGAACGTCAGGGATTTTTACAGCTATCATTATGGCTATTTTATCTGTTATGCTTTATCGTATGTGTGTGAAACATAATTGGGTTATTAAAATGCCGGAAGCTGTGCCAGAAGGAGTAGCCCGTGGTTTTACCGCCTTAATACCCGGATTTGTCATTGCATTTGTTGTCTTATTCATAAACGGTATTTTTATTGTATTAGGGACAGACATTTTCCAAGTTATTGCGGCACCATTTGGCTTTGTCAGAAACTTAACCGATACTTGGTTAGGTATTATGATTATTTACCTCTTAACACAAGCTCTGTGGAGTGTTGGTATTCACGGTGCTAATACTATCTTTGCGCCATTTGTTAACCCAATTGCTCTTGCCAATATGGCAGCTAACGCTAAAGGAGCTCACTATATTGTTGCCGGTGAATGGTCTAATATGTTTGTTATCGCCGGCGGATCCGGTGCAACTCTGGGATTATGTATTTGGCTGGCTACTCGTGCTAAATCAGAACAATTGAGTGCTATTGGTAAAGCTTCAGTTGTCCCAGCTATTTTTAATATCAATGAGCCGCTTATTTTCGGGATTCCAATTATCTATAATCCATCTTTGATTATTCCGTTTATTTTGGCGCCTATGACCTCTGCTACTCTTTATTATTTTGCTATGAAATTGAATTTGATTAAGGCGGTATTTGCTCAGGTTGCTTGGCCAACTCCGGTAGGAATCGGTGCCTTTACAGGAACAGGAGACTGGAAAGCCATTATCTTAGCTTTAGTTTGTGCTTTAGCTGCCTTTCTTGTCTACTATCCATTTATTAGAAATTATGATAGAAAACTGCTTAAAGAAGAACAGGGTGCTTAATACAATCAATAACCTAATCCCAATGGGGTTAGGTTATTTCAATTTTTTATCGGTGTATAAAACAGCCATTTGGTTTACCAGCCCATGATCATTTTGGTTTTTTTATTCATATTCTAATGTGACTTCCTAAGTATTTATCATTTTTCCTTATTTTCCTGAAACGTCTTTATTCCACTTTTCTAAGAATGTGCTATAATAAGCATATATGAAAAGAGGAGAGACCTTTTGAAGACAATTGCGATGATGTATGTGACCCTTTTGCCCGTCTTTTTGGCCGGGGTTGCCAATAAGTTTTTTTGTGAATCTGACTTTCTGGCTTGGACCTATGAGCCGATTGACGGCGGTCTCAAAATGTCCGATGGCAGATATTTTTTAGGTCCCAATAAAACGTGGAAGGGTTTCTGGGGGATGATTGCCCTGACGACTTTTTTTCAGGTTATTTGGGGACTGATTTTGGGAATCATTCCGCATTTTCTCTCCCTGTCCTTGGTTGCTGACTATCACAATGATATATTCTTCAATCTCTTTTTTGGTTTTCTCTTAGGAAGTGCCTATGTTCTCTGTGAGCTGCCCAACAGTTTCATTAAACGCCGCTTCAATATTCCTGCAGGTCAGGAAGGTCAAGGTAAGGCCAGGTGGGTATTCATTGTCTTGGATCATGTGGTTCCTTTTCTAGGCAGTATTGCTGTTATCGCAGCGTTCACTTCCATGACTTTTTCGTATTATATCGGCTATGTTTTTTTAGGCGGCCTTACAGCTTTTCTGCTTGATTTGCTTTTGCAGGTTATTCAAGCTAAAAGAAAGGCTTTGCCATAAAGATTTTCTGTTTCATAAAAGAATTAAGAGTTTGGAAAAAAAGTGAACTGCTCCCGGTCAAGTAGACAGTGAAATAATAAACAATCAAGCAACGGCCTTGTTCCTCATTTCAAGAGGGGCAAGGCCATTGTGCTTCTCTTTTTGATAAGTGGGTCAGACAGGCTAAAACAACTGGTTCTTTTAAAACTGCAGATAACCTAACGGATGAGCAGCGTGAGCTCATCGCGCTTAGAAAAACACTTTATAATTTTTGTTCAGAAAACTGTTGTCTTTTCAATGGAACACCTTAAGAGTACACAGATTTAAGCAGATGGGAAGATAAAAACATCAAAATCTTGTTTATCTTATATCATCAAATCCATATCGAAATACAAGCTAAGCTAGATTATTAAGCGTTTGCCCGCTCACACTGTCAGGAAAAGATGTTCAAATATGATTTTTAGAAATCCTTACCATCCCTATCCTTATTTTCAACTGTCTTCAGAATCTTCTTAAACATAAGTCTTATATCACTAACGCCCTTGAATGTCCTTATTTCAATGCTAAGCTAGAGGCAGCCAACAAACTCATCAAAGATATCAACTATCAAGCCTTTGGCTTTCAAAACTTCAAGAATTTCAAAACGAAAATTCTTATCGCTTTAAACATCACAAAAGAAAGAACCCATTTGATTCTCTCTCGTGCTTAATTATAAGTTCCCCACTACAGATATTATAGAGCTTAAAATTCTGGAAGACTAAAAAACAGACGGTTTTCACAGCCGTCTGTTTTTTGGGGGTCAAAATATTAGAAATACAACAATTCTTTAGGCGTTTTGGTAAAGACTTCAAAGCCGTTTTTGGTGACGTATCCGCAGTCCTCAATGCGGACACCGACTTTTTCAGGAATGTAGATACCGGGCTCGACAGAAAAGCACATGCCTTCTTCGAGAACCAAGTCGTTGCCGGCCATAATAGATGGAAATTCATGGACACTCATGCCGATGCCGTGACCGAGTCTGTGATTAAAGTACTCTCCGTATCCGGCTTTTTCGATGACCGAACGGGCAGCTTTATCTACCTGAGCAGCAGTGACGCCGGGCTTGATAAAGTCAAGAGCTGTCAGCTGGGCTTCTAAGCAGATATTATAGATATCTTTTTTGAACGGATCGGGCTGACCGACAGCGACTGTACGGGTCATATCACTGACGTAGCCCTTGCTTTCTACGCCAAGGTCAAAGAGCAGCAGATGATTATTTTCGATCTTATTGGCTGCGGGAATGCCGTGAGGATTGGCCGCATTCTTGCCGGTCAAAACCATGGTTTCAAAACTCATCTTCTCAACACCCAGCTTTTTCATGTCAAATTCAATTTGGGCGATGATATCTGTTTCGCAAGCTTCAAGGGAAATAGTGTCAAAGCCGATCTGAACAGCTCTGTCCGCAAGTTCACCGGCTTTTAATAATTTTTGGATTTCATCAGCTGATTTAATGAGGCGCATCTGATTAATCAGCGGGGTCAAATCGGTAAACTGTCCCGAAAAAATACGTTCAAGACCTTTAAATTTAGTGACATTAAGCTGATCAAACTCAAGTGCTACCTTAGGATAATCGGTTTTGGGAAGCAAACCTTTAATCTTTGCCCAAGGATTCTCAGAATCTATATAACCGGCAACAGGGAAATCGACAATCGTTTTGGCTCTTGCGGCATCGAGTTCAGGCAAAAAAAGCAAAGGTTCTGCGTCTGCAAACAAAAAGAGCAGCATGAGCCGTTCGTGCGGATCACTGTAAAAGCCTGTAAGATAACTGATAGAAACAGGGTCAGAAAGGACGGCTGCAGCAGTTCCTTCCTGTTTGAGCGCTTGAATTAATTGTGCTTGTTTTGACATATAAAAACCTTCTTTCGCCTTCTATTTTTTCAAAAAAGGAGGAAAAAATCAAGTTTATGCCAAGTTTTTCATAAAACTTGCACTCTTATACTTGAAAGTGTTTTCAAATCGTGCTAGAATAGCATTGGAAGCGTAATTTTCAAAGTAGAAGGGATGATGCGAGGATGAACACAGATGACACTATTACGATTTACGATGTTGCCCGGGAGGCCGGCGTATCTATGGCAACGGTCAGCCGCGTTGTAAACGGCAATAAAAATGTAAAAGAAAATACTCGGAAAAAAGTTCTGGAAGTCATTGACCGTCTGGACTATCGGCCCAATGCTGTGGCGCGTGGTTTGGCAAGCAAAAAGACGACGACCGTCGGTGTTGTGATTCCTAATATTGCTAATGCTTATTTTTCAATTCTGGCTAAGGGAATTGACGATATCGCAACCATGTATAAATACAATATTGTTCTTGCTTCAAGTGATGAAGATGATGACAAAGAAGTTAATGTCATCAATACCTTGTTTGCAAAGCAGGTGGATGGTATTATCTTTATGGGACACCATCTGACAGAAAAAATCCGTGCAGAATTTTCCCGTTCACGCACGCCGATTGTGTTGGCAGGAACAGTTGACCTTGAACACCAGCTGCCAAGTGTCAATATTGATTATAAATTAGCGGCTCAAAATGCGGTTGACTTACTGGCTAAAAATCACGAAAAGATTGCCTTTGTCTCAGGCCCTCTTATTGATGAAATCAACGGCAAGGTACGCCTTGCCGGCTATAAGGAAGGGCTTAAGAACAATAAGCTCAGTTTCAAAGAAGGGCTTGTTTTTGAGGCACAGTACAAATATCAGGAAGGCTACAATCTTGCTCAGCGGGTCATTAATTCGGGTGCGACGGCTGCTTATGTTGCTGAAGATGAATTGGCTGCAGGTCTTCTAAACGGTCTCTTTGCTGCCGGTAAAAAAGTGCCGGAAGATTTTGAGATTGTTACGAGCGATGATTCTGCCATTACGTCTTATACCCGTCCTAATTTGACTTCTATCAGCCAGCCGGTTTATGATTTGGGTGCTGTTGCCATGCGCATGCTAACCAAGATTATGAACAAAGAAGAACTGGAAGAAAAAGAAATTGTGCTTAACCACGGCATTAACGAACGGGGAACCACCAAATAAAGGCGGCTGCCGAGCAAAAATGCTGGTAGTTTCGGCAGAAACAGCACTGTTTCTGCTTTCCCGAAAATCTTAACTTTCACAGTCCCTTAACAGAATTAAAAATGATAGGCTTGCAAGGTCTTGTCTTGTTAAAAGCACTTGGAGCTGTCTGAATTAAGGGTGATATTATCTCTGCAAGCAGTCTGGGAGTTATCTTCTGGACTCTTTTCATAAAAGGAGTACACATGACAAATGAAACAATGATGCAGTATTTTGAATGGTATTTGCCGGCTGACGGGCAGCACTGGCAGCATTTAGCCCAGGATGCCCGGCATTTAGGAGAAATAGGCATCAGCAAGGTATGGATGCCGCCGGCTTTTAAAGGCACAGGGGCAAATGATGTCGGTTATGGTGTTTATGATATCTATGATTTGGGAGAATTTGATCAAAACGGAACGACCCGCACGAAATACGGCAGCAAAGAAGACTATCTGAATGCAGTCAGAGCCCTTAAAGAACAAGGAATTATGCCTATTTCAGATATCGTTCTTAACCACAAGGCCAATGGGGATGCCAAGGAAAAATTTGAAGTCATTAAGGTCAATCCCAGCAACCGTCAGGAGAAGATTTCAGAGCCTTATGAGATTGAGGCTTGGACCCAGTTTAATTTTCCGGGACGGCAGAATGCCTACAGCGATTTCAAGTGGCACTGGTACCATTTTACCGGGGTCGACTATGACGCCCTGCATAATGAAACAGGAATTTATATGATTCTGGGGGACAATAAAGGCTGGGCCAATCAGGAAAATATTGATCAGGAAAATGGCAATTACGACTATCTCATGTATGATGATATCGACTTCAAGCATCCTGATGTCGCTGAGCATCTCAAATCATGGGCCGGCTGGTTTTTGGACACAACCGGTGTCGGCGGTTTTCGTTTAGATGCAGTTAAACATATTGATAAGACCTTTATGGCGGATTTCATTCACTATATTCGCAGCCATTTTAAAGAAGATCTCTATGTCTTTGGTGAGTATTGGAAGGACAGTAATTTTGACATTACCGACTATCTCAATGATACCGGGCTTCAAATGGATTTAATTGATGTCATGCTGCACATGAACTTTTTTGAAGCCGGACAAAAGGGAGCAGATTTCAATTTGGCGTCCATTTTAGATGACAGTCTTATGCAAAGCAATCCTGATTTTGCTGTTACCTTTGTGGACAATCACGATTCACAAAGAGGACAGGCCTTGGAATCAACGGTTGCCGAATGGTTTAAGCCTCTGGCTTACAGTTTAATCTTACTGCGCCAGGAAGGAACGCCCTGTGTTTTCTATGGTGATTATTATGGTATTTCAGGCGACTTTGCGCAAGAGTCCTTCCAAACTGTTTTAGACAAGCTTCTTTATATCAGGAAATACCATGTTTACGGTCCGACTGAGAATTATTTTGACCATCCCAACTGTATCGGCTGGACCTGTCTGGGCGATGACGACCATCCTGATGGTGTGGCTGTTGTCATGACTAACGGGGATGCCGGCTGGAAGCATATGAATATGGGAGAATACAACAAGAATAAGGTTTTTGTGGATTACCTCAATAACTGTTCCGAAGAAGTTATTTTAGATGATCAAGGCTGGGGCGATTTTCCGGTTCAGGCAGGATCTGTTTCTGCCTGGGTCAGCAAGGACGCTCACCAGTAATTAAAAAGCGAGGCTGACAGTCTGCGGCGATACTGCTGAAGTCTGGGCCTCGTTTTTTTGCAGTTTATTTTTAGGCTTGTTAGAGGGCTTTAAAGGCAGGAAATAAGTGGTTTTCAGCTTGATTTATTCAAGGCATTTTTGCAGAAACTGCCGGCTCTATAGAGGCTTTACTGGTAAAATCAGTGTGACAGCAGTCAGTGGCATCTCAGCAAATTTAGTGTTATAATTAGAAACATGAAAGTTTTACTGTATTTGGAGGCAGAGCACTATCTGAGAAAATCAGGTATCGGCCGTGCCATCAAACATCAAGAGCGTGCCCTAACTCTGGCAGGGATTGAATACACGACAAATCCAGAAGATGATTACGATCTTGTTCATATAAATACTTATGGTTTTAAAAGCTGGCGTCTCATGAACCGTGTCAGAAAATCAGGCAAAAAGATTATTATGCACGGACACTCGACAGAGGAAGACTTTAGAAATTCCTTTATCGGTTCTAATTTAGTGGCGCCGCTTTTTAGAAGATATCTTTGTCATTTTTATAAAAAAGCTGATGCCATTATTACCCCAACCCCTTATTCAAAACGCTTAATCGCTGGATATGGGATTACAAAGCCTATCTATGCTGTTTCTAACGGAATTGATTTGGATCGCTATGTGCCCAGCAAAGCCAAGGAAGAGGCCTTTCGCCGTTATTTTCAGCTGACCGGAGATGAGCAGGTGGTTATCTGCGCAGGGCTGTATTTTAAGCGTAAGGGCATTGAGGATTTTATCAAGGTTGCTGAAAAGATGCCCCATGTCCGTTTTATCTGGTTCGGAGAAACCAATAAATGGGTTATACCCCATGATGTCAGGGCAATTGTGGCTAAAAACCACCCTGACAATGTTACCTTTGCCGGCTATATAAAGGGTGATGTCTTTGAAGGAGCCATGAGCGGTGCGGACGCCTTCTTTTTTCCCAGTCTGGAAGAAACAGAAGGAATTGTCGTTTTGGAAGCTTTCGCCAGCCGCCAGCATGTTATCCTGAGAGACATACCGGTTTATGACGGCTGGATCACAGACAAAGATGCCGAATTTGCAACAACTGCTGAAGGGTTTGCAGAAGCAATTCAAAAGGTTCTTGACGGGCGCAGTGACAAAAAAGAGGCCGGCTACAGAGTAGCCCGCAGCCGCAATATTGACAAGGTGGCGCATGAGCTGGTCAGTGTTTACCAAAAAGTAATGGAGGAATAAGATGCGTATAGGTCTTTTTACCGATACCTATCTGCCGCAGATTTCAGGCGTTGCAACGAGTATCAAAATCCTGAAAGAAGAGTTGGAAAAGCAGGGGCATGAGGTCTATATTTTTACAACGACTGATAAGCATGTGAAACGCTATGAGGATCCGACTATTATTCGTCTGCCAAGCGTTCCGTTTATTTCCTTTACGGATCGCCGAGTTGTGTATCGGGGACTTTTTGCGTCTTATAAAATTGCCAAGGCCTATAAATTAGATATTATCCATACTCAGACAGAGTTCAGTGTGGGGATTTTAGGAAAAATGGTTGGAAAAGCGCTGCGGATTCCGGTCATTCATACCTACCATACTCAGTACGAAGACTATGTCCGCTATATCGCCAACGGTAAAATTATCCGTCCAAGTATGGTTAAGTATATCATTCGCGGCTATCTGAGTGATCTTGACGGTGTTATCTGCCCCAGCCGCATTGTTGTCAATCTGCTTGAGGGCTATTCGGTGAAAATTCCCAAACGGATCATTCCGACAGGTATTGACTTAAAAAAATATGAACGTCCGGACATCAGCCAGGAAGACGTGGACGATTTGCGAAAGGAGCTGGGTCTTGCTGATGATGAGACAGTTCTCTTAAGTCTGTCCAGAGTTTCTTATGAAAAAAATATTCAGGCAGTCATTCAACAGATGCCGGAGATTTTAGCCGGCAATCCTAAGGTAAAGCTGCTTATCGTCGGAGACGGCCCGTATCTGGATGAGTTAAAAGAGCAGGCAAAAGATCTGGGTGTGACTGATCATGTTATTTTTACAGGAATGGTCGGTTATGATGAAACGGCTCTTTATTACAAAGCTTCTGATTTCTTTATCAGTGCCTCAACCAGTGAAACACAAGGGCTGACCTATACTGAAAGTTTAGCGAGCGGCAAGCCCATTATCGCTCAGGCCAATCCTTATCTCAATGATTTAATTACCGATAAAATGTTCGGTACCCTCTACCAAAAAGAGTCTGATTTGGCAGATGCTGTTTTGGATGCTATCATTTCGACACCAGCAAAGGATGAAAAACTCTGGCAGAAAAAACTCTATGAAATTTCTGCTGAGCATTTTGGAAAATCTGTTTTCGCCTTTTACTTGGATATGATTATCTCGAAAAAGGCTAAGAAAAGAGAAAAACTGTCCTTGGCTGTTGAAGGCAATAAGACAGATACATCGATTAAAATTGTCAAATCGACCGTCAAGCTTCCGGCTACCGCTCTTAAAAAAACGGCTAAGACATCTGTCAAGGTCGTTAAGGCTCCGGTTCGTTTGGTCAATGCTATTCGCGATTTTCTTGATTAAGAGGCTTGAAAATTTAAAAAATCCTGCTATAATAAATTTCGGAGACACATCAGGTGTGTTTGGTTTTTAAGAGAGCGCTTGGCAGCTGAGAAAGCGTAAACCTATCATTTGATACTACTCCCCAAGTTTTTATGCAAACATAAAACGGCGGCCACGATATAGCCAAACTTGAGGTCAGCAGTTTTTTCTGCTGATAAATGAAGGTGGAACCACGTTACGACGTCCTTTCGAGGCCGTCGTATTTTTTATGTCTTGACAGTTACTTTGGGTGATTGCGCAGCAAGCATGGGTGTCTGTCCAAAGGCTTGCACCACAGTGGACAGTGGTGACTGTCGCTTGCGTGCCGACCACTTAAGGCAGCTGGCAATAAAAAAGAATTTGACAAAAGGAGAAAATCCAATGGTAAAAATAACTTTCCCAGATGGCGCTGTCCGTGAATACGAAAGCGGCGTTACAACTTTTGAAATTGCTGAATCAATCAGCAAATCTTTGGCTAAAAAAGCCTTGGCTGGCAAGGTCAACGGCAAACTGATTGACACGACCCGTGCCATTACAGAAGATGCGAGCATTGAGATTGTGACACCTGACCATGACGACGCTTTGCCGATTTTACGTCACTCAGCGGCTCACCTCTTTGCTCAGGCTGCGCGCCGTCTTTTCCCGAATATTCATCTGGGTGTCGGTCCTGCCATCGAAGATGGTTTTTACTATGATACGGATAACGAAGCCGGCCAAATTTCCAACGAAGACCTGCCGCGTATCGAAGAAGAAATGAAGAAAATCGTCAAAGAAAACTTCCCGTCAATCCGCGAAGAAGTTACCAAGGATGAGGCGCGTGAGATTTTCAAAAACGACCCTTATAAGTTAGAGTTGATTGAAGAGCATTCTGATGATGAAGGCGGTTTGACTATTTACCGTCAGGGCGAGTATGTCGACCTTTGCCGCGGCCCGCATGTGCCGTCAACCGGCCGTATCCAAGTCTTCCACCTGCTCAATGTAGCGGGTGCCTACTGGCGCGGAAACAGTGATAACGCTATGATGCAGCGGATCTATGGGACGGCTTGGTTTGACAAGAAAGACCTTAAGGCTTACCTTAAACGCCTAGAAGAAGCTAAAGAGCGAGACCACCGTAAGCTGGGTAAAGAGCTTGATCTCTTCATGATTTCTCAGGAAGTCGGTCAAGGGCTGCCATTCTGGCTGCCAAATGGAGCGACCATTCGCCGTACTCTGGAACGCTACATTGTCGATAAGGAAATCGCTGCCGGCTACCAACACGTTTACACACCGCCGATTGCTTCTGTTGACCTCTACAAGACATCCGGTCACTGGGATCATTACCGCGAAGATATGTTCCCAACCATGGATATGGGTGATGGGGAAGAATTTGTTCTGCGTCCGATGAACTGCCCTCACCACATTGAGGTCTACAAACACCATGTTCATTCATACCGTGAGCTGCCAATCCGTATCGCTGAAATCGGCATGATGCACCGTTATGAAAAATCGGGTGCCCTGACTGGTTTGCAGCGTGTGCGTGAAATGTCATTGAACGACGGTCACACATTCGTCACACCAGAGCAAATTCAAGACGAATTCAAGCAGACATTGCAGCTGATTATTGATGTTTACGAAGATTTCAATCTGACAGACTACCGTTTCCGCCTGTCCTACCGTGACCCTAAAGACACGCACAAATACTATGACAACGACGAAATGTGGGAAAATGCCCAAGCCATGCTCAAAGCAGCCATGGACGATATGGAATTGGATTACTTTGAAGCAGAAGGAGAGGCAGCCTTTTACGGTCCAAAACTTGACATTCAGGTGAAAACAGCTCTGGGAAACGAAGAAACGCTCTCAACCATTCAGCTGGACTTCCTTTTGCCGGAACGTTTTGACCTTAAATACGTTGGCGCCGATGGCGAAGAACACCGTCCGGTCATGATTCACCGCGGTGTTATCTCAACCATGGAACGCTTCACCGCTATCCTGATTGAAAACTACAAGGGTGCCTTCCCAACCTGGCTGGCACCGCAACAAGTAACCGTCATCCCAATCTCAAATGAAGCTCACATTGACTACGCTTGGGAAGTCGCTAAAACGCTTCGTGACCGCGGTATCCGCGTGGAAGTGGATGAACGCAACGAAAAAATGCAGTACAAGATTCGGGCCAGCCAAACCCAAAAAGTGCCTTACCAGCTTATCGTTGGTGACAAGGAAATGGCTGATAAGTCTGTCAATGTCCGCCGTTACGGCAGCAAACAGACACACACCGAAAGCGTCGCAGAATTTACAGAAAATATCTTAGCTGATATTGCCCGTAAATCAAAACCTGCTGATGCTGAATAAGAAATAAAAAAGAAGCTCGATTGGGCTTCTTCTTTATTAAAACTTTTGATAAACCACTTTTAATAGTTTGAAAGTCGGATAAGGGCTTAAGAAAAATTGTACCCGGGAGTTGCTTTTTGTCCTGCAGCTTTTTTGTTATAATAAGGTTTTGAAAGGAGAAAGGCTTATGTGGCGCATTTTAGGAAACTGCCCATTTTCCCAAGCAGGGCTGAACAAGCGCTATGAGCAAGCCCGGCAGCTGCTTATATGGGAACAGGCGGGATGGGGCAGAGATGATTTAAAGCAGCTGGCTCAAAGAGAGTTGCAGCCAGCTGATTTTCGCATAGGTTCCCAAGCCTTTAAGCTGCTGTGGCGGCATGCTTACGGCAGTAAAAAACCGCAAAAACTGCTCACTATTGTTTTAAATATGAGCGCTATGCCGGACGAATTATCCGGCCGTTTAGCAGAAAACCAAAAACTAATCCGCCGTTTTTCAAATGATTTGGCGCCGGATCATATTTTTTGGCAGGAGCTGTCGCTGCTGGTTCAAGAGGCTTTTCCCAAGGACAAACTCAGTGGCAAATCTACCTTTGCTAAACGCATCCATCAGTTTCGCTATGTCATCTCCAGCCAGCAGGCCCAATATATTCGCAGGCATTTTAAAAAGACAGGAATGACAGATAAAGAAGCCTTGGCCACTTTTCTAAAAGGCAAAAAGCAGCCGCGATTTTGGCGGAAGACGGCTGATTACAGTTTGAAGGAATCTGCCAGACTCCACAATAAGCGAGCCTTTAAAGACGATACCGTTATTTATCCGGATAATCGCCTGCGGGTCAATTTCAAGGTACTGCTGAATTATCATACCGAGTTTATTCTTGATGATGAAGGCTGCTTTTTAAATGAAATTGATGCTGAGTCTGTCAGCCAAAATGCCATCATCAACGGTGCCAGCTTTAACTATGCCAACAGAACAGACAAGCGCCATTGGGAGCTGGATGTCAATCCTGCCAAAAGGCATGATCCTGCTTTCAGAAATGAGCTTATGGCTAATGCGAATCTTCACTTTCGGGCTCCCAAGGCCGTTTCTAAAAAATCTAAGGCCGGTTCTATTGAGGACTGGCAGAGGAGTTATTTTAACAAGAAAGGTCTTTATGCCAACAGCCGCAAGAGTAATTTTAAGGCTGTAAAAAAGCAGGTGCGGCAATTTAAAAAGGAAATTTTCAAACTGAAATGGAAACGAAAATGACCGTCAGGTATTTTAGGAAATATTTCCCAAAAGTTACTCAAATTTTGATAAAATAATGGTAGTGTGACATATGAAAGGAGATTCTGATGGAAGACATACGCCTAGTTGCTACAGATATGGACGGTACTTTTTTGACTCCTGACGGCAGCTTTAACCATGAACGCTTGGATAAGCTGCTGCGGGAGTTTGACAAGCAGGGTCTTATCTTTACCGTTGCCAGCGGGCGAGGGCTTTTGGCCTTAGACAGGCTTTTTGCTGACTTTATGGATCGGATTGCCGTCATTGCTGAAAACGGCAGTGCTATTCAGTATAAAAATAAAGTTCTGTTTGAGCGGTTTATGTCTGAGGAACAGTATCTCTCTTTAATTGCTAAAATTTTAGAAAATCCCTACAATCAAGGGACAGAGCTGCTTTTGTCCGGGAAAAAAGCAGCTTATATTTTGGCAGACAGTCCGCAAAGCTATATGGAAAAAATGCGTTATTACTATGAAAATGTCTGCCTGGTTGAGAATTTTGAACATCTGGATGATGATATTTTTAAAATCACGACCAATTTTCCTGCTGAGGATGTTAACAAAGGTATGGCCTGGCTCAATCAAGAACTGCCCCATATGCAGGCTGTAACAACAGGCTTTGAATCGATTGACGTTATTTTGCGGGGGGCAAACAAAGGCTTTGGTCTTAATCGCCTCTGTCAGACTTTGGACATCAAATCGAACCAAGTTTTAGCTTTTGGTGATGATTTAAATGATTTTGAAATGCTGAGTTTTGCAGGACGAGCGGTTGCGCCTGAGAATGCACGGGCTGAGATTCGCGAAATTGCAGATGACATTATTGCCCATCATCAGGAAGAATCGGTGATTGCATATATGGAAGGTATGGTAAAAAATGGCAGAATTTAAATTGCTGGCTTTGGATTTGGACGGAACACTCTTTAATACACAAAAAGAAGTCAGTCCTGCCAACAAGGCGGCTCTCAAAGCAGCTCAGGAAAAAGGGGTTAAAGTTGTTATTACGACAGGCCGTCCTTTGAAAGCTATTGAACATTTGCTGGAAGAACTTGATCTTATATCAGAGGATAATTATCTTATCACTTTTAACGGCGGTTTGGTTCAAAAGACAACCGGAGAAATTCTGGATAAGAGTGCCCTGACTCGAAAGCATATTGAAACTATTCAGATGGAGATGGAAAAATTAGCCCTGCCGGTTGATGTGCTGAGCGATGGGATTGTCTACAGTATCAGCAACCAAAACAACCATTCGCTTTATCAGGTGGCAAATCCCATGCTGACTTTTCGTGAAATTGACGGTCTTAAGCACCTTCCTGATGTGATTTACAATAAGGCAGTTGTTGTTTACGATGCTGATTTTTTGGATCAGCAGATTACGAAAATTCCCCAGTACATGTATGAAGAATTTGAAGTTTTTAAATCGCGGGATATTATCTTGGAATTTATGCCTAAAGGTGTTCACAAGGCAGTCGGACTGAATCTTTTGATTAAGCATTTGGGAATTGACCAAAGTGAAGTGATGGCTATGGGAGATGAAGAAAATGACCTGACCATGCTGGAGTGGGCCGGCTTTGGAGTAGCTATGGCAAATGGAGTTGCCGTTGCTAAGGAAACAGCCGATGCTGTTACAAAGCGGACCAACGACGAATCCGGAGTTGCCGAGGCTATTAAACACTATATTTTGAGTGAGGATTGAAATGGGATTATTTGACCGTTTATTTGGAAAGAAAAAACAAGAAGACAGTCTGGAAACGAAAGACCCTTCGCAGGCAGCAGCCGACGAAACAGCTTTACAGACAGACTTATCTGCCGGCTCGGACAATCTGTCGGATACAGCTCAAGCATCTGATACTGCAGCTGAAAATTCGGCTGAAACTGCTCAGTCTTTGCCGGATGCTGTTTTTGCAGCCCAGGCAGAAACAGCTGAAATTCAGGAAGCAGCTGCTTTAGATGCTGCTGAGTTGGAGAATCAATCTGAAGAGACAGCAGAAGACTCTCCTGAAATTGCAACTGTCAGTGATGAAACTGCTGTTCAGTCCGAAACGGAGTCACAAACTGATGAGCAAAAAAGCAGTTCAGAAGATTTTATGGCAGATTACTATGCCCGCAAGGCAGAACTGGCTCAGCAAGTCAATCAAGCATCAGCAGATGTCCGGCAGGAAGCAGAGACACAAGAACTTCAGACTGAAACAGATATGGCAGATGAAACAGCTGCTGAGCTTTCTCATCCAGACACTGCCAGTCAGAAAGAGTCTGAGGAAGAAAAATATAACCGCAGCCTGAAGAAAACGCGGACTGGTTTTGGAGCCCGTCTCAATGCCTTTTTGGCTAATTTCCGCAGTGTTGACGAAGAATTTTTTGAAGAGCTGGAGGAAGTGCTGATTCTGTCGGATGTCGGTGTTCAGGTTGCTTCAACTCTAGCTGAGGATCTGCGCTACGAAGCCAAGCTGGAAAAAGCCCGAAAACCAGAAGCTCTGCGCCGTCTGATTATTGAAAAATTGGTTGACATTTATGAAAAAGACGGACAGTTTAACGAAAAAATTAATCTGCAGGATGACGTTACGGTTATGCTTTTTGTCGGTGTTAACGGTGTCGGCAAAACAACCTCCATCGGGAAATTAGCTTACAAGTATAAAAATCAAGGGAAAAAAGTCATGCTGGTAGCAGCAGACACTTTCCGAGCCGGAGCTGTCGCTCAGCTGGTCGAATGGGGCCGCCGTGTGGATGTGCCTGTCGTCACAGGTCCTGAAAAGGCTGACCCGGCCAGTGTTGTCTATGACGGTGTTGAAAGGGCGGTCGCAGAAGGAGTTGATATCCTTATGATTGATACGGCAGGCCGTCTGCAAAATAAGGATCATCTGATGGCAGAGCTGGAAAAAATCGGCCGGATTGTCAAACGCGTTATTCCGGATGCACCACATGAGACCCTTCTGGCTCTCGATGCTTCGACAGGACAAAATGCCCTGGTGCAGGCTAAGGAATTTTCAAAAATTACCCCTCTGACAGGCTTAGTGCTGACAAAAATTGACGGAACAGCCAAAGGCGGTGTCGTTCTGGCTATTCGTCAGGAACTGGATATCCCTGTGAAATTCATTGGTTTTGGTGAAAAAATTGATGATATCGGGGAGTTCAATTCAGAGGACTTTATGAAAGGCCTCTTAGAAGGCCTGCTTTAGAGGCTGAAAATCTATTTAAAAAGTGAGCTTGCATCATTTCGTCAAGAAGTTGATGCAAGCTCACTTTTTCGTTATTAAATAGGTGAACAGCTTTAAAATCAAGGCACAGCCCAAATTATTCTTATCCTTTCTTCAGAGAGGCAAAAAGCATTCGGAAGCAAAGAAAAATCAGCAAAACCAGAATAAAGAGCGACCAAAAAATAGTTTTTACACCAGCAGTCATGTTTGGTGCCAGCTGGAGGACAACAGAAGACAGTGATGTTCCCAGAGCTCCTGCAAACTGCTGCATCATCTGAAAAATAGCTGTAGCATCAGCCGTTTTGTTTCTCGGCAATTGTGAAATAGCAACGGCCATGGTATTGTTGAAGGACATGTTGCGTCCGAATGTGAAAATGATATAGACAAGCGCCATCAGCATAACTGTCAGCGAGTCAGCCCATAAAGCAAAGGTGAACAGACTGACAGCAAAGAGGGTATTTCCGGTGTAGAGAGACAGTTTCGGACCCTTAACATCATAAAGTTTCCCGAAAAACGGTGCTAAAAGCCCGCCCAGAAGAGTTCCCGGCAAAAGGACAAAGCCGGCTGCAGTGGTAGAAACATGTCCGACTTGAACGAGAAAATTAGGAATAAGAAAGTTGGATGCCAGATTTGAAAATTGATAGATAAAAAAAGGAATCAACCCTAAAATGACAGGAAGCTGTTTTAAAATCCGAATATCCAAAAAAGGCGTTTCTGATTTTAACGTTCTGAAAATAAAAAGGGTGCAGGCCAGTATAAAAACAAGCAGCGAAAGCCAGTTGACAGAACCTGATTCCAAGCCGGAAATAAGGATTAAAAAGAAAGTTAAAGTGACGGCCAGCAGAAGAAAACTGATCAGATCAAAGGGCCGCTTTTGGTTTTTTACTGAATTTTCAAGGGTAAAGTGACTGATGAAAAAAGCGATAACAGGAACGGGAAGCGTTAAGATAAAAATCCACTGCCAAGAAAAATGAGCAATCATAAAACCGCCGTAAGTCGGTCCAAAAGCAGGTGCTAAGCCCATGATAAGTCCGCCGATGCCCATGTAGGTTCCGATTTTGCTGATAGGAACACGCTCAATGATAAGATTAAACATCAAAGGCATGGCAATACCGGTGCCGGCTCCCTGAAGGGCACGTCCTGCAATCATGAGGGTAAAATTGTTGCTGGCAATACAGGTCAGTGTTCCCAAAAGAAAAAGCAAAACGGCTATGTTGAACTGCTGCCGCTCTTTAACATTTTGCTGCAAGGTGGCACTGAGAGTCATGGAAACAGCAACCGCCAGCAGATAAACAGTTGTAATCCACTGCAGGCTGCTTAAGGGCAGATGAAAAACAGACATCAGCTTGGTAAAGGTCACATTCATGCTGGTCTCAGATAAGATTCCGGAAAAGCCCAGAAGAGCTGTTGCAACAATAGACAGCTGAGTTTTAGGTGAAACGGTGTCTGTATGGTGTTTGAGGGTCATTAGGTCTCCTATTCTAATTCTTAATTTTTATCACTCTAACGAAAAAAAGAGGCAGAACAGCTATAAATACAAGAAGGCTCTATCCTGCTCTTTTAAATTTAGTTAAAAAGGTTTGCCAAGCTCTTTGGAGAATTTGGCAATGGGCCTAAAACACACGGTAAACATAAGGGTTTTTAGGCTGTACGGTTCTTGAGCTTTGTGAGATATGCAGCACCGGCAGGGTTTGGTTGAGATTTTGATTGTATTCAACAGAAATTTTTCCTGATACCCTGACCCAAGTATTATTGTCATAATGAGTGTGCCCGTCTGTTGTCAGCAGGCCGTAAACTCCTGAGTCGGCTATGCAGTGGATAATGCCGAAGCGAAAGAGAAACTGGCTGTTTTTGTCCTTAGGGTCGTTGTAAACAAAGCCGGTATATTCAATTTGCCGGTTTTTGAATTCATCTGGGAAAAGGTAGATGATTTCCATTAATTCCATATAATTCTGCGTTGTAATTTGCAGTTTTTTGCTGCCCTTATATTTTTGCAAGGTCGCCTGCATTTCTTTTTGATAAGCTGACTTGGTAAAATACAGACTGGTATCCGGTTTAAGATACTGAACACGGGTACCGTCCGGACTGACACCTGAACCGGCCGATCCGGCAGCTACCGGGAAATGATAGCCCTTGGCTGATACTGTTGTTGAGTCCAGAGACACAGTCGGTACCAACAGTCCGACAAAGACAGGCACGGCTAAGATAAGAGGGCTGAAAAACTTGGCTAATTTTCCTGACAGATGAGAAGGAACTTTTAAATTTTTCATCCAGATAATCAGCTGTACAATGGCTAAAATAAAGGACAGAACCATGGAAATATATGCCAGATAGGAATAGTGGGTATTGATATAACGGTCCAGTTTACCGGTAAGCTGCAGGTACATGCCCAGTTCAAAATAGCCGGCAAGAATCAAAAAACGAATCATTAAATCACCCCCACAATCAGGCAGTAAACGATGATGACAAGACTCGATGTACTGACAAACTGTACAATGAACTTGCCTTTAAAAACATTTTTCATCATCATCAGATTTTTAATATCTACCATCGGACCAATCAGCAGGAAAGCCACTACAGGAGCGACACCGAAGGTTGCAAGGAGCGATGTTCCGATGAAAGCATCAGCCTCGCTGCACAGTGACAGGATAAAAGCCAGAAGCATCATAATCAGGATAGCTGTTAAGGGATTGTGACCGATAGTGGTCAAAATCCGAGTCGGTACGTAAATTTGCATAGCAGCAGCCACCAAGCTGCCAAAAATCAAATAACGCCCTGTATCAAACAGTTCATCAACGGCATGTGCCAAGGCATAAAAGACTTTCTGATAGATTTTTTTATCAGAATAATCGTGATAATGCTGAGGTTTGGCATTTTCTTTGGTGATATTTTCATCAACCAAAAAGCCCAGCAGAATCCCCAAAGATACAGCGACGATAATGGCACCAAAGAGCCTGAGAAAAACAAAGCGCCAGGAATTGCCGAAAGCCGAAAAGGTGGCAAAGAGGACAATAGGATTAATAATAGGGGCCGTTGCTAAAAAAGGAATAGCTGTATAGCTGGGTACTTTTTTCTCCAAGAAGCGATTAACAATGGGAACAATACCGCATTCGCAGGACGGAAAGACAAAACCGATAAAAGTTCCAAAAAGAATCCGCGGAAATCTGTGTTTAGGAAGAAATCTTTGAACCAGACTGGGTGTGAGATAAACTTCGATAAAGCCTGACAGAATAGCTCCCAGCAAAATAAAAGGCAGCGCCTCGATAATAATGGAAAGAAAAATAGCCAGGCACTGCAGAACACTATCAGGCAGATGGTTAAAAACAGCCATAAAACTTATTTCTTATCTTTCTGCTTGGTTTTTTGATCGCCGTCTTTGGAATCCGGAAATGTTACATCTTCTAAATCAGGCAGCTTAGCAAAATTTTCCATCATCTTTTCCAATTCATCTTTTTTCTTAAATGTAATAGCCATAAAAGCACCTCATTTCTAAGTCAATAGTATTATTATACTACCAAATATCAAAATATGATAGCTTAAACTGTGCCTGTCAGGGAAAGAGGCAGTTTATGATTACTGTAAAACGGTGTTCTTATCAGTTAATCACAGCACAGTTGAACAGTAGGTATCTGGACCTTTATATAAGATTTCAGAAAAGTTCTGCTTTTGCCTTGTTTTCGTGTGATGAGCATGTTATTATAATCTCGAAAAAACAACCATAATGCCATCTGAAATCAGAAAGGGGAAAATCAATGGAATTCATGCTTGATACCTTAAATCTTAAAGAAATAGAAAAATGGGCAGCTATTTTGCCCTTGGCCGGTGTAACGTCCAACCCTTCAATCGTTAAAAAAGAAGGTTCTATTGACTTTTTTGAACAGGCTAAAAAAGTGCGTGATCTTATTGGTCAAGAACCAAGTTTCCACGCACAGGTTGTGGCGGATGATGCTGAAGGAATTATTAAGGATGCTCACAAATTAAGGGATGAATTGGGCGGAAACCTATACATTAAAGTTCCGGTTTCTAAGGCAGGCCTGACAGCTATAAAGACACTCAAAAAAGAAGGCTTTCATATCACTGCTACAGCTATTTATACAGTTTTTCAAGGGCTTTTAGCCATCGAAGCCGGTGCTGATTACCTGGCACCTTACTATAATCGGATGGAAAATCTGAACACTGATTCCAAGGAAGTGATCGCTCAGCTTGCGCAAGCGATTCAAAAGAAGGGAGCGGCGACGAAAATTTTGGCAGCGAGCTTCAAAAATGTCAGTCAGATGACTAAGGCACTGGCAGCAGGCGCCGATGCTGTGACCGTTAGTGCCGATGTGCTGGAGGCCGGCTTTGCCAATCCATCCATTCAAAAAGCTGTTGATGATTTTGCAGCTGATTGGAAAGAAACGCAAGGGCGTGATTATATTTAAAATACGAAAAAAAGCTGCTGGCTATGATGATTGTTGCGAGTCCGTTCTCTTATATTCATAGCCGAATGCTTGGTTTGCAAAATGCACTAGCGATTCTTAACTCAGCTTCAGTCTGATTCTACCGGCTGCTCCCATAGCAGTAACTCAATACACTAAAGCATTCGTTTGGTATTCGTGATTTAAAATTATTTTTAAAATAAAGGGTAAATTCCGGGAGAAATTCAGGACGTTTGCCCTTTTTTATTAGCAATAAGAACAAAATTGTTACCGTCAAAAGCCCTTCCATCTGCTAATTAAAATCATTCCTAATTATTTTTCTTTGCCTCTAATAAGTGTAATTATGCTATAATATTTTTTATGGAAATTATTGAAAACATTGCTCAGGATCTGACTTTAAAAGAAAGTCAGGTTAATAAAGTTTTAGAATTAACAGCAGAAGGGAATACTATTCCCTTTATAGCCCGCTACCGTAAGGAAATGACCGGCAATCTTGATGAAGTTGACATCAAAGCTATTATTGATCTCAATAAAAGCCTGACGGCCTTGGCAGAGCGCAAGGCCAGTGTTTTAGCCAAGATTGAAAGTCAGGGCAAACTGACGCCGGAGCTGCAAAAGGCCATTGAAACAGCCGATAAGCTGGCAGATGTTGAAGAACTCTACCTGCCTTATAAAGAAAAAAGACGAACCAAGGCAACGATTGCGCGTGAAAACGGGCTCTTTGCTCTGGCGCGGCTCATTTTGCAAAATGTGCCGGATTTAAAAAAACAGGCTGAAACCTTTGTCAATGAAACCTTTACGACAGCTGAAGATGCCCTTGGCGGTGCTATGGATATCCTGATTGAAGCCCTGGCAGACGATACCAAGCTACGTTCGTGGACCTACAATGACATTTGGGCAAACAGTCTTATTTTATCAGACGTCAAAGATGCCGAGGCAGATGAGAAAAAGGTCTTCCAAATTTATTATGACTTTTCCGAACGTGTGTCAAAAATTCAGGGCTATCGCGTTTTAGCGTTGAATAGGGGAGAAAAGCTTGGTATTTTAAAGGTGCATTTTGAGCACAATCTTGATAAAATGCTCCGCTTTTTTGAAGCTCGTTTCAGGGACAAAAATGAGTATATCAAGCAGGTTGTGCAGGCAGCTCTCAAAAAGAAAATCCTGCCGGCCATGGAACGCAGGATTCGCTCTGAACTGACCGAAAAAGCCGAAGACGGAGCCATTCAGCTCTTTTCTGATAACTTGAGAAATTTGCTTTTGATTCCGCCTTTAAAAGGCAAAATGGTGCTGGGTTTTGACCCTGCCTTTCGGACAGGAGCAAAGCTGGCTGTTGTTGATCAAACGGGAAAATTAATAGAAACGCAGGTTATCTATCCTGTTCCTCCAGCCAGCCGGACAAAGATTGAACAAGCAAAGGCAGATTTGGCGGATTTAATCGCAGACTATGCGATTGAGGTTATTGCGATTGGCAACGGGACTGCCAGCCGGGAAAGCGAGGCCTTTGTCGCTGAGGTGCTCAAAGATTTCCCTGAGGTTTCTTATATTATTGTCAATGAAAGCGGAGCTTCAGTCTATTCTGCTTCTGAGTTAGCCCGGCATGAATTTCCGGAGCTGACGGTTGAAAAACGCTCAGCTATTTCCATTGCCAGACGCCTGCAGGATCCCTTGGCAGAATTGGTAAAAATCGATCCTAAGTCTATCGGTGTCGGTCAGTATCAGCATGACGTCAGCCAGAAAAAACTGGCCGAAAATCTTGATTTTGTTGTGGAAACGGTGGTCAATCAGGTCGGTGTCAATGTCAATACAGCCAGTCCTGCTCTCTTATCGCATGTTTCCGGTCTCAACAAAACAATCTCAGAAAACATTGTTAAATACCGTGAAGAAAACGGACGTCTGAAATCCCGCAAGGATATTCAAAAAGTGCCTCGTCTGGGAGCCAAAGCTTTTGAGCAGGCAGCAGGATTTCTGCGGATTCCAAATGCGGATAACATTTTGGACAGTACAGGGGTTCATCCGGAATCATACGATGCTGTAGAAAAACTCTTTTCCCTGCTTGAAATTACAGAATTGGATGATGCTGCTCAGGCTAAGCTTCAGTCTTTAGATGTTGAAAAAAGAGCTGCAGAGATTGGTCTCGGTCAGGAAACGCTCAAGGATATTATTGCTGATTTGCTGAAACCCGGCCGTGATCTGCGTGATGATTTTGCCGCTCCTCAGCTGCGGCAGGATGTGCTGGAATTGTCTGATTTGGAAATTGGGCAACAGCTGGAGGGAACCGTCCGCAATGTTGTTGATTTTGGGGCTTTTGTTGATATCGGTCTTCATGAGGACGGTCTGATTCATATTTCGCAGATGAGCAGCCAGTTTGTTAAACATCCCAGTCAGGTCGTAGCAGTTGGTGATGTTGTCAGGGTCTGGGTATCAAAAATAGATGAGGAACGTGAGAAAGTCAATCTTTCTCTGGTGGCTTTAAATGAACTTAACTGAGTATGTAAAAGATGTTTCACGCCAGGATTTCGGTCTGGAATTTCAGCATAAGGCTCTTTGGAATTCACGTCTGCAGACGACCGGCGGACGTTTTTTCCCAGAAGACGGTCACTTGGATTTTAACCCGAAATTTTATAAAAGAGATGACCTAGAGACCTTTAGAAAAATTGTCCGCCATGAGCTCTGCCATTATCACCTTTATTATGCGGGCAAGGGCTACAGGCATCGGGACAAGGATTTTAAAGAATTATTGCTCAAGGTTAACGGCAGCCGCTATGCACCGAACTTGAAAAGCAGAACTTTTTATTATTACTATCAATGCCAGAGCTGCGGTCAGGTGTACCAGAGAAAACGGCGCATCAACACTGAAAAGTTTGCCTGCGGGAGCTGTCAGGGCAGATTAAGTCCGCAAAATCAGTCGTAAGGCTGATGTTAAACTTTTTTTAAATGTTATACTGATATTATCAATGAGATTTGTGACAGATCTTTTTAAAAATGAATAGAAGAAGGGAAATGGTTTTTTATGTCTAAGGCCATCTTTTATAAGCAAAGAAAAAATCGTATGATTTGCGGAGTGGTAGCCGGCTTAGCCGATAAATACGGCTGGGATCTGCCGATTGCCAGAGTTCTGACAGCTCTGTTTGTCTATTTTTCAGGAGGCTTTGGCATTGTCCTTTATATCATTTTAGCGATTTGTCTGCCTTATAAGGAAGACTTGGGCAAGAACAGCCAATCAGGCAGCTATCATCAGGGATCGCGCAAGCGAAAGGACGCTGAGGTCATTGATGATAAAGATGATGAGAAATGGTTTTGGCGATAGGGCTGACAGTCTAGGAAACGGTTTTTCAGAGATTCTTAGAACAGGAAAGAATCATGAATAATCTGCCGGTCAGAAATGCAGCCGGCTGCTTTTCCACTAGATGCGGCTAAATTTTAATAGTAAAATAGATATTTTATAATCAATAGAGAATTCTGTCAGTTTTCATTCTTGCTGAAGGCTGACAGGGTTCTTTTTCGTTTACAGTGGAAATCCCATTTTATACGTATTTATGGTATAATAGGGTGCTAAGGAGGTAGTATGTCAGTTACAGTACAGATGTTGGTTGACAAGGTGAAATTAGATGTTGTTTATGGGACGCCTGAGCTTTTGCAAAAGGATATTACAACAGCTGATATTTCCCGTCCGGGCCTTGAGATGACCGGTTACTTTGATTATTATGCACCTGAACGTATCCAGTTACTGGGAATGAAGGAGTGGTCCTACCTAACACAGATGACCTCGCATAACCGCTACTCTGTTTTGAAGGAAATGTTTAAGACAGAAACACCGGCTGTTATTGTGGCCAGATCTCTTACGATTCCGGAGGAAATGCTGAAAGCAGCTAAGGAAGGAGGCATTGCCGTTTTGCAAAGTCACATTCCTACCAGCCGGCTTTCGGGTGAAATGTCTTGGTATCTGGATTCCTGTCTGGCTGAGAGGACCAGTGTGCATGGTGTTCTTATGGACATTTATGGCATGGGTGTTCTCATTCAGGGGGACTCAGGTATTGGTAAGAGTGAGACAGGACTGGAACTTGTGAAACGCGGCCACCGTCTGGTTGCTGATGACCGAGTAGATGTTTATGCCAAAGATGAGGAGACTCTTTGGGGGGAACCGGCTGAGATTCTGCGGCATTTGCTGGAAATCAGAGGAGTTGGTATCATTGATGTCATGAGCCTCTATGGAGCCAGCGCTGTCAAAGATTCATCACAGGTTCAGCTGTCCATTTATCTTGAAAATTTTGAAAAAGATAAGATTTTTGACCGTTTAGGAAACGGCAATGAAGAGATCGAGATGTCCGGAGTTATGATTCCCCGTGTGCGTATACCGGTTAAGACAGGGCGCAATGTTTCAGTAGTTATTGAAGCTGCTGCCATGAATTACCGTGCTAAGCAGATGGGCTACGATGCGACAAAAACCTTTGAAGATCGTCTGACAAACCTGATTGATCAAAATGAGGTAGCTAAATGATTAATCCTATTGCTGTTCAGATTGGTCCTGTGGCTATTCGCTGGTATGCTATTTGTATCGTAACCGGCCTCATTTTGGCGGTTTATCTGGCAACAAAGGAAGCGCCTCGTAAGAACATCAATCCTGATGATATCCTAGACTTTATTTTAATCGCCTTTCCCTTGTCTATTATCGGTGCACGCATCTATTATGTCCTCTTTGATTGGAATTACTATTCCACTCAGCCTTTCAGTGAAATGATTGCTGTTTGGCACGGCGGAATTGCCATCTATGGTGGTTTGATTACAGGAGCTATCGTACTCTTTGTCTTTTCTTACTACCGGATGATTAAGCCGCTTGCTTTTCTGGACATTGCTGCACCGGGAGTAATGCTTGCGCAGGCCATTGGCCGCTGGGGAAATTTTGTCAACCAAGAAGCTTACGGAAAAGCAGTAGCTCACTTGAATTATCTTCCTGATTTTATAAAAAATCAGATGTATATTGACGGCCGCTACCGCACACCAACCTTTCTTTATGAATCTCTGTGGAATTTGCTGGGATTTGCTATTATCATGAGTTTGCGCCATAAACCCAAATTTTTAAAAGAAGGCGAAGTGACTTTCTTTTACTTGATTTGGTATGGCTGCGGCCGCTTTGTTATTGAAGGAATGCGGACAGACAGTCTTATGTTCATGAATTTACGAGTATCACAGTGGCTTTCTGCTCTGCTGGTTATTGTTGGAGTTATCCTCGTTGTCTTTAGGCGCCGCCGGAAAACAGTGCCTTACTATCAGACAGCTTGAGAAAGTTATTTAGATTAGGAGAAAATTATGTGGGAAATTGCTTTATTGATTATTGCTATTGCCTTTGCTGTTTTAACTGTTTTTGTCATTCTTTTGCTTAGAAAAATTTCAGACACTGTTGATGAATCCAGGCAAAGTTTGAAAGTTTTGACCAGCGATGTCAACGTGACACTTTATCAGACCAACGAGCTTTTAGCTAAGGCCAATGTATTGGTAGAAGACGTTAACGGCAAGGTTGGGACTATTGACCCGCTCTTTACAGCCATAGCTGATTTATCAGAAAGTGTGTCTGATCTTAATCAGCAAGCCCGCTATTTTGGCCAAAAGGCAAGCAATGCTACCTCTAATGTCGGTAAGGCAGGCGCCGCTTATACAGTTGGCAAAGTAGCTTCTAAATTATTTAAGAAGAAAGGAAAATAATTATGGGTAAATTTTTAAATACAGTTATTATCGGTGCTGTCTCAGGTGCTGCAGCAGCCTATCTTCTCTCTACAGATAAGGGAAAACAAATTAAGCAGAAAGTCAGCGAAACCTTTACTGCCTATAAAGAAAATCCTGAAGAATATCATCACTATGCTGCTCAAAAAGCTAATGAATACAAGTCTGCGGCGGTCAATACCGTCAAGGAATATAAAGAAAAAATTGAGACTGGCGAGCTGACAAAAGATGATGTGGTATCTGTTGTTAAAGAAAAAGCCTCTCAGGTGGGAGACTTTGCTAATCAAACCTTGTCTGAAGTTAAGGACCGCCTGTCCCAAACTGCCGAAAAATCAGAAGAAGCAGCTGAAACAGTAAAAGCTGAAGTTGATGACATTGTCATTGATTACCAAGAAGAAGCTGCAGATGATGACAGTGAAGCATAAAAAGTAGACTTGACCTGCCTTGAGTCAAGGTATGGGAGTTCTTCTTTTTGACAGCAGATAATAAAAGAGAGTGAGCTGACAATCGGCAAACTGATTTTTCTCACTCTCTTTATCTATAGCTGAACAGTCTTATCCGGCAGACAAGACCAATTATTAAACCGCTGATCAAACTTGTCTGCAAAATAAAAATCTGAGATTTTTATTTCAGATCTTTTTATGTTATGACATTAAATCACTTTGCCGGATACAAACAAAATAAAAAACCACTAGGTCACACACCGGTGGTTTTAATTATGATTTCAGTCGTTTTAAACCTGCCTGAGCGGCTGCAGTAACTCCCCAGCTGATTAGCAAGGACAGCGGGAAAGCAAAGACAGGAGAGAACTTAGCAACCAGAAGAATAAAGCATGTCAGAATTGTCACAACACAGAAAAAAGCCAGTTTGGCGAAAAAAATCAGTTCGTCTAACTTTGTTCTGCTATCATCAAAATCTTGAAATTCTTGGTACTTAGGCGTCAGATCTTCTTGATAGTCAAGTTCTTCATAATTGTCTGGCTGCCTGTTAAGATTTGCTGACATGAGTTCCTCCTCTAAATATTCCTTAACATCTTATCACAAATTGTGAAGTTTGTCATCTGTTTTCTGAAAATTTTTTTGCAATAAGCCTGTTTTTTCTCCCGCAGAGCTTCAATTTTTTAAAAAAGTAGATTTTTATCCTAAATTTGATACAATAATAGGTATGGAAAAAATTGTTATTACTGCAACCGCAGAATCTGTTGAGCAAGTCAAAGAACTGTTGGAAATTGGTGTAGACCGCATCTATGTCGGTGAGAAAGACTATGCCCTGCGTCTGCCGCATACCTTCAGCTATGATGAATTGCGGGAGATTGCTGCCCTAGTCCATGAGGCAGGAAAAGAACTGACTGTTGCTGCCAATGCTCTCATGCATCAGGAGATGATGGACAATATCAAGCCCTTTTTAGAGCTGATGAAAGAAATTCAAGTCGATTATTTGGTTGTCGGCGACGCCGGTGTTTTTTATGTCAATAAACGCGACGGCTATCATTTTAAGCTGATTTACGATACATCTGTTTTTGTCACTTCCAGCCGTCAGGTTAACTTTTGGGGTCAGCATGGAGCAGTAGAAGCTGTTTTGGCGCGTGAAATTCCTTCACAAGAGCTTTTTGCCATGTCTGAAAATTTAGAAATTCCGGCTGAAATCTTGGTTTACGGAGCTTCTGTCATTCACCATTCCAAGAGGCCTTTAATTCAAAATTATTATCATTTTACACACATTGATGATGAGAAATCAAGAGAACGCGGGCTTTTTCTGGCAGAACCGGGCGATCCGGAATCGCATTATTCCATTTACGAAGATAAGCATGGGACTCATATTTTTATCAATAATGATATTGATTTGATGACTAAGCTTTCGGAATTAACCGATCACCATTATAATCATTGGAAACTGGATGGCATTTACTGCCCGGGGCACAATTTTGTCGAGATTGCCAAATTATTTGTCAAGGCGCGTGCGTTGATAGAAGCAGGAACTTTTACGCAGGATCAGGCCTTCCTCTTTGATGAAGAAATCAGAAAACTCCATCCCAAAGGCCGCGGATTGGATACCGGTTTCTATGACTTTGACCCTGATTTAGTAAAATAAAGGAAAAGGATATAAAATGACACAAACAATAAAAAAACGTCCGGAAGTTTTATCACCGGCCGGAACCTTAGAAAAGCTTAAGGTTGCTGTAGATTACGGAGCAGATGCTGTTTTTGTCGGCGGACAGGCTTATGGTCTTCGCAGCCGTGCCGGTAATTTTTCCATGGAGGAAATGGCCGAAGGCATTCATTATGCTCATGAACACGGTGTGAAGGTCTATGTAGCTGCTAACATGGTTACTCATGAAGGCAATGAAATCGGAGCAGGACAATGGTTTAGAGAGCTGCGTGATTTAGGTCTTGATGCTGTTATCGTATCAGACCCTGCCTTGATTGCCATCTGTGCAGCTGAGGCACCGGGTCTTGAAATTCACCTGTCTACACAAGCGTCGTCAACCAATTATGAAACCTTTGAGTTTTGGAAAGAGCTGGGGCTGACACGTGTCGTTTTGGCGCGCGAAGTCACTATGGAAGAGCTGGCTGAAATTCGTAAGCGAACCAGCGTTGAAATTGAGGCCTTTGTGCACGGGGCTATGTGCATTTCTTACTCAGGACGCTGTGTCTTGTCCAATCACATGAGCCATCGTGATGCCAACCGCGGCGGCTGTTCACAATCCTGCCGCTGGAAATATGACCTTTTTGACATGCCTTTTGGACAGGAGCGCCGATCGCTTAAGGGCGAGATTCCTGAGGAATATTCAATGTCAGCCGTTGATATGTGCATGATCGAGCATATTCCGGATATGATTGAAAATGGTGTTGACAGCCTCAAAATTGAAGGCCGCATGAAATCCATTCACTATGTTTCCACAGTAACCAACTGTTATAAGGCTGCCGTTGATACTTATCTTGAAAGTCCGGAGAAATTTGAAGCCATCAAGCAGGATCTGATTGATGAATTATGGAAAGTGGCTCAGCGTGAATTGGCGACTGGATTTTACTACAGTATACCAACAGAAAACGAGCAGCTCTTCGGAGCGCGCCGCAAAATTCCGCAGTACAAATTTATTGGCGAAGTTGTTGACTTCGATGAAACGAGCATGACTGCTACTATCCGTCAGCGAAATGTTATCAACGAAGGTGACCGGGTTGAGTTTTACGGACCGGGCTTCCGCCACTTTGAAACCTTTATTCAGGATTTGCACGATGCCGACGGCATCAAGATCGAACGTGCCCCTAAGCCTATGGAGCTCTTGACGATTACAGTGCCTCAGGAAGTCAAAGCAGGCGATATGATTCGTGCCTGCAAGGAAGGCTTAGTCAATTTATATAAAGAAGACGGTAGCAGTGTAACGCTCAGAACGTGACTGCTGTATGTGGTTAATAAAAAAAGCCAGTACACTATGAACAGCCCTCAAAAGTGAGATATGACATCCAATTTTTGAGGTCAGTACATAATAGTGCATGGCTTATTTTAGTTTTTGTGAGTCTCTGACCGTTTTTGGCACCAGGGTTAAACGTTTGATGTCTGAGATGCTGATAATCGCTGATATATTTTTTTGAAAATTTTTTAAAATGAGCTTATTGTTTTCCCTGTCATATTTGACAATATCTCCCGTAAAACTCTTATCAAGATAAATCACATGGACGGCCTCATGCTTTTTTTGGGCTTGTAAGATAGTGTGCAGCAGCTGATTGGTTTTTAAAACAATGTCAGGAGATTTTTTGGTCGGTTCAATGAATTCCCTCACATGCTCTAAAATCATTTGTATAAATCTTTTCATGGCATTTTCTCTAAAAAATTGTTAGAATGATTATACCTCATTTTAGATTAAAATGAAATACTTAATTAAAAATTGTAAGAAAAACAATAAATTTAACAAGTGATTCTTTTTAGCATTTTTTCTTACGAATATTTTGATAGGAGGCATATATGGCAGAATTTACATTTGAAATTGAAGAAAAACTGTTAGTCCTGTCTGAAAATGACAAGGGCTGGACCAAGGAACTCAACCGCGTCAGCTTTAACGGCGCACCGGCTAAGTTTGATATCAGATCCTGGAGCCCTGATCATACTAAGATGGGCAAGGGGATTACCCTGACCAATGAAGAATTTGACGTTTTAGTCAATGAATTTAAAAAATGAAGAGGCTGGGCAAAAACTCGGCCAGTATTCCTGTTTTAGAATAAACTCTTGGCGCAGTGGTTGGCTGATTTTCCTTTTGCCACAAGGCCAAAGCGGAAAACCTAGCCATCTGTGCGGGGGTGGGAAGACGAACCAAAATTTTCGATTTTTGGGTTCTTTCCCACTCCCTTTTTTATTTTGCCGTAAAATGGAAAATCTGCCCTGCTTAAAAGAGGGTGTCTAAGATTAACTGTAAATTGAGGATGGTCAATAAAACAGCAACTCCATAGGCCAGATAGGTATTCCATTTAGCATTGACAAAGTCGCCCATGATTTTTTTCTGGGAGGTAAAATAGACCAGCGGAAAGATAGAAAAGGGCAGCGCAATAGACAGGAAAACCTGTGAGTAAACGATAAGCTGGTCTAAAACTTTTTCCTGACTGCCGTAAATGATGGCAGCAATTAAAACGGGAAGCAGCGCCAATAAACGTGTTACCAAACGAATGAGCCATTGGGGCATTTTCAAGTGCAAGAAGCCTTCCATCACGATCTGACCGGTCAGTGTTCCGGTAATAGTTGAATTTTGGCCGCTGGCCAAAAGAGCAATGGCAAACAAGGTTGATAAAAAGGAACTGGCAACTGCTCCGGCAATCGTGTGATCAGAAAGGGCATTGTACATTTGTGAAAAGGCACTGATTTCACTGGCATGGCCATAAAACAGTGATGCTCCGAGAATCAGCAAAAGAGAATTAACAATAAAGGCCAAGCTCAGCTGAATGTTGGAGTCCCAGGTCATGAATCTTACGGCCTGCCGAATAGAAGATTTATGCTTGTAATCGACCCGGCGTGTCTGTGAGATGGACGAATGGAGATAGAGGTTATGGGGCATGACAGTCGCACCGATAATACCAAGCGCTAAGGTCAGTCTGCTGTTATCAGCAGTTTGTGACAGATCAAAAATTGAAGTGCTGGGAAGATAGCCCTTGAAAATACCGGCCACATTTGGATTAGAAATAAGAACGAGATAAGCAAAAATCACTAAAATCGTCAAAATCAAGGTTGAAACAATAGCCTCAATTTTTCTAAAGCCTAATTTCATAATAGACAGGAGCAAGAAAACATCTAAGATGGTAATGAAAATTGAAAACAGCAGCGGCCAGCCAAATAAGAGGTGCAGGGCAATTCCTGAGCCGATAACTTCTGCCAGATCAGTAGCCATAAGAGCCAGCTCAATAATGACAAACAAGAGGTAGCGCAAGCCCTTAGGAAGATGTGCTGCTGTAGCCTGAGCTAAGTCCTGACGTGTAACGATGCCTAATTTTCCGGCCATTTGCTGCAGCTGCATGGCAATAAGGGAGGAAATGAGGACAACCGACAAAAGCAGGTATTTATAACTGGCTCCGCCGATAACGCTGGTAATCCAGTTGCCGGGATCCATATAACCAACGGCAACAAGAGCTCCCGGACCTAAAAAAGCTCTCAGAGTTGTCCAGAAAGAAGCGTTTTTAGGAACTTTAACACTTTGATTGACCTCACTGAGAGACTGCTTTTGAGGAGGAGTTGCTGAAGGATGGTGAGTTTCCATTTGAAAATCTCTTTTCTAAATACGTTTTACTTTTGTCTCAAGTATAGCACAAAAATTTTAAAAAGTTAAGTATAACAAAGTAAAAAATTAGGTGCGCCTTATTTTATAGGAAAAATAAAAAGCTTGGCCAACGATGAACCAGTTTCACAAGTGGGTACAAAACCTAAGCTGTGTCTTCTGTTCAGCGTTTCCAAACTCATTATAATTTATTTACTAGCTAATCTTTCTTATGATCCAAAATATCCTTAATACCAATCAGGATAAAAACGATACCGAGAACCGCAAAGATATAATGTTTTTGCAAGAGCCCATAGGCAATAAAAATAGCAGCGGATAAAAAAGAAATATAATATTTTTTCATGTTAATGATTAATTGGCAAATGGGAGGCCAAACGTCCTTTCTTTAGGGGTCAGTATCATACAAAACGTTGATTTTATTGTACCATGAAAAGCAGCTGGAAACCAGTGATTAAAAGTAAGGGATAGCTGTGCCGCACAGTCAAAAAAATCCAGAAGCTAAAACTTAAAAGGTCAGCTTCTGGATTTGACTGTTTATTTCGCTGTAGGGAGTGAAAAGCTCTAGTTCAGCCTCTCACCTGAAAATAAAGGAGCGAGAGGTACTGGTTGTGGAGTAGTTACGTGCAAATAAGTCTAACCTATTTCATTGTAGGGAATAACAACACATCACGGATAGTAGTGGTGTCAGTGAGGAGCATGACTAAGCGGTCGATACCGATACCCAGTCCTCCGGTTGGCGGCATGCCGTATTCAAGGGCTTCAATATAATCATAATCGATGCCTGTTGCTTCATCATCTCCCAGTTCCTTGGCGGCAGCCTGTGCTTTAAAGCGTTCCAACTGATCGATAGGATCATTCAGTTCGGTAAAGGCATTGCCGTATTCATGGCACATGATAAAGAGTTCGAAGCGATCGGTGAAGCGAGGATCATCTGCACTTTTTTTAGCCAGCGGCGAAACTTCTACCGGATGTCCATAGACAAATGTTGGCTGAATGAGTGTTTCTTCGACAAATTCTTCAAAGAAAGCGTTAATAATATGACCGACAGAAGTATAGTGTTTTTCAAGCGGAACATTTTTTTCCTTGGCTAAAGCTTGTGCCTCTTCTAAGGTCATTTCCTTCCAGAAGTCAATACCGGTTACTTCCTTGATTAAATCAACAATGTGAGCACGTTTAAAAGGTTCATTGATTCTGATTTCAGTGCCTTGATATTGAATAGGACCGTCTCCTTTGACAGCCTTGGCCACATGCTGGACGATGCCTTCTGTCAGATCCATAATATCTTCAAAATCA
Source organism: Streptococcus sp. ELY_90 (assembly GCF_058314475.1). Taxonomy (NCBI): domain Bacteria; kingdom Bacillati; phylum Bacillota; class Bacilli; order Lactobacillales; family Streptococcaceae; genus Streptococcus; species Streptococcus sp. ELY_90. Next base: position 46,808 of record NZ_JBZFUJ010000002.1, read on the forward strand.
GCATAAGCTTGATAGACTTCAATGGATGTGAATTCAGGGTTGTGAGTCGCATCCATGCCTTCGTTGCGGAAGATACGGCCGATCTCATAGACCCGTTCCATACCGCCGACAATCAGCCGCTTCAGGTGCAGTTCGGTAGCAATCCGAAGGACCATATCCATGTCTTGGGCATTGTGATGTGTGGTAAATGGTTTAGCGGCAGCACCGCCGGCTTCATTATGGAGGACAGGTGTTTCCACTTCTAAGAAACCAAGTCCGTCAAGATAGCGGCGGATTTCTGAAATAATTTTTGAGCGTGTTACGAAACGTTCGAAACTGTCACGGTTGGAAATCAAATCAAGGTAACGCTTGCGATAGATGGTTTCCACATCTGTCAGACCGTGGAATTTTTCCGGCAGAGGTCTCAGGGATTTTGACAGATGCGTGATGTGAGTCGCCTTGATAGAAAGCTCACCCATATCTGTACGCATGACTTCTCCTTCAACACCTAAGAAGTCTCCGATATCAGCCTTTTTAAAAATCTGGTAGTTGTCATCGCCGACGGTATCTTTGCGCACATAAATTTGAATCTGTCCTTCACGGTCCTGCAGGTGGGCAAAACCAACCTTGCCTTTGCCACGTTTGGTCATGAGCCGGCCGGCAATAGTAGCCGTTTCATTAATGTCGTGCAGTTCTTCTTTTGATTTGTCAGCATATTTTTCTTTTAATTGGCCAGAAGTGGCAGTACGCTCAAAACGTTTGCCAAAGGGGTCGATTCCCTGTTCAGAAAGGGCAGCCATCTTTTCACGGCGGACAATCTGCTGGTCATTTAATTCTTCTGTATGTTGATTTGACATGTTTTCCTCCAAAAAGTCATTTATACCATTTTATCATAAAATAAGGACATGTGGCATATAAACTCTGGTAAAAATGTCTTGTCAGAGAGAAAAGAAACAAAAGTCCGATTTTGTTTGTGAAAAATTTTAAAATAAGTTGACAGCAGAGTATTATAAGGACTATAATAAAAGTAAATAAACTGTAACATAGTTGAAAACTAATGTTAATCAGTGCCAATTTTTTAATTTTAATATCATCAACGGTTAAAATGGCGATTGGCAGGCTTTTTGGGAGGATTATCAATGAAAAAGAAACAGCTTTTTGGCAGTGCTATGATGCTGGGTGCGCTTGTTTTGCCGATGCTTGTGCAGACAAAAGCAGCAGCAGGTGATTTTTATGCTGACCAGACTAACGCTCAGCGTGCTGACATTACCAACTGGGTTGCCAGTACTCCGGATCAAATCAGCAACAATATCTCATCTCAAAATATTAATTTAAACAGCCTCAATGGTGAACGCTATGTTATTCAGTGGGGCGATACCCTTTGGGGAATCTCTCAGGCAACTGGTATTTCTATCCAAAAACTTGCTTATGACAATAACATCGCTAACGTCGATTTGATTTATGCGGGGGATGTCCTCATTCTTAACCGTGACGGAAAAGTTCCTGTAACCTATACCTATGAGGGAACCGGACACTACTGTGCCCACACCTCAATCAATATTAATTTTTACAGCGATGATGACACTGTGGTTATTGTCAACAACACAGCTTACTATGAAGACAATCATATTGAGCACAATTATCCTGCTGCCGATGATGACAACGATGCCTCATCATCTGCCAATCAAATGGCTGACGAGAATGATGCAGATAGTTCTTCTAGCGATGACGAAGCTGACCAATCAATAGCCGACAGTAAAACGAAATCAAGTACTAGCAGTAAAAATAAGAGTAAAAAACGGAAGACTAAAGAAAATACCTTAGAAGAAAATGAATATCAGGATGCTGTTCAAGACGAAATTAACCAGCTTATCCTTAATAATGGGACTTCCGGACAGATTAGTTTTATCTCCCATGATTCGACAGATGCCAGTCAGACAGAAGATTTGGAAGAAGAAAGCTTGTACCAAAATCAAAACATTCAGGTAAAGAGCACTGCTCGGACCGAAAAAGCAGCTAAAGAAGCTGCTAAGGCTATCTATGACCAACTGCTAAATGATGGCTATCTGCAAAACTTGCTTGATGCACAAGCAGTTCAGCTGGATGTTACAGCAGCAGGTGAGAAAACGCTTAGCCTTGATCTGAGTATTTACAATAAGTCTGACGAAGAAGAAACAGAGCAAAGCGATGCTTCAGATGATAATGCGGTTGATACTCCAAATGAAGATACTGATACTGACAGCAACAACAGCAGTACTGACAGTGATGCCGCAGATATTCCGGACAGTAACGATGCAAATGAAGATTCAGACGCATCATATTCCTATGAGGAAGAAACGACTCAAGCTGTAACAGAAGCGGCTGATGACTCTTATAGTGACGTAGAATAGTGAGGGAAATAATGACTAAACGTAAGCTAATAACTGTTATCGCTGTAGCTCTTCTTGGTCTTCTCGTCATTGGCGGCGGATTTTATTACTATGCCAGCCACCATGTAGCAAAGATGATTCCAGGGCATGCCTATCAGTATTCAAGTGTTCTTAAAGGCGAAAAGAATGACCGGGTGATGTATGTTGTGTTTTCCGGTACTGGTGACAAGGCCATTGTTACTCGGAATAAAGCTGCTGCTTTAAAAGCTGTACAGAGCGACAGGCAGTTTGAAAAAGTCTATAAAGATCAGAGCACAAGCGCAGCCTGGAAATATAAGGCCAAAGGCAATAAAGTGACTTTAGGGAAAGTAGAAGACAATAAGCTGTCTCAATGGCAGTACAACAGCGTCTTAGCCTTTGGAAAGCATTTTAGCTCACGCAGTTTTACTTACCAGATTTCCGATGCCGGTCAAGGACAGGTAAAACAAAAGATGCGTTTTGAGCAAATTGATTAACAATCGTAAAGGCAGAGATCTATAGTCATCGTCCTGAATGCAGGACAGCTTAAGAGCTCAGTTCATCAGCTGATGAACTAAGCTCTTTTTTAATGGTCATAATGCAGCAAGAAACTCAGTTTGAAAGCAAACAAAAGAATAATATTTTTGACCAAGGGCCGTCTCAGTGGGAAAAGCTACCTTTGCATGCCGAGAAAGCAGGTGATAAAGATTTTGAAAAAACACTGAAAAAATAGTATAATTTTTTAGAATTAAGATTTAGAAAGACTTACTTATGATTAGTGCTATTGTTTTTGATGTTGATGACACTATTTATGACCAGCAGGCACCGTACCGCAGTGCTGTCGAAAACTGTTTTCCTGATTTTGACATGGCTCAGATCAATCAGGCTTATATTCGTTTTCGCCATTATTCCGACACCGGTTTTCCGCGGGTAATGGCCGGAGAATGGACAACCGAATATTTTCGTTTCTGGCGCTGTGAACAGACCCTATTGGAGTTTGGCTATCGGCAGATCAGTGAAGATGAGGGCAATCATTTTCAGGCTATTTACGAAAAAGAGCTCGATCAGATTACAATGCTGGATGAAATGCGTCTGACACTGGATTTTCTGAAAGAAAAAAATATTCCCATGGGCGTTATTACCAATGGTCCGACCGAGCATCAGCTGAAAAAGATAAAAAAATTAGGACTCTACGATTATGTTGCTCCTAAGCGGGTCTTGGTCAGCCAGGCGACAGGTTTTCAAAAACCGCAGAAAGAAATTTTTAATTTGGCTGCCGAGCAATTTGATATGGATCCGGATACGACGCTGTATGTGGGAGACTCTTATGACAATGATATCATTGGAGCTCATAACAGCGGCTGGCACTCCATGTGGTTTAATCATCGCGGCCGCCGCTTGAAGCCCGGAACAAAGCCTGTTTTTGATTTGCAGATTGACTCCTTTGAGCAGCTCTACGGAGCAGTGAAGGTCTTGTTTGATCTGCCCAGCCATAAATTTATTTTTGACACTAATGACCGTAGCAATCCTGTCTTACAGCTGGGAATTAATAACGGTCTTATGATGGCTGCCGAACGTTTACTGGAAAGCAATATCAGCATTGATAAGGTTGTTATTCTGCTTAGGCTGGATAAGAACCAAGAAAAAGTACTGCGCTTGAAATACGCTAAGTAAAAAGAGAGCCAATTAAAATCACGATTTTTGATTTTAATTGGCTCTCTTTTAGTGTACGTTGACTTCTTGAGGCATTTTTTCTTTATAGGAAACATCATTCCAAGTGATAAGGTCAAAATGTTCAAAATCTTTTGTTTCTAAAATAGTAATACTGGCATTATCCAGGCCGCCGTCGCGGCGAAACTGAGCAGGTTCATTGCCCAAGAGTGACTGGATAGCTGCTGTCAGTGTAGCGCCGTGGCCCACCAGTAAAATATTTTGAGCCGGCAGGTCTTTAAGCGACTTAACAAAGTTTGAGACGCGGTGCGTCACACGGTAAACAGATTCGGCGTCAAAGATGGAATGGTTGAACTGTGCCAGATTATGGCGGAAAGCTTTCATTTGTTTGGGATAGATGGAGCTGACTAAGCTGATTTTTTGGCCTTCCAGTCTGCCCAGATTCCATTCCCGCAGGGTTTTAGTATAGGTAATGTCTGTAGGATGAACATTTTCCCGAGTGATAATCTGGCTGGTCAGCTTCGCGCGTTTGAGATCACTGGAATATACCCTGTCAAATTTGATGTCTTTCAAATGTCGGCCTAAAAGCTCAAGTTCTTTAACAGAGCTCGTTAAAAGCGGTGAGTCTCCGCCGGCACCCTGAAAGCGGCCTTCTAAGTTCCACTCAGTTTTTCCATGTCTGATAAAATACAGTTTCACAATTCTTATATCTCCCAACTCTAATCAATAATTTCAACGCCAAAAGGAAAAAGACTGATGCCGGCCATCTTTACCGACTGTATGGCAAAAGGAATTCCGATAATGGTCAGGCAAAGTACAGCAGCACTGGCCAGATGCAGCAGAGCCAGCTCCCAGCCGGCCAGTAAAATCCAGATGATATTTCCTAAGAGGCTGGAGAAACGGTCTGAAAAGATGATTGTTTTGCCAAAGGGAAAAAGGCCGAAAGAGCCAATTTTAAAACACTGCAGTCCAAAAGGAATCCCGATAACAGTGATGCAAAGCAGCAGTCCTACTGCATACCAGGCAATAGCAGCCCAAAGTCCGGAGCAAAAGAACCAAACAATGTTTCCAAGTATACGCATGCTTACTCCTTAATATCAGCGAATTCAGCCTTGACAAACTGTGCTAAAATTTGGCTGTCGATGCGGATAGACCGGCCGATTTCACCAGCTGATACAATCATTTTTCCTTTGTCAAGCGCGATGCGGTCAATATAGATAGGGAAATGATGTTTTTGCCTGATGCCGACAGGATTGTTAGCACCGTGGACATAGCCGGTTGTTTTTTGCAATTCCTTTTGCGGAATCATACTGACTTTCTTGTTACCGGATACTTTAGCCAGCTTTTTTTCAGACAGGTGTTCTGTGATAGGGAGAATTCCGATAAGAGTTCCTGTTTTGTCACCTGTCAGAGCCAGCGTTTTAAAAATATCCTCTTTTTTGATGTCCTCTGGCAGCTTGCCTTCTAGGGCATTGAGTGCTAAACTGTCGTGCTCTATCTTGGCCTTATCCAAAATCTGATCCACCAGTGTTTTTTTCAGTTTATGCTTTTTGCTCATTTGTATTTTTCCTCAAGTTTGCTCATCCAAAGTCCCAAAGCAATACCGGCAGCAAAGCACAAAGCAGCTGCTAAGAAGGTCAGCCAGCTGCTGCCTGCATAGGAGATACTCTCCGTATTTCTTGGATTTGGAATGATGATTAGAAGCGTACTTGAAATGACAAGTCCCAAAATAAAGTGATAAACGCGGGAATGGTAGTGGGTCAAGGCGTAATCCATAAGCTTTGAAAAGAGCAGGACAGCTGCCATACCGCCGATGGCAATCGGCAGGAAAACTCCCAGTAAGTCGAGATTTTTAAAACCGGTCAGCATGGGTGAATACAGTCCCATAATTAAAAGAAGATTAGACGGACTGAGCCCCGGTACCAAGACACCAAGAGCAATCAGAACACCGGCAAGGACAAAGCTTGCGAAATTAGCCGGAATGGTACCGACTAAGTCATTTAAAAAGTAGAGCAGGAGACCGGAAATCAAAAAAGTTCCCAGAAGCCAGGCCCAGTCTGCTTTATCGCGCTTAGATTTTTGCGTGGATTCAGCGAACAGAGTCGGCAGGGTACCGACGATTGTTCCTGTAAAGGCCCAAAGGACAGGGACCTCATAATGTTCCAAAAGGTACTCTAAGGGTGCAGAAAAAAGCGCGATTCCCAGAATACCGCCGATTCCTACCGGAATGAAGAAGAGAACATTTTTGACAAAGTCTTTTGACAAGTGTGCTAAAAATGAAATAATACGCTCATACAGACCTAAAATAGAAGCTAAGACTCCGCCTGATACACCGGGCAGAATAAAGCCCAGGGCAATGATGATCCCTTTGATTAATCTTGTTATCCAAGAAAGCATGATTTCCTCCAAAATAAATAATATACTTTCCCATTATATCATTTTAAAGCTGATTATAGTAGGCTTGAATCAAATCTAAAAAGTTTTTTACGGAGTAATCGCTGGCAAAAAATTCTGCAGCAGCTGTGTTCCAGTAGTCATCTGGGTCTTGGTGGTCTGTTCCGCCCAAATAGCTGGATACCATCTGGTGCGTCCAGACAGTGCCTGAGGCATCTTTTTGTCCCAGCGTAACCGGCAGGTGATATTTTTTAAGCATGACAGCTGTATAATAAGCAGCATTGGCCAGCTGTTTGGCAAAATCTGACTGGCTGTGCTCGCGAATCATTTCAAACTGAAGATAATAAGGATTCCCTTTAGGACCGGCACCCTGAGCCATGTAGCGGTCATCGGCAATTTGAAGAATACTGTCTTTGTCAATAAAGCTGTGGACAAAAACACCGGCTGATTTATAATTTTTCTCCATATAAGAGACTTCACTCTGGATAGATGAACTATCGTTTCCGGTATCGTGAATAATAATGCCTTTGGGCTGGCCGGAGAAACTATAATAGGCTTTTTTATCAAACTGTGAATAGATAGCCTTGGTCATCTCTACATGAGGGTACTGTAAAGCGGCGATATATTGATTGATGGCATTGGTCTGCTGAATTTGAAGTTTTTTAGCATTGACATAGCAGGTGCGCCCCTTTAATTTTATTTTAGCCAGAGTGACTTGCCTGCCTTTTAAGCTGGTCAGAAAATAGCCTTCTACTTGTACAGTGGCATTTTGTTCCAATTTGTCTGCAGCCAGATCAAATAGATAAGGATAGAGAGCCGGTGAAGAGTCAGCTGCAACAATGGCTGTCTGCTTCGTTTCATAAGAGGCAGAGACATGAAAGCGATGCTGGTAAAGAAAAAGAGCAAGTCCCAAGACAACAAGCACAAATCCTGTGAGAATAAAGTATTTAAGCTGCTTTTTCTTTTTTTGCTGCCGTCTGCGCCGGCTTTTCTTTGACATATGTTTTTTGCTTTTTCGTTTTTTAGCCATACCATTATAATAGCATGATTGGCTTAAAAAACTGAAATAAAAAAGTAAGACATTTTGATCTTACTTGCTGTATCAGCCTATTAGGCTTCCAAATTGAAAAGAGGCGAAATTCTTCCGCCTCTTTGTGCTTTCAAAGGATATGAATTGGTTTAGTTCTTTGTTTTTGCCTTGGTCTTAGGCAAAAAGAATTGCGGCTGACCGGGCACCAGAACAAGCAGAACCAAAACAACTACCAAAAACGTAAACAATCCTGCACTGCCATTGACAGTAAAAGAATACCAAAAAGGAGACATTCCTTTTGGTGCGTAATTTCCCCAAAAGATAAATCCGGCGATGTAATGGCAGATATACCGGCTGAGAGTAGCTGCAAAAGCTCCCGTAATGGCATAAAACAGGGCCTTGGATTTATTTTCCTTCTTAAGAGCTGCTTGCAGGGGATGTTGCATAAAACCGGCAAAGCCCATGCAAAGAAAGGCAAGGATATATTCCAGAATGACCTGTGAAAGGCTTAGGTAGTAGACCTTTGCTAAAAGAAAATGCAGCAGTCCCCAGAGCAGGCCGGATAAAATCCCATATTTAGCTCCTCTTCTTAAGGCGAAGATGATGAGGGGAATAGCTCCGAAAGACGGCGTAAACCAACTGGCAAAATCAGGCAGGAGCGACAGGACCATGGCTAAAGCAGCAGCCAGAGCCGCTTCAACCAGAATGACTGAATTTTTGGACATAAAAAGACTCCTTTCATTCAAGGAGTTTGCATGTGTTAATTTCATCAATTAGTCACATCCCCACGCTAGTATTAACTAGATCAGGTCCATAGGATTTCGCCAAAGGCAATCTCAGCTAAGAAGCACTCCTTGTGATATTCTGTTACCTACATTATATGACGGAAGCTAAAAGCTGTCAAGCTTATTCATTCACCGGCCCGAATAATTTTTCATAGGTTGCTTTGGTGTCCTTGTTGACGGCAATTTGATTGAGGTCCAAGGTGTGTTTAAAGCCCTGCAGCTGACCTTGAGAAGTATATTGGTGCAGGTCATAGTTTAATTTGGTCTTTGGAACGGCTTCAAAATAGCCTGAGTCTGTGCCATAGGTCGGTATCCAGATAGCATCAAAGCCTTTGGTGGAAATGCTGTGCTCTTCCATGAAATAGGTGCCGATATAAATGCCGACATTTTCAGCACCGAGACGTTTCAGTTCATCACGGAAAGCCTTAACACCTTTATTCATGTCAGACATGGTTTTTTCTTCAACATCAAGCCAGTAGAAAGTCGGGTTGTAAGGCGAAGCGTTTTTGTAGAAAGTTTTAGCCTCAGACTTCATTTTCTTGACATTGGACCCGCGGACATAGGCGTAGACAGCTACAGGAATGCCTCGTTTTTGGAACTCTTCAATATGTGTCTTAAACGATTTGTCAACTCCGGAACTGTGAGCAGCATTGTTCTTTTTAGCAATGCCTGAGCCTCCCTGAACCCGGATAATGGCACCCGATATGTTACTGGACAGGGTGTCATAATCAATTTCGCTGGGCAGCTGCCAGCCGGAGATATCAATAATCGGATTAAGAGTAAAAGTGTCTCCATCTGAATTTGCTTTTGGTTTCTTTGCAGTCTGTTCAATTTCAGGAATTGATTTTTTAGCAGCAGCTAATTCTTTTTGCCGCGCACTTTCAGAACGAACATTGCCCAGAATGAGCAATAGTCCGAACAAACTGAAGAAAGCCAGAACAAAGACAGGCTTAATTCTTCTTCTCATCTTCCTTATTTTAACGTAAAGTTTGGAAAAAAGCAAAATAAGTCTGTTTAACAGCAGCACATATAGTCATTAGCTATAGCAAATCATAATATATTTATATTTTACAGCTATAGGAACAGATGATAAAATGAAAGATAATCATTTCTATCTATAATAAGGAGAAAAAGATGGCAAAAAAATATTTTGAACATGTTGGCAGCTTTTTACGTCCGGAAGCTCTGAAAAAAGCACGGGAAGAATTTGAAGCCGGGAAAATTTCCAAAGAAGAGCTGAGGGCTGTTGAAGACCGGCTGATCAAAGAATTGGTTGATAAGGAGATAGCAGTGGGCCTTGAAAAGGTAACTGATGGTGAATTCCGCAGAGCCTACTGGCATTTGGACTTTTTCTGGGGCTTTCAAGGAATTGATCATGTTCAGGCAGCAGAAGGCTATCATTTTCATGATGAAACAACCAAGGCTGACTCAGCTTTAATTGCCGGAAAGATAAGCGGAGAAAATCATCCTTTTGTTGCTGATTATAAGTTCTTATATGATCTCCTTGCTGACAAAGAGGGCGTTGAAGCCAAATATACTATTCCGGCTCCGGCACAGTTTTATTTTGAATTGATCCGCGATGCCGACCATGTTGCAAAATTAAATGCAGTCTATCCTGATTTTGCACAATTGCGGCAGGATATCAAAAAGGCCTACCTGACAGTGATAGAAGACCTGTATAAGGCTGGTCTGAGAACCCTTCAATTTGATGACTGTACCTGGGGAACTTTGGTTGATGAAGTCTTTTTAACAGCCTGGGGTGCTCCGCAGAATAAAAGTTCTAAACAAGTCAGAGATGAATTGGCAGACATTTTTCTGACCTTAAATAATGATGTCTACCAAAATGTTCCGGACGGTTTGCAGGTCAATACGCATGTCTGTCGAGGCAACTATCATTCAACATGGGCGTCATCAGGCGGATACGGTCCGGTCGCTCAGGAACTGTTTGGAGAAGAAGCCGCTAAAACTTACTTTTTAGAATTTGACAGTGAACGTGCAGGCGGTTTTGAACCGTTAGCGGAATTCAAAGATCCGGATAAGGTGGCTGTCCTTGGCTTGATTACGTCAAAGGATGCTAAACTTGAAGATAAAGAAGCTGTCATTGCCCGCCTTAAAGAGGCCAGCCAATATTTGCCGCTGGATCAGCTTTGGCTGTCCACTCAGTGCGGATTTGCCTCAACAGAAGAAGGAAATATCTTGACAGAGGAAGATCAATGGGCTAAATTAGAACTTGTAAAAGAAATTATTGATGACGTTTGGGGATAATATGCCGCTTCAAAAAATCAGCCGCATTGCGATTTTGTCGGCATTAGCGATTGTTTTGCGAATTGCTTTTGCCGGTCTGCCCAATATTCAGCCGATAACTGCCATCTTTTTAGTATGCGCAGTTTTTTACGGCTTTTGGGAAAGCTTTTTGATTATGTCTGTAACAATGCTGGTTACCAGTTTTCTGCTGGGCTTTGGCCCTTGGGTTTTAGGACAGGTTATTGGTTTTGGCAGCATCTTATTCTTATGGAAATTCATTTGTTATCCTCTGACGAAGTCTTTGCGGCTTGGCAGCATAAATCAGATAATTCTGCAGGCTGTTTTGGCAGGCCTGATGAGCGTTATCTACGGTATCGTTGTTGATACTTACTCAGCCTTACTGTTTGCAGCTCCGGTGTTTGCTTATATTTTGGCTGGTATGACGTTCAATCTGATGCATGCTGTGTCGACTGTGCTTTTCTATCCCATCATCTTATCCATTTTTAGGAGATTATTATCCAATGAAAAAACTATATGAATTTTTAGCCTTAACCGGAATCGTTCTCTTTCTAGCAGCTTGCAGCGACAGCGAAACCGGCAGTAAAAGTAAGACGTCTGAAGATTTTCAGGTCAGGCTGATTGTTAAGACCGGTTCTAACAAAACTGACGAAAAGGTTTCCTTTAATAAGGGAGATACGGTGATGGACGTGCTGAAAGCTAACTACAAAGTCAAAGAAAAGAGCGGCTTCATCACGGCTATTGACGGCTTGTCCCAGGATAAGAAGGCCGGACGTTACTGGATGTTTGATGTGAACAATAAATTAGCGTCTAAATCCGCTGATAAGATCAAGGTCAAAGACGGCGATAAGATTGAGTTTTACCAGAAAGTTTACAAAGACAAAAAGTGAAGCAGCTGTGTTTTCGCTATGAAAGCGCACCAATACTGGAGAATTTATTTACTTTTTTGTTAAAAATGATATGATAGAAACTATCAATGTAAAGAAGGGAATTGCATTTCGTGACAGTCAGTAAATTAGAGAGCAGAAATGATAAAGAGGCCATCGCCGAAGAAATCAGCATTCTTACTGAATTATTGGATGATGTTACCAAGAAAATGATCGGAAAGGATAGTTTTGATAAGATTACCCTCTTAAAAACATTATCTGCTGAAGGAAAGCATCAGGATTTAGAGCAAGCCATCAAGCAGCTCAATAATGACGAGATGGTTGTGGTTTCACGTTATTTTGCAATTTTGCCGCTTTTGATTAATATCTCTGAAGATGTTAATTTGGCTTATGAGGTCAATTATCAAAACAACAATGATATTGACTATCTTGGCAAGATATCGGCAACGATTGATCTGGTTTCTGAACAAGACAATGCTCAGGAAATTTTAGAAAATGTCAATGTCGTACCGGTTTTAACAGCCCATCCGACTCAGGTGCAGCGCAAGACCATGCTGGACTTGACCAATCGGATTCATGAGCTTTTGCGCAAGTACCGTGACACTAAGTCCGGTTCTATCAACAGGCAAAAATGGTACGATGACCTGCGCCGCTATGTTGAGCTGATTATGCAGACAGATATTATCCGTGAGAAAAAGCTCAAAGTTACCAATGAAATCACCAATGTCATGGAATACTACAATTCCTCTTTGATTAAGGCGGTTACTAAGTTCAGCAGTCAATACAAGCAGCTGGCTGAACAAAAAGGGATTGATCTGAATGGCGCAAAACCGATTACCATGGGAATGTGGATCGGCGGTGACCGTGACGGCAATCCGTATGTAACAGCTGAAACCTTAAAAATATCTGCTTTGGTTCAAAGTGAAGTCATTTTGAATTATTATATCAGCAAACTCTCAGACTTGTATCGGACCTTCTCTTTGTCTTCCAGTCTTTCTACAATCAGTGAGGCCGTCAAAGAGATGGCGGATCGTTCGGCAGATGTCTCCATTTATCGTGAAAAAGAACCTTACCGCAAAGCATTTTACTACATTCAGTCAAGACTGCAGGCAACCTTGGCTTATCTGAAAAAAGGAGATTTCTCAAAGGCTTCGCTTGATTTGGAATCTGCTGAAGAACAGCAAACTCAGCCTTATCAAACAGCTCGGGAATTTCAGAATGACTTAGAGCTCATCAGGGACTCTCTCTTGGAAAATAATGATTCTGCTTTGGTTAGCGGTGATTTGACCGAAGTGATTCAGGCAGTTGATGTGTTTGGATTCTTTTTGGCCTCTATCGACATGCGCCAGGACTCAAGTGTTCATGAAGCCTGTGTGGCGGAGCTATTGGCTTCGGCCAATATTGTGGATGACTACAGCAGTCTGCCTGAAGACGAGAAATGCCGGATCTTGCTCCGCCAGCTGTTGGAAGATCCGCGGATTCTTTCAGCAACCCATGTTGAAAAGTCGGAGCTTCTGCAAAAAGAGTTGGCTATCTTTAAAACAGCCAGACAGCTGAAAGATGCTCTGGGTGAGGATGTTATTAAGCAGCACATCATTTCGCATACCGAAAGTGTCTCTGATATGTTTGAGCTGGCAGTCATGCTTAAAGAAGTCGGTCTGGTTGACACCGAAAAAGCGCGTGTGCAGATTGTTCCTCTGTTTGAAACGATCGAAGACTTGGATAATTCGCGGGATATTATGAAGCAATATCTTGATTATGCCATTGTCAAAAAATGGATTGCTGCCAATAATGGCTACCAAGAAATTATGCTTGGCTATTCTGATTCCAACAAGGACGGCGGTTATCTGTCTTCGGGCTGGACCTTGTATAAGGCGCAGAATGAATTGACAGAGATTGGTCTGGATAAGGGTGTGAAAATCACCTTCTTCCATGGCCGCGGCGGAACAGTAGGGCGCGGCGGAGGTCCGTCTTATGAAGCGATTACGTCACAGCCTTTTGGTTCTATTAAAGATCGTATCCGCCTGACAGAACAGGGTGAAGTCATCGGCAATAAGTACGGCAACAAAGATGTCGCTTATTATAACTTGGAGATGCTGGTGTCAGCAACCCTGGATCGCATCGTGACAAGAAGAATTGTTGATGCTGAAAACTTGGTCGGCTACCGTCTGATTATGGACGAAGTTGTGGCAGACAGCAATGCGATTTACCGCGACCTTGTTTTTGGCAATGAGCATTTCTATGATTATTTCTTTGCAGCCAGTCCGATTCGGGAAGTTTCCAGTTTAAATATCGGATCACGTCCTGCAGCCCGTAAAACAATTACAGAGATCAGCGGTTTACGTGCCATTCCTTGGGTCTTCTCATGGTCGCAAAATCGGATTATGTTTCCCGGATGGTACGGTGTAGGCTCGGCTTTCAAACATTTCATTGATAAAGATGAAAAAAATCTAGCTACGCTGCAGGAAATGTATCAATCGTGGCCGTTCTTTCATTCTCTCTTGTCCAATGTCGACATGGTTCTGTCAAAATCAAATATGAACATCGCCTTTGAGTATGCCAAACTGTGTCAGGATGAAGAAACAAAAGAAGTCTTTAACACGATTTTGGATGAATGGCAGCTGACAAAGAATATTATTTTATCTATCGAAAATCATGAACATCTTTTGGAGGACAACAGTTACCTGCAAGCCAGTCTTGATTCCCGCCTGCCTTATTTCAATGTGCTCAACTATATTCAAATTGAACTAATTAAGCGTCAGCGCCGCGGTGAGCTGGGTGAAAATTTAGAAAATCTGATTCATATCACCATCAACGGTGTTGCGACCGGTCTGCGTAATTCCGGTTAATCAGCGCCCTGTAGCAGACAGTCAAAATTAAAATTTTACTGAAAATGAACCGCACCTCAAACGTTAGGCCTAAAAACGATTGGGGTGTTTTTTCTATGCAAGTAAGTGCCGGAGTAAAATTACTTTGATATCTGCTAATTTTTGTTTGGCTCTCTTCTTTGTTTTAAATCTAAAAGATGGTATAATGCTAATGTTAGATTTGTAAGATATTTTGAGGAAAACATATGAAAATTGATAAGCGGCACCTGCTGAATTATTCGATACTGCTCCCCTATTTGATTTTGTCGGTTTTGGGGTTGATTATTGTCTATTCAACGACTAGTGCCAACTTGATTCAGAATGGCTTGAATCCCTTTCGCTCGGTTATAAACCAAGGTATTTTTTGGATTATCAGCCTGCTCGCCATTCTTTTTATTTACCGGCTGAAATTAAATTTCTTAAAAAACAGCGGTGTTTTGACCATTGTGATGCTGATAGAAGCCATACTGCTGATTATCGCCCGTTTCTGGACTCAGGAGGTCAACGGAGCACACGGCTGGATCGTTCTGGGGCCCATCAGTTTCCAGCCGGCGGAGTATTTAAAAATTATTATGGTTTGGTTTTTGGCCTTTACCTTTGCCAGACGCCAGCAAACCATTGAAGTTTATGATTATCAGGCCTTGACCAAGCGCAAATGGCTGCCCAAGCAGTTGAGTGATTTGAAAGACTGGCGCTTTTATTCTTTGGTCTTAATCTTTTTGGTGGCAGCGCAGCCGGACTTGGGAAATGCAACCATTATTGTTTTGACAGCTGTCGTGATGTATTCAGTCAGCGGTGTCGGCTACCGGTGGTTTTCGGCTCTGCTGACCGGAATTATTGCCCTGTCGGCCGTTTTTTTGGGCATCATCAATATGGTTGGTGTCAAAACCATGAGTAAGGTTCCTGTTTTTGGTTATGTGGCCAAACGTTTCAGTGCTTTTTTCAATCCCTTTCAGGATGTCACCGACTCAGGACACCAGCTGGCTAATTCCTATTATGCGATGAGCAACGGCGGCTGGCTGGGCCGCGGCTTGGGAAATTCCATTGAGAAACGCGGCTATCTTCCGGAAGCGCAGACAGACTTTGTTTTTTCTATTGTTATCGAGGAACTGGGGCTGATTGGTGCCAGCTTGATTCTGGCTTTGATTTTCTTTTTGATTTTGAGAATTCTTTTGGTCGGTATCAAAGCTAAAAGTTCCTTCAATTCAATGATTGCTCTGGGCGTTGGCGGCATGATGCTCATGCAGGTCTTTGTCAATATCGGCGGTATCTCAGGTCTCATTCCTTCAACGGGGGTTACCTTTCCTTTCCTGTCGCAGGGCGGAAACAGCCTCTTGGTTCTCTCTGTGGCTATCGGCTTTGTTTTAAATATTGATGCCAATGAGAAACGAGAGGAAATTTATCGGGAAGTAGCAGAGGCAGAGCGCAGTACTGATGATGTTTTTGTGGCATCTGAGGAAGAAATCTATCAAGAGCTCTACAATGATTGAACTGCCGGATGAACAATTTAAACAGAGGATTGGATTTGCAATGTGCAAAAACAGGCCAATCCTCTTTATTTTTTGTGCACCATTGAGCAGCGGCAAAAATGTCAAGCCAGAAAAAGAAGGAGCTGCCTGTTTTTACCTGCTAAAGGCTGATTTTAGCTTTTCTCAGAAAAAAAGATAGAGACATCTATATAAAATGCTTGCATTTTCAGTGTAATTTGTTAAAATAATAAGGTAAAGTTAGACTGTATTGCCTACCGTCTATCTATAAAATATATTTTATTGGAGGCTTTTCCCAAAATGGCAAAAGAAAAATACGATCGTAGTAAACCACACGTTAACATTGGTACTATCGGACACGTTGACCATGGTAAAACTACTTTGACAGCTGCAATCACAACCGTTCTTGCACGTCGTCTTCCCAGCGCAGTAAATCAACCTAAAGATTACTCATCAATCGATGCTGCTCCAGAAGAACGCGAACGCGGTATCACAATCAATACTGCACACGTTGAGTACGAAACAGCTAAACGTCACTATGCTCACATCGACGCTCCAGGACACGCGGACTATGTTAAAAACATGATCACTGGTGCCGCTCAAATGGACGGAGCTATCCTTGTAGTAGCTTCAACTGACGGACCAATGCCGCAAACTCGTGAACACATCTTGCTTTCACGCCAAGTTGGTGTTAAATACCTTATCGTCTTCATGAACAAAGTTGACTTGGTTGATGATGAAGAATTGCTTGAATTGGTTGAAATGGAAATCCGTGACCTTCTTTCAGAATACGATTTCCCAGGTGATGACATTCCAGTTATCCAAGGTTCAGCTCTTAAAGCGCTTGAAGGTGACACTGAACAAGAAGATGTTATCATGAAACTTATGGATACTGTTGATGAATACATTCCAGATCCAGAACGTGATACTGATAAACCATTGCTTCTTCCAGTCGAAGACGTATTCTCAATCACTGGACGCGGTACTGTTGCATCAGGACGTATCGACCGTGGTACTGTTAAAGTCAATGATGAAGTTGAAATCGTTGGTATCCGTGACGATATTCAAAAAGCTGTTGTTACTGGTGTTGAAATGTTCCGTAAACAGCTTGATGAAGGTCTTGCCGGTGATAACGTCGGTGTGCTTCTTCGTGGTATCCAACGTGATGAAATCGAACGCGGTCAAGTTCTTGCTAAACCAGGTTCAATTCATCCACATACTAAATTCAAGGGTGAAGTTTACATCCTTACTAAAGAAGAAGGCGGACGTCACACTCCATTCTTCAACAACTACCGTCCACAGTTCTACTTCCGTACAACTGACGTAACTGGTTCAATTGAATTGCCAGCAGGTACTGAAATGGTTATGCCTGGTGATAACGTTACTATCGACGTTGAATTGATCCACCCAATCGCCGTTGAACAAGGTACTACTTTCTCTATCCGTGAAGGTGGACGTACTGTTGGTTCAGGTATCGTTTCAGAAATCGAAGCTTAATCAAAAACAATTAAGTTTTCCCAGATAACAATTTAAGTCAGACAACTTATCTTGTAAAAGAGTCTCGTATGAGACTCTTTTTTTGGTACTCTTGATAGGCAGCAGCAGTCAAAATTTTATTGTCAAGACTTTTGTAAAATACTTTCTTAATCTTTCAATCACCCTGAATTTATGGTAAAATAGACAATGTAAATAAAAAATAGAAGAGGTATGTGAAATGTCACGTAAACCAATTATTGCCGGAAACTGGAAAATGAACAAGACAGCTGCTGAAGCTCGTGAATTTGTTGATGCTGTTAAAAACAATATTCCTTCAAATGAGCTTGTTGATACTGTTGTTGGCTCATCTGCATTGTTCCTTGAAGGGATGAAAAAAGGTGTCAGAGACACTGAATTGCAAGTAGCCGCTCAAAACTGCTACTGGGAAGATTTTGGTGCTTTTACCGGTGAAACAAGCCCTGCAGCTCTTGCAGCTCTCGGTGTTGAATATGTCATCATCGGTCACTCAGAACGCCGTGATTACTTCCATGAAACAGATGAAGAAATCAACAAAAAAGCTCATGCGATCTTCAACCATAACATGACTCCAATCCTTTGCTGCGGTGAGTCTCTCGAAACTTATGAAGCTGGTAAGACAGCTGAATGGATCGAAGGTCAAATTACAGCTGACCTTAAAGATTTGACTGCTGAGCAAGTGTCTAACTTGGTTATCGCTTACGAACCAATCTGGGCTATCGGTACCGGTAAATCTGCTGATGCTAACATTGCTGATGAAATCTGCGGTGTTGTTCGCGCAACTGTTGAAAAACTTTACGGCAAAGAAGTGGCTGAGGCTGTTCGTATCCAATACGGCGGTTCTGTAAAACCCGAAAACGTTGCTGAATACATGGCAAAAGAAAACGTTGACGGTGCTCTTGTCGGCGGTGCATCTCTGCAGGCTGATAGTTTCCTTGCTCTTCTTGACTTTGTGAAATAAGCTGAGCAGCTAACCCAAAATGATAAATTTCTTCTTGTCCTTGAATTTTTAAAATAAGAAGAAGTTCATCTCATATAAAAAACACTGTTGATAAAGATTAACAGTGTTTTTTATTGGAAAATAAAGATAAGTAAAAATCAAAAGGTGTAAAAAACACCCCTAATCAGGGCGTTTCAATCTGAAAATAAGTCTATTTTTCTATACAATATATGTTTTGAAGCTCTGCAAATTTCCATTTAAATATTATTAATTTGCAAGCGAAGGAACTCTGCCTTAACTGAAGCTTTCCGCTGTGATAAAAGTGCCTGAAAGGCTAATGTTTCAGGCACTCGGAAGATTTGAGACCTTAGACTCAAATCTTAGGTATGGAATTTCGAAGAAAGTCGCTACCGTCCGTTAGCACTTAAGGAAAGCTTCAAAAAAGACAAATCTCAGATTATGCGGAAAAAACAGCTTATCGTCGTAAGATTTTTTTGATCGTGTTTAAAATCTTATATTTGAGCGGTTTTGGATAGTAGCGGAAGGTGCCCATCTTGCGGACGATGGAGCCGTTGAAATTCTGCTTAAATCGCAGGACACCGTCAGAACCGTCAAAAATTCCCATAATACCTAAGAGGTTATAGCAGGTTATGCCGCGTTTAAGAGCTTCCAGCATGACATGTTCCTGCAGGAGAGCGGGCGCATAGAATTTATTGAATTCCGGGTAGGAACCTGAGAAAAGGTAGACAGCTTCTTGAGGAGTATAGACAAAGAGGCTGCCGGCTAGAATAACATCTTCATTGCCATACTTTTCAAGAAGTTCCTGAGCTTCTTTTTTGCGGGTTGTGAAGGTGTCAAATTGGCTGGAGAATTCACGCAGCTGATTTTGTTTTTTCTCGGAGTGAGGATTTTTTTCAAGGTCAGCCTTGAGTTTAGTTATTTTGGTTCCTAATTTATCTTGACTTTGCTGAAGGTGGTCAAAGTAGTCTTGAAAATTAAGGCTGGCCACCATGAATTCAGCCTGATCGCCAAAACTGTCATAGAAGTCTTGGTAGTAGCTCAGCTCCTTATCCGTGTATTCACGGCGATCAGAAGTAGCAGAGGTGATGTCTTTAAAGAGGTGCAGCTCCTCACGCTTTAATTTTCGAAGTTTGGTACCGAAAGTCTTGGCTTTTTTGACTAAGGGACGTCCTTTTTTACTAAAGGATTTGAGGAGGGTCTGTTCACTTAGACCTGATAAATCTTTGACATAATGCCAGTTGCCTTCACCGCTGGGATAGCCTGTCTGAAGTCCGTCAAAATGATAGCCAAGGTCAGTCAGCTGTGTGATGAGTTCTTTTTTCTCAGCTTCTGTTGCCTGACCGTTGCTGTCAAAACTTTGATAGGTATCATAGGGCTTGATGAGGAACTCTAAAGCGCCTCTTTCTTTGACATAATCTTTTAAATCTCGGTAAAAATCGCTCAGATGGTCATGAGCAGTGATGACAGGACCGCAGTTAATTTCAAAATAGCGGCCGCCGGTCATGGGCATGCTGTATAAAATAGCAGAGATTTCAATTTCTGCCTGCTCTTTCCAAGCAACATAGTCAATATCATAGCCTCTTTTAGCAAGAAGCTCAGCCATTTCCAAGGTCTGCATGAACGATTTGTGCTGGGCTTTTTGAATATGGTCTGCAAATTCATCTTTTGAAATGCTTTGTAAGGACATCAGTGCTTGCTCCTTCGTTTTTTGCGTATGGTATAAGCAATATTGGCTAATTTATAGAGAGGACTGACCGGTAAATTAAATTCACCGATAAATTCTTCAATTTCCGGTTTGAATTTTGACTTGAAACTGTACAGTCCGCCGGAGAGGTCGTTTTCGATACCGCCCATGTTCTGCCAGTCATTGCCTCTTTCAAAGGCATGCTGGGCAGTTGAAAACCATGTGTAGATAGCTGCCTGATAGCGGCGGAATGTTTCATCCATGCCGGCATAGACATTTTCAGAAGTGCCGCCAAATTCAAGTGACAGAGTGCCGGACAGCGGAACAATATCTTTGCCTGCCTCTAATTGTTCTTGTAAAAAGCTTATCTCATCGGCCAAACGCTCGATTTCTTTTTTGGTATTGTCAATCTTGCCGGGCTTAACCTTATCACCATAATTGGCTAAGGTCTGTTCAGCCTTTTTCTTTTGCTCTTCCAAAGTCTTCAGCCGCTCTGTTAAATCCAGTGTTGCTAAGGTAATGTAAGACTGGTTAGGATAAGTATCCAAAAGCTTTTTGTAGTAGTCAATTCCTCTGAGATGGATACTTTTACGGTCTTCGGTTTTTTTCATCAAAATGGCAAAATCTTCTAAAAGGTCGTAGTCGCCGAATTGGATGGCAACCCCTTTATTTTTGGCCGTGCGAATAGACTGACGGATTTTTTTGGACAGGTTGGCTTCAGCAAAATCTTTGCCATAGATATTGGCCTGAAAGCGCGGTTGAATGGTTTCACTCATATCAGCTGTCTGTCCCAGCCACTCACAGCCCAGTTTTTCAAGGCTTTTGATAATGCCCTGAGCCTTGGGGTTAGGAACTGCTTCCTCGTCAACTTGATGATGGCTGAGCAAAATAAAGGGATCAAATTTGATGAAAAGGGCGCGCTGAGTTTTGGCGTATTTTTGCAGGGAGCTTAATACAAAGCTCAGCAATGCCGTGTCCTCATAGTCCATAATCGGTCCGCGGGGGATGTAAAGCATGGACATGCCCATGGGCAAAGGCTTGATGAGGATAGCAGCAGCAGCCAGCAGCTTTCCGTCTTCGTAAAAACCGATGCGTTCGCTTTTCCAGTTATCTTTCACATGAGCCCAGCTGGCACTTTGCAGGAGGTTTGTCTGCTGACTCTCCTGAACAAAGCGGTCGTGTTCTTCAGCCGAGATACCGATTTTATAAGTGTACATTAGTTTAAGACCCACTCTCTAAGGGCGTAGGCAACGCCGCTTTCGTCATTTGATTTGGTGATGTATTTTGCGATCTTTTTAAGTTCAGGGATACCATTTTCCATGACAACAGGATTGCCTACTGCTTCAAGCATGGTACGGTCATTTTCTTCATCGCCGATTGCCATGGTTTCATCTTTGCTGAGTCCCAGTTTTTGTGCTAAATTAGCGACTGCAGTTCCCTTGCTGACCTTTTTATTCATAAATTCTAAGTAAAAAGGACGTGATTTAACGATGGTAAAATCCTGATAAAAACTGGCCGGTATCTTGGCAATCGCTGCGGCCAGGACATCCGGTTCATCAATCATCATGATTTTGACGATTTCCTTGTCAGCCATTTCTTCGGGAGTGCGGTAGTAGAGCGGCATATTGACAAGGCTGGCTTCGTGAACCGTAAACTTGCCGATATTGCGGTTGGCCGTATAGATGCCTTCTTTAGTGATAGCATGCATGTGTACGCCCAATTTACGGCTGAGCAGCTCAATATCAAGATAGTCCTCATAAGCTAAAGGTTCTTTAACAAGAACGTCTCCTGTAGCCGTATCCTGCACCAGACCGCCGTTAAAAGTGATGACATAATCGCCTTGGTTTCTGAGGTTGAGTTCTTCTAAGAGGCCAGTGACGCCGGCGATGGGACGTCCGGTAGCGATAACAATTTTGACCCCTTTTTTCTTAGCGTCCTGAATGGCTGAAAAGACATCCGGCGTTACTTCTTGTTTATTGTTGAGCAGTGTGCCGTCAATATCAACAGCAACTAATTTAATTGACATAAGTTTTCCTAATTTCTAAATACAGTTTTCTACAAACTATCTTACTAAAAATCACGCTGTTTGTCATGCTGACGGAAAGAATTTATCCTAAGCGCGCCTGAAAGAGTGTCATCCGGCTTAATCAGCTTACACAGACAGCAAAGAGCACAGTGAGAATTTCCGTTTAATTTGAGCTGTCAGGTATGGTCAGATGCTTGTTTTTGATATAGCCCGCAAAGGTTTCCTTAGCTTCAGCAAACAAATCATCTTTAATCAGCATCTCTTTTGGGAAATAGAAGCGCCGATCGCCGTGTATTGTCCCCGACAGGGTACGAACAAGCGGAGACAGTGTCGACAGTTCGGCAATGGATCCGTCTTCCTGCAGCATTTCAATTTGTGTCCGTGGATTTTTGACATCCGGCTTGTAAACATCATAAGGCAGATCAAAATTAAGATGGACCGCTGTGTAGTAATCGGGGTCAAAACCAAGTGAGGAAACAATCTCTCTTAGTTTATCCAGTTCAGACAGCTTGTCCTCATCAAAAGTAATGGATTTGAAAACCTTGCGATTAACAAAGCGGCCGGCCAGATCGGCCAGGATCTTATCACCGCTGTTCATCCAGGTCTGAAAATAGGTGTTCATAACGCCGTCATCCAAACTGAGATAGTCCTCCAAAGTAACAGCATTTTCAAAAAAAGGAACGAGATGAGGCGATGTGATGGCAAAGAATTCTTTTTCTCCCGGATAGAGATATTTAGCGCGCTTGAGGAGATTTTGCAGCAGCACTTCCATAGCTCGGCTGGCCGGATGAAAGTAAACCTGCATATACATCTGGTAACGGCTGATGATGTAATCTTCAACAGCGTGCATGCCGTCTCTGGAAAAGGCAATACCATTTTCCATCGGGCGGATAACCCGCAGAATTCGGGTCAAATCAAAGGCACCGTAACTGGCACCGGTAAAATAAGAATCCCGCAGCAAATAGTCCATTCGGTCAACATCAATTTGACTGGAAATCAGCTGCTCGACCTGTTTATTGGGATAGGTATGATTGATAACACTGGCCACCTTATCAGGAAAATCAAAGGAAACACTCCGCAGGATACGGTTGATTTCTGTTTCCGGACTCAATATGATTTGCTGGGTAATGGCTTCGTGATCGGTATCGAAAAGTCTTTCAAAGGTATGCGAATAAGCTCCGTGACCGATATCATGAAGAAGAGCAGCGGTCATAGTCAAGAGCGATTCATCCTTATTCCAGGTTTCAGGATATTTCTTGTCAAAAATATTCGTGACGCGTCTGGCCAGATAATAAACTCCCAGACAATGCGAAAAACGGCTGTGTTCGGCACCGTGGAAAGTAAAGCTGGAAGAACCGAGCTGTTTGATGCGGCGCAGCCGTTGAAATTCTTTGCTGTTGATGAGATCATAAATGACTTCGTTTTCAACAGGAATATAATTATGAACAGGATCGCGAAATACTTTTTCATTCATACTTCCATTATAACAAAAATTGTTTAGAATGCCTGTTTTCTGGGTATCAGCAATAGAAAAAATTTCTTTTTGTATTTACGGATTTCTCAATTTGCATTATAATGAATGAATGACGAATAATTTAATACTCCATGTCATTCAGCTGCTCTTATTTACCCTGATTATCGGGATTATGGGAACTATTTTATTACATGCTAAAAAACATCGGATTAATTTAAAAGAAAAATTTTTAACAGGTTTTTGGATTGGTTATCTGACTGATCTGCTTGATACTTTGGGAATCGGCACTTTTGCAACAACGACAACTTTGTTTAAGGCAACAAAGTTAGTTGAGGATGACCGCCAAATACCAGCCACCATGTCAACGGCCCATGTAATTCCTGTCTTGGTAGAGGCGCTTTGTTTTGTAACGATTGTCAAGGTCGATATTACAACGTTGGTCTGTATGGCCGCAGCTTCTTTTACCGGCGCCTTTGTTGGCAGCCGCATTACTAAAAACTGGAATACCCGACAGGTACAGCGTGTGCTGGGGATTCTGCTGATTATTGCGGCTTTGGTGATGGTCTACCGGATGCTGACTAATCCGGGAGCCGGTATCTCATCTGATGTGCGCGGTTTAACAGGTATCTGGCTTCTGGTGGGGATTATCTTTGACTTTGTCATCGGTATGCTGATGACTATGGGTCTTGGTAATTATGCGCCCGAGCTGATTTTCTTTTCGTTAATGGGAATTAACCCTTCCATTGCTCTGCCGGTTATGATGCTGGATGCGGCAATGATTCTGACTGCCAGTTCCTTAGAATTTATCAAGTCTGATCGCGTGCATTGGCCGGGGACGCTGGGAATTATTATAGGCGGAGTTCTCGGCGTTTTGACAGCAGCCTTTTTCCTTAGCAGCCTAGATATTAATAATCTTAAGATTCTAGTTATTTTCATTGCCCTTTTTACCGGAGGAACCCTATTGCGCTCTTCCATTATCAAAAGATAAGCGGGCAAAGAAGCAGTGAAAGAAAGTCAAATGATAGGAGACAGTATGCAGCTTCATTTACGAAATGAGATTGATTTGGACGGTGACATTGAAATCATTGAAGAGTCTTATCCTGTTGATGTGACAGAAAAAAACGGCTTTCATTACCTGATATTTGTCAATGAAGAAGACGAGAAAGTCATTATCAAGTGCAGCCATGAAGAACTTGTCATGACCCGTTTTTCAACTCCCAAAACCATCATGCGATTTCACAAGAATCAACGGGCCTTAGTCAGCCTGCCTACCCCTGCAGGCCTTCAGCACTTTGTCACAGAAACCAGCTTATTTAGAATGGACCAAACTCAGCAGTCTATCCGGATTGACTATGTATTGAAAGCTCCAGATCCAGAGTCACAGACCGTCTTTGCAGACTATCACTTAGAATTGAAATGGTCATAGGAAATGATAATAACTTATTGTAAAGTGAAATACTGTTTTTAAAATATAAGCCTGCAAATTTTCTTATAAAGCTTGATGGGCAACAAACAGACTAAACAATTATATAAAAATGAAAAAAACGAATGATAGCAACCTGCAGTGGCCTTAGTTGCAGAACTCATTCGTTTTTTTGATTCTATTTTGTATTATTCAGAAAGAAATATCGCTACTTCAGTTACTCAGCTATAAGATGCTGACTGAAAATAATTTAAAGATCTAGGAAGGTCAGAGAGGCATTGATTTCATTTTAGAGAGAATCCCTCATTCATATCATGATGTAATAAAGTTAAGGACATTAGGAATGCAAAAACGTTTCAAAAAGGAACTAAAAACAAAGAATGGAATAAATGACTGAACTTTATTTTATAATGTTTCATTTTGTTTCGTATTTCCTTGCAAAAATCTTCTAAACTGCTACCAAAATAGTATAATTATGGTTGTCAAAAACAAGAAATCCCCTTTTGGGGTAAAGGAGAGTTACACATGAACAATATTGAGCTAAAAGGAATCATTACTCCTATTTTAACTCCAATGCGAGATGACGAGTCGGTAAATTTAGATGAACTGCGAAATCAAATTGAACGTCTCATTGAAGGAGGTGTGCACGGCATTTTTCCGTTTGGAACAAATGGAGAAGGATACATTTTAAGCTATGAAGAAAAGATCGAAGTTCTGAAAACGACTATTGAACAAGTTAAAGGAAGAGTTCCTGTTTATGCTGGTACAGGATGTATCTCTACTAAAGAAACAATCCAGTTAAGTAAAGCCGCACAGGAATTGGGAGCAGATGTTTTATCTATTATCACACCAAGTTTTGCTCTTGCTTCACAAAAGGAACTGTATGATCACTATATAGCGGTTGCAAAAGAAGTTGACTTACCAATTGTTTTATATAACATTCCAGCGAGGACAGGGAATAAACTCCTGCCTGAAACAGTTGAAAAATTGGCACGAGATGTTGATAATATCATTGGTGCAAAGGATTCAAGCGGTGATTGGGAGAATCTCAAAGAATATATCCACAGGACGAAAAATTTAGATAAAAAGTTCTTTGTGCTATCTGGAAATGATGCTTTGATTTTGCCAGCTTTAAAAGAAGGCGGAACAGGAGGAATTGCAGGCTGTTCAAATGTCTATCCTCATGTTCTTTCATCAATTTACAATCTTTTCCAAGAAGGGAAACTTGAAGAAGCTCAACAAGCTCAGGACTCTATTGCTGATTTTAGAGCTGTTTTCAAATATGGAAATCCAAATACGGTAGTAAAAACAGCTGTAAAATTATTAGGTTATCCTGTTGGCGACTGCCGCCGTCCATTCAATTATTTACCCGAAGAAGGAATAGCTGCTTTGAAGACTGTTTTAGCAGCTAATAAAGAAAAAGGAATGAATTAATCCAAGAGTAAATAAAGGAGGATAATTATGACAAGTCAGATGATTATTGTGTTAGCAATTACTGTCTTTATGATTATTTTAATTATGAGAGACAAATTGCCTTTTGGAGCTCCGCCGCTTATCGCTTTGCTTCTTTTGGTTGTGACAGGGATAACTGATATTAAGGGGGCTTTTGCAGGATTTGCCAATTCAACAATCATGATGCTTGCTGCTTTTATGGCCATCATTGCTGCCTTACAGAAGACGAGTTTTATTACTAAATTTAAAGCAGCGATGTTTAATATGGCTAAAAAGGGTGGCTATAAAGCTTACATCTTATTGATTGTCATTGTCATGCTGGGAACAAGTTTGTTTGGTACAGGTTCTACAGCTTATTATGTTTTAGTCATTGGGCTCTTATCTGCTTTGCCTGAAAATAAGGCACTTGCACCATCTAAGGTTTTAATGCCCGCCGGCTTTGCTGCTAATCACCCTTTGATTCCATTTAATACAGCCTTACAGTATGGAATTACTGTTGCTGTACTGCATGCTGCCGGAGCAGCTACTAACGTTAATCTGGTGAAATTTTCAATTGTTAATCTCTTCTTATCTTTAGGATTCCTTGTTTGGTCAATTCTGGCTTATAATTTTTTACCAGAGCATCCAATTTCTAAAGGTCCTTCCGATGATGAAACAGATCAAAAAGAAGAAACGCATCTTACTAAAAAACAAGAAATAGTAACTTATTTGTCTTTTGCACTTGCTGTAATTGGGATGGTTTCACAAAGTTATGTCGGTGATGCCGGGTATGCTTTGACAGGTATTGCGGTTATCCCAATTTTCTTAGTAGGTGTTCTGGATTTTACAGAAATAAGAGATGCGATCAGCGCACCAATCATTATCATGTCAGCAGGGGTTATTGGTGTGGCAGATGCTTTAGGGGGAACCGGTCTCACAGAATTGGTTGGTAAATCTGTAGCTGGCATGCTAGGTTCTAACATCAATCCGTTCTTATTGATATTTGCATTCTGTATTTTAACAAGTTTGTTGGCCACTTTGACTGGATCCACAATTGGCACTGTGTATGTTTTTGCTCCATTGGCAATTGCAACTTGTTTAAAACTTGGATTTGATCCAACTGCAGCGGCAACAGCCATTGTTATTTCTGGCTGGTGCGGTCATTTCTTACCTGTAGATGGAATGCCGGCTCTGATTATGGGGACAGGAAAGTACACGATGATTGAATTTTGGAAATTTACTATTCCTCAGTACTTTATCCGTTTATTGGCACTTACAGCAGGAGCTTTGCTTTTGTTTCCGGTTTAATATTTTCGAGGTTTCATTATGAAAAATACATTTGAATTGGCCCACATTGGGATTAACACAGAATCTGAAGAACAAGCATTAGAACTAGCTAAATTGTTAAGTTTAATGTTTAATTTAGGACCTAGACATGGGATGAAGTCAGAATTTGCAGGCAGTTATTTTGAATGTCTTAAAAGTCCATATCTAGGACAAAACGGTCATATTGCCATGACTACTGCAGATGTAGAATCTGCTGTTGAAGAATTAAAAGAAAAAGGTTTTAATTTTTTAGATGATACGATTCAGTTAACTGAAGATGGAAAATTAAAAAATATTTATATTGATGGTGAATTTGGCGGATTTGCTATCCATATTTTAAAAAAATAAGATGCATTGCAAAAAGGTTTTGGGGCTAACCCAAAACCTCAGACTGAAGACAAAGCTCTTAGAATTGAATTTCTAAGAGCTTTTTGCTCTGTTTAGGAGTATACTAAAAGAAAACAGTTTGTGAGGTAAGGCCATGTTTCACAAAGAAAAGCCAGATTATAACCGTCATCAATACGGGTTCTATACGCTTGACCAGCTTGTTCCTGAGGATCACTTTCTGCGTCAGATTGAGGCCGTGATTGATTTTGACTTCATCTATGACTTAGTTGAGGAGACTTACTCTTGTGATAATGGGCGTCCGAGTTTAGACCCTGTGATGCTCATCAAAATCCCTCTCATTCAATGTTTCTATGGCATTCGCTCCATGCGTCAGACCATCAAGGAAATTGAAGTCAATACTGCTTACCGTTGGTTTCTGGGGTTGACTTTGGACGATAAGGTTCCTCATTTCACCACCTATGGTAAGAATTACAGTCGGCGTTTCCAAGACAAACAGGTCATTACTGAAATTTTTAATCAGGTGCTGCATCAAGCTCTGATGGCTGGTTTGATTGACCCCAATGAGATTTTCGTGGACGGCACTCACGTCAAAGCCGCTGCTAATAATCACAAGTATCGCACGGAAATGGTGAAACAACAGGCTAAATTTATGAGTGACCAGCTGGAACTTGAGATTGATTTGGACAGGAAAAAGCACGTAAAAAAGTCGCTAAAGCCCGCCGCAAAAAGCGAGGCTAAAGAAAAGAAAGTCTCAACGACTGACCCGGAGAGCGGCTGGTTTCATAAAGGTGAGCATAAAGAAGTTTTTGCCTATAATGCTCAGGTTGCCTGCGACAAACATGGCTGGGCCTTAGCTTATAGTGTAGAAGCAGGGAATGTTCATGATAGCCAGGCTTTTCCTGCGCTGTTTGCCAAGATTGAGCCCTTCCAGCCTAGCTTTATCATTGCCGATTCAGGTTACAAGACGCCAAGTATTGCCAAATTTCTTTTAGAAAAGAACATCACCCCTGTTTTTCCTTACACCAGACCGAAAGGAAAGAAAGGGCTGTTACAGCCTAAGGATTTTGTTTACGATGCGTATTATGATTGTTACCTTTGCCCCGAAAATCAGACGTTAGAATATAGTACAACGACTCGTGAGGGCTATCGGGAGTATAAGAGTAAGGCCAAGATTTGTGCCGCTTGTCCTTTATTAGGGAGCTGCACAGAGAGTCAGAAGCATCAAAAAATCGTCACGAGACATCTTTGGAAAGAGGATATGGAGATTTGTGAGGACATTCGCTATCAAAGAGGGATGAGGGAACGTTACCAACATCGAAAAGAAACCATTGAACGCCTCTTTGGGACAGCTAAAGAATATCACAATCTCAGATATACGAGAGAGATTGGCAAGTCCAAAATGGAGGATAAGGTTGGGCTGATTTTAGCGTGTTTAAATCTCAAAAAGTTAGTAAAAATGATGGCAGGAAAGCCTTTTTATTTTGGTCAAATTCAAGTAAATGCCTTAGTTATTGTCACCTCAGGACATACTTTCTGGAGAATTTTAAAAAAAGACAAACCTCCAAAAAGAAGTTTGTCTTCGGTCTGAGGTTTTGGGGCTAACCCAAAACCTTTATTTCATTTTGAGATAACGCCAAAGCGTTGTTCTGCTGATACCCAATTGCTTTGCGGTTTTTGTTTGATTTCCCTTATTATATTCAAGAACAGTGCGTACAATATCTTGACTGTAATCAAAGAGAGTTTTTTCTTCGATAATTACCGGTTCAGACTTTTTTGAATGGTTTGTGGAAGTTAGCTGCAGATGATTTTGATGTTTGCGTTCCTCAGATAGAACCTCTATTACCTCATTCTCTAAAATATAATAAGAATTCGCAGACAGTATTAACTTTTTAATAACCCTTTCTAGCTGATAAAAATTACCAGTCCATTGAAATTCTTGAAGAGTATGCATTGCCTGAGGTTCAAAGCCGATAACCTGTGTATGACACTCAATATTGGCTTTATTAAGCAGGAGAGTAATAATACTTGCTAATTCTGTACGGCGTTCAGATAATGAAGAGGAGTACAGGCTGGCACAGTCAAGTTCTTGCATGATTTCTTTAAAAATCAGCTTGTCGGGATCGGCTTTTTTTGTTGTGTATGTGAATATAACGTTTTGTCTTTGCAATAAGTTGCTGCTTTTTATAAGTTCTAAAAGTTTGCGTAAATCCTCCAGAGACAGCTGTTCACAATGTTGGAAGAGGAGAGTGTTGCCAGAGTAAAGCAAAGGACTGTTACTGGTGTGGCTAAGGTATTTCCAAAGACGCTCACCAAATAATTTACAATTTATACTGATAAGATTTGCCGTATGATATTGAAATTTCAAAAAGCAAGAATAGGCTAGGCTTGTTTTTGTTGTTCCTTCTTCTCCAAAAATTATCATAGCATTGTAATGTTTTAGGAGCTGGGACATGAGAACTAGGTTTTTTTCTTGAATAAAAGAAGAAAAAAGCAGTTTTTGCGATATCGTATCTTCAATTACTGAACGACTGTTAAATGTAACACCGAATTGCTGGTGAATTAGAGGGGGTGTTACCATTTTTAGTTCACAATGATAATAACGTTGATCATTAAGGGTTAAGACATTGCTCCGAACCTGATATGTTTGTCCTTTGTGTGTATGGTAGAGCTGTCGATTATCCAGGTGCTTTTGTTTTTTTAGAAAACGGATTAAAGTATGGGTAAGTTTTTCTGAGAGATTAGACGAGATGGGATTGAAGTCTTTGTCCAAGACCAGTGTTGCCAGCGCTTGCTTTGAGAGTACCTCTTGAAGTAAATTTCGCTGAGTTTCTATTTTTTGAATATATTTGGTGAATGTTATAGCCTGTTTATAAGCAGTTTTGATACTTTCTAATCCAGAAGTAATTAAAATTGTGTTCAATGAAAGTCTAAGAGCTGTATGATTAGTGATTGCATCACAAAGAACCAATTCACAGCCTTCTTGCTTAAGTTGTATTAGAATATCAGCGGTCTGTTCAGGCTGGTCAATTGTGATTATTTTGATATTATATTGCAGGACATTGCAGATAAGATGAGCATTTTTTGTAATGCTTTCATATCCGACAATCGCGATGTTTTGACTGTAATTGTAAGCTAATTTGATACTGCTCAAAATATCATAAACAGAAATTGAAACGTCGATTACCGGTATATTAACAGCATCTTGAATAAGGTGAGCTGTACCTCCGCGAGAAATGATAGCATCATAATCATTATGAGCTAATTTTATAGCTAAGTCTCTCCCTTCTTGTAAGTTTGCATTAAACACATCTATGGATAATGAATCAAATTGTTGGGCAACCAGATTCATAGAGTGATTCAGTTCCTCATAGGGAGCAATACCAAGTAAGCGAATAGGTCTCATAACAGCCTCCTGTTTCATTTATAAACCATTATATAAATATTTCTAAAAAAATTCAATATTCTTTGTGATGATTCAAAAAAAGACAATTATTTTTTTTGAAACCTAGTATTTTTTCCTGACAAAGTATAAACTAGGACTATAAATAATCAGAGGAGGTGTTGCAGTGTTACAGCTGCTAATTTTGGCTGATGATTTTACGGGTGCTCTCGATACAGGAGTTCAGTTTTCAAGTCAAGGTATCAATACATTAGTAACAACTAATCAATCAGTAGATTATGCCAGTTTAGAAGATGAAATAGAAGTACTTGTCATCAATACAGAAAGCCGTTATCTGTCCTTTGAAGATTCGTATCAGATAGTTAGCAACATTCTGTCTGATGCTAAAAATTACGGTATTCCTTATTTTTATAAAAAAGTAGATTCAGCTCTTAGAGGGAATATCAGCAGTGAGATTAAAGCACTTTTAGACCAATTTCAGGAGAAAAAAGCAGTAATGGTTCCTGCATACCCAGCTATCAAGCGAGTGGTTCGGGGCGGAAAACTGTACATTGATGAGGCGCCTGTTTCAGATAGTGTTTTTGCCAAAGACCCTTATGAACCTGTGACTGAAAGTGATATTGCCAAACGTCTCAGTCAGGAGGCTGGTATTGAAACATCACTGGTAAGCCGTCACTCATTTTTGCAAGCTCAGCAACAGTTACTTCTATTCGACAGTGAAACAGAGGAAGAGATAGAAGAAATTGCAGCTGACCTCTATCAGCAAAACCTACTGTCAGTTAGTATCGGCTGTGCAGGCTTTGCTAAGTATCTGGTTAAGCAGCTTTTTCTTAAAAAGAAAATCTTAAAGCCACAGCTTACTAAACCGCTCCTTGTTATCTGTGGCTCAGTTAACCCGATTACCAGACAGCAAATTGAGTACGCTCAGGAAAAACACCACTTGCGTATTTCTTTGAGTTCTCAGGAATTGTTGGAAGAAAATTTTTGGCAGAGCGACAGTGGTCAAGATCAGTTGAAGATTTATTTAGAAAGTATTTTGCAAAGTGATTTGGCTATTATTGAAACGCTGGGTGAAAAAACCAGCCAGGATATTGTAGCTTATGCTCGAGCACAAGGGTTAGACAGAAATGCTATTCGTTTTAAAATCGGCCGCTCTTTAGGAGAACTCACTAAGCAGCTTTTAGAAAGGGACTTAGTTCGAACATTTCTTTTCACAGGCGGAGATACACTTTATCAGTCTATGCAGGTACTGCAGATTAATCAGATCAAGCCGATATGTGAAGTTAGTGCCGGCGTCGTTTTAGCTGAACTGACTTGGAAAGGCAAAACGATTCAAGTTATAACAAAATCCGGTGGTTTTGGACATCGGGAATTATTTGAAGATATTAGCAAAATGATACAAAAGGAGGAAAACTATGTTAACTGATTACAGTTTGAAAATGCCTAAAAATGTCTTGGCTGGGGAACATGCTCTAGAAGAAATAAAGACTGTTATTCCGGCTTCCACAAAAAAAATCGTGATTTTCACAGATAAGGGAATCATCAAGGCGGGTTTAGTTAAAGTGCTTGAGGAAGTTTTGATAGATTTAGGATTTCCTTATACAATCGTATCAGACATTCCTGCTGAACCGACTTATCATCAAGTTCAGAAAGTAGTCGATCAGTTTAAGGCTGAAAATGCTGATTTTATCATTGCAATTGGCGGAGGATCGGCCATGGACTCTGCTAAACTGGCTTCTATTCTTTCAACCGACGACTATGGTGTCAAGGATTTATTGGATGATCCACTGTTGGCTAAAAAACAAGTGCTTAGTTTATTGATTCCGACAACCGCAGGAACGGGCTCTGAAGCAACTCCCAATGCTATCGTATCTGTTCCTGAGAAAAACCTTAAGGTGGGTATTGTCAATGCAGAAATGATTCCGGATTTTGTTGTTTTAGATGCTCGCTTTATTAAAAATCTGCCGGTAAAAATTGCAGCAGCTCCCAGTGTAGATGCTATGTGCCATGCGATTGAATGCTTTACATCTAAAAAACGCAACCCTTTTTCAAACTCATTTGCCTTAGAAGCGTTTGACTTGA
Organism: Streptococcus sp. ELY_90; assembly: GCF_058314475.1. Lineage (NCBI taxonomy): Bacteria > Bacillati > Bacillota > Bacilli > Lactobacillales > Streptococcaceae > Streptococcus > Streptococcus sp. ELY_90. The sequence goes on from NZ_JBZFUJ010000002.1 coordinate 80,224, forward strand.
TTTTTAATAATATTGAAGAAGCGACTTTGAACCCAGATGCTATGGAGCCAAAGAAAAAGATGCTGATTGCAGCTTTCTACGCTGGTGTCGCCATTACAGCTTCTGGAACAACGGCTATCCATGCCTTGTCTTATCCATTAGGCGGTAAATACCATATTGCACACGGGGTCTCCAATGCCATTCTTTTAATGCCCGTTATGAAATTTAATGAGCCAGCTATCAAGGAATATTTGGCAGAGGCCTATGACCGTGTTGTTCATGACGGTGATAGATCTTTATCAATCGATGAAAAATCTCATTATATTATCCAAGAAATGGATCGAATTGTTGACGTTCTCCAAATTCCAAAAAGCCTGACAGAGTTTGGTGTTCCCAAAAGCGATTTGGAAGAATTGGTGGCTTCGGGTATGGAAGTTCAGCGTCTTCTGGTGAACAATATGCGCCCAGTAACAGCAGACGATGCACGTAAAATCTATCAACAAGTTTTGTAAAAAGGCAAGAAAGTGAAATAAGGAGGGACAAATGACTAAAAAAATTATTGGTATTACTATGGGAGATCCTGCCGGAATCGGACCTGAAATTTCGATTAAAACCCTTAATAAACCTGAACTCTATGAACGCTGCCATCCGCTTTTGGTTGGCGACGCATCAGTGCTCACCTATTATTTAGCCAAACATCCTGAGCTTAATTTAAAGGTTAATATTATTCAGAATGCTAAAGACGGTAAGTATGAGTATGGGACGATTGATTTGATTGATTTAGGGATAGTTGATATGGCTGATTTTGAAATTGGTCAAGTGTCAACGACAGGCGGCGATGCAGCTTTCCAATATGTCAAAAAGGTCATTGAGCTAGCTTTAGCCAAAGAAATTGATGCAACGGTGACTAATCCGCTTAATAAAGAAGCCATGAATGCAGCAGGTCACCACTATGCCGGTCATACTGAAATTTATGCTGATCTGACTGGAACTGATAAATATACCATGATGCTGGCAGACGGCAACCTTCGTGTTGTCCATGTGTCTACCCACGTGTCACTGCGTGAGGCTTGTGATCGTGCGACTAAAGAACGTGTCTTGGATGTTATCCGCATTGCTGATAAAGCTTGTAAGAATCTTGGCATTAAAGAGCCTAGAGTTGCTGTTGCAGGACTTAATCCTCATTGCGGTGAAAATGGCCTTTTTGGCCGCGAAGAAATTGAACAGATTAATCCGGCTGTTGAGGCGGCTAAGGCTGAAGGAATCAATGTAGAGGGCAGTTTGCCTGCGGACACACTTTTTTCCAAAGCTAATGGCGGTATGTATGATATTGTTGTGGCCATGTATCATGACCAAGGTCACATTCCTTTGAAACTGCTTGGTTTTGTCTACGATCAGGAAAAAGGATCTTGGCAAGCTGTTCAAGGGGTCAATATCACACTGGGCTTGCCAATTATCCGTGCATCTGTTGATCATGGAACTGCCTTTGATCAGGCTGGACACTGGACAGCAAGTGAATTGAGCTTGGAAAATGCGATTGACTATGCCATTCGCTTAGCAGAAAATTCATAATGCAGATGTAGAAAATATTTAATGCAATCAACTTGTTTAATGAAGACAGCAGCAAGAATGATTCCTATTTGTTTTCTTATAGAGAAAAAGGGCACAAAATAGTTTGTAGATGGACCCTTAACTTTTACAAAAACAGTCATAAAATAAGAAATAAAATAAAGAGGTGAACTATGGTTACAGAGCTACCAAAGGTAAGAATGTCAGACCCTGATGGGGTTGTTTATCGAGATGAATTTTTGGGTGTAGATTTTTCCCTGATCCCAACTGGCGGCAAAGCAACAGCTCACGCTCCCGCTTTAATCGAAACCAAAGACGGCGGTCTCTTATGTGCTTGGTTCGCAGGAAGTTTTGAAGGCAGCGGTGATATTTCTATTGCTCTTTCTAAACTTGACCCAGAAAGGCAAGTCTGGTCTGTTCCTGTTATTGTTTCTAAGGGGAAGGACAGAAGTGAGCAAAATCCTGCCTTTTTCCGTGCTCCCGATGGGCAAATTTGGCTGATTTATACGTCTCAGCTCAGCCGTCAAGAAGGCAAGGATAACATGCAATTTACTTCCGTTATCATGGTTCAAAAATCAAGTGATGAAGGCCAGACATGGGGAGAGCCAGAGGTTCTCTTCCCAGAAGAAGGAACCTTCTCGCGTCAGGCGATTCAGATTTTGAGCAACGGCCGCTGGATTTTTGCAACTTGGCTGTGTGAAGATTCAGCAGAAGGCTTGACTAATGACCCAACTGAATTTCGGGTTTCTGATGATGACGGTCAAACTTGGAAACGTGTTCGCATGCCGGAAAGCAATGGCCGGGTACATGCTAATATTATTGAAACAGAACCAGGACATTTAGTGGCTTTTATGAGAAGCCGTTTTGCAGACAATATTTATACTAGTGAGTCTCATGATTTCGGCGATACATGGACTGTACCGCAAAGAACTGTTTTACCCAATAATAATGCCAGCATCAGTGCTGTCAAGTTGCAGTCAGGTGAAATTGCTCTGGCCTATAATGTTAATGCCGCTCCTCATCCAGAATTTGGCAAGGTTGCTTGGCCGGGCCTGCGTAATCCAGTTGCTGTTTCAATCTCAGAAGATTTTGGGCAAACTTGGCCTATCGGCCGAATTTTCGAAGCGGCAGAAGGGTTTATGGGAACAGAAAACAAAACAAATAATGCCCAATACGAATATCCAACGCTTTATCAGACTAAAGACGGATTGCTGCATCTTGTTTATGCCTACAAGAACAGACTTTGTGTCAAGTATGTACGTTTTTCAGTAGCCGATGTCTTCGGTGAAAAAAGAGAAGCAGATGCTGTTTACAACCCAACTTCAGGTGAAGGTGTTGAAAAATGAAAAACTTTGACTTTCTTAAATCTGCTGAAATAAAACGTTTTTATTTTTTAAAATATTGAAAAGGCTTTTATTTATGGTATAATGAAAGTTATCAAGGGAGTAGCTAGCGGTTTTGCCGTGATGTTGTCGTCAATACGAAACTGTTTTCCGGCAACATATTAAATAGCGAGACTTGTTTATCAAATAAACAGGTCTTTTTCTTTTAAAGACCGAGAAGGAGAAATATTTTGTCGAAAGAACAAAGAAAAGAAGCTTTCTATGTCCAAGACGAAAAGACTGTCTTATCCAGTTTGGAGACCTCTAAAAAGGGGCTGACAACTGCTGAGGCCAAACAGCGTCTGGCTGATTACGGACACAATGAATTGGATGAGGACGAAAAGCGTTCGATATTCGCTAAGTTCATGGATCAATTCAAAGACTTAATGATTATCATTTTGCTTGTGGCTGCTGTGCTTTCAGTGATTACTGAAGGGATGGAAGGCCTGACAGATGCTGTCATTATCCTTGTGGTTGTTGTCCTTAATGCAGCTTTTGGGGTCTATCAGGAAGGTCAGGCAGAAGCGGCTATTGAAGCTCTTAAATCAATGTCCAGTCCTTTAGCGCGTGTCCGCCGTGACGGGCATGTAACGGAGGTTGACTCTAAAGAATTGGTTCCCGGTGATGTGGTCCTGCTGGAAGCGGGCGATGTTGTGCCGGCTGATATGCGGCTGCTGGAAGCGGCTTCGCTGAAAATTGAAGAAGCAGCTCTGACGGGTGAATCGGTTCCTGTTGACAAAGATTTGGCAGCTGAAATTGCTGAGGATGCCGGTATCGGCGACCGTTTAAACATGGCCTATCAAAATTCCAATGTCACTTACGGCCGCGGTATGGGTGTGGTTACCAACACCGGTATGTTTACAGAAGTCGGTCATATTGCCGGCATGCTTGCCAATGCTGATGAAACCGATACACCGCTGAAACAAAACCTCAATCAACTTTCCAAAGTTTTAACTTATTTGGTTGTGGCGATTGCCATTATTACCTTTATTGTCGGTGTCTTTGTCCGTCATGAGCCGCCGCTTAAAGGTTTGATGACTGCGGTTGCTTTGGCCGTAGCTGCTATTCCTGAAGGACTGCCGGCGATTGTTACGGTTGTGCTTTCTCTGGGAACTCAGACACTGGCTAAACGTAAGTCTATTGTCCGTAAACTGCCGGCTGTTGAAACACTCGGGTCAACCGAAATTATTGCTTCGGATAAGACCGGGACGCTGACCATGAACCAAATGACTGTTGAAAAATTATACTACAGCGGTCAGCTGGTTGATGCTAATGATGATATTGATACTGACAATATGGCGCTGCGGGTCATGAATTTTGCCAATGACAGCAAACTTGATGTCAACGGAAAATTACTGGGGGATCCTACTGAAACCGCCCTTGTGCAGTACGGCTTGGATCATAATTTTGATATTCGTGATGTTCTCAAGGCAGAACCGCGCGTAGCAGAGCTGCCGTTTGATTCTGATCGCAAACTGATGTCAACCATTCATAAGATAGATCAGGATCAGTACCTCATTGCGGTAAAAGGAGCGCCCGATCAGCTCCTTAAACGTATCACCCAGATTGAGGAAAACGGAACAGTTCGTCCGATTACTGAAGACGATAAAAAGACCATCCTTGCAACCAACAAATCGCTTGCTAAGCAAGCTCTCCGCGTTCTCATGATGGCCTATAAGTACGATAATCAGATTCCGACTTTGGAAACAGAAGTTGTTGAAAACAACCTGATTTTTGCAGGTCTTGTCGGAATGATTGACCCGGAACGTCCGGAAGCTGCAGACGCTGTTCGTGTAGCCAAGGAAGCCGGTATTCGTCCGATTATGATTACCGGAGATCACCAAGATACAGCAGAAGCGATTGCTAAACGTCTGGGTATCATTGATGATGATGGCGTTGACCATGTATTTACAGGTGCAGAACTCAATGAGATTTCTGACGAGGACTTCCAAAAGGTCTTCAAGCAATACTCTGTTTATGCGCGTGTTTCGCCGGAACACAAGGTTCGTATTGTCAAGGCTTGGCAAAATGAAGGCAAGGTTGTTGCCATGACCGGTGACGGGGTTAACGATGCACCGTCTCTGAAAACAGCCGATATTGGTATTGGTATGGGAATTACCGGTACGGAAGTTTCTAAAGGTGCTTCTGATATGGTTCTTGCCGATGATAACTTCGCAACCATTATCGTAGCTGTCGAAGAAGGGCGCAAGGTCTTCTCCAATATCCAAAAATCTATCCAATACTTGCTTTCAGCTAACATGGCCGAAGTCTTCACCATCTTCTTTGCGACACTGTTTGGCTGGGATGTGCTTGAACCTGTTCATTTGCTTTGGATCAATCTGGTAACGGATACGCTGCCAGCGATTGCGCTTGGGGTTGAGCCTGCTGAGCCTGGTGTCATGAAACATAAACCGCGCGGCCGCAAGTCAAGCTTCTTCTCAGGCGGTGTTATGGGAGCCATAATTTATCAAGGTCTCCTGCAGACACTTCTGGTACTTGGTGTTTACGGATGGTCTCTGCTTTATCCGGAACATTCAGCCATGCGGGATATCCATGAAGATGCCTTAACGATGGCCTTTGCTACTTTGGGCTTAATTCAGCTTGTTCATGCGTATAATGTTAAGTCTGTTTACCAATCTGTCTTTAAAGTCGGACTTTTCCGCAACAAGCTCTTCAACTGGTCCATTCCTTTGGCCTTCATTATTCTGATGGTCACAATCGTTGTTCCGGGCTTTAATAAATTCTTCCACGTGGCGCATTTGAGTGTGACGCAGTGGCTGGCTGTTATTATAGGAAGTCTGCTCATGCTGGTTATTGTTGAAATAGTCAAAGCTGTTCAGCGGGCATTGGGACAAGATCAAAAAGCTATTTAAAAGTTGGGCGTCTAAAGTCCATTTAAGGAAAGCTGCAGTGCTTTCCTTTTTTATATGCTGAAAGCGAGCTGGATAAATTTTCACTTGATGAAACGGTTATTTCTAGTCGGAATAAGTGTTTCAGGTAAGAATTTATGGTAAAATAAAGTTACTTTATGTATTTAGAAAGAAACTGATGACTCAAATTTTTGCTCACAGAGGAAGTAAATCCAACCGTCCGGAAAATACAATGGCTGCTTTTGCGGAGGCGGCAGGTGTTGGCAGCGACGGCATTGAACTTGATGTTCACCGAACCAAAGACAATCAGCTGGTTGTTATTCATGATGAGTCTGTTGACCGCACGACAAACGGTCGGGGGCTTGTGCGGCATCTGACTTTGCAGCAGGTTAAAACCCTTGATGCCGGATCATGGTTTCATCCGTCTTATTTTCGTGAAAAAGTGCCAACTCTGGAAGAGGTTCTAACTTTTTTAGAGGAGCATCACTTTACAGGCATTCTGAATATTGAGCTGAAAACTAATAGGTACCCTTATCCTAAAATTGAAAAACAGATTGCACAGTTGATGCTTGCTAAAAAAAGGCCTTTTTCTCATATGTATTCCAGTTTTAATTTCTTTAGTTTGTTTCTAATGAAAAAGCACGATCCCAAGGCTGAGCGGGCTTATTTGGTAAAACTAAAACCCTTTTATTACTGGCTGGGACGGCATTTAAAGTTTATTGAAACAATACACTGTCATCGTTCGTACTTTTTGGACAGCAAGTCTCAAAAAGGAAAGCAAAAGCCGCTCAGGCTTTGGACTGTCAATAAAAAAAGTGATATGAAAAAAGCTTATTTAGCTGGTGTTAAAGGCATTATTACAGATAAACCGGAAGAAGCGGACAGAGTCAGAAGGTCTCTGTCACAGACGGAAATAAAGCACAGCAGTTGAGGGGATTTTGCCTTTTTCACCAGTATTTTGAAAATCCCGGCAAACTGTATTTTCAAAGCTGGGAAGAAAATAAGTGCTTCTGGAGGCGCTTTATGCTTTTCAAAAAAGACTGACAATTATTTTTGCCAGTCTTTTTTTGTTTGCATAAGAGTGTTAGCGCTAGGGCTTTAAAGATCAAATATCGTCATGGAGTTAAGCAGCTCTTTGGCCAAATGTTTGTTCTTATACGCTTGAAAAGCTGTCAGATGTCTGACCGCATTGTAGCGTTTACTGAGATTCCAGCTGCCGGTAGGATTGTATTCGGGGTGCTGATTGACGAAATCAATAGTCAAATCCCATTCTCGGATATAGCCAAGAGGTCTGGAATGATAGGTAACACCATCGAGGGCGACGTCGCCGAAACTTCTGTGAGCATGACCGAAAGTGACGTCTTTGATATTGTGCTGAACAAAGAGGTCGTGGAATTTCTGGCTGCCTAAAAAAGCGTTAAAGGGAGCAAAGCGCGGATGGGTCATAATAAACTGCTCGTGGGGAACAAAGTGCATGGCGACAATTAGCTTTTGACTTTCTAAAGAAGCCAGAGTCTGATCAAGTTTTGCCAATGATTCCTGAGCTATAGCGGGGTCATCTTTCAGCCGCTGCAGGCGCCGATCAAACCAAAATGTTTTTTTCAGCCGCTCGATTTGAGCAGGATCTTGGGCAGAAAAAGAGTAATCATACCAAGCATGAAGCGCCAGCAAAGATGCCTCACCGACCTGATGTGTCTGAAAATCAAAAGCCTGAATATGACGCTCATCTAAATCCAGCATATCATGGTTGCCCAGGTTATAGGTGACGGTCAGATCCTTCTGCAATTCGTCAATAAAAGGAAGCGTGTGGCTGTAAAAATGATTAGAGATATCTCCTGCCAGATGAAGATGGTCAATATGCTGTGCCTGCAGCAATTGCTTAAGAGTCTGCATCTCAAAGGTTCCAAAATGGTTGAGGTCAATGTGGAGATCGCTCATAATAGCAAGTTTTGTCATAAAAATATTGTACCACGATTTTTCAAAATGAGAGGGGCAGAAAGATTGCGACAACCATTTTTGCAAAAATTAATTGTACATACTGGCTGATTTGAACAAAAATAAGGCTCCTGAAGATTGTCTGCCTTATGCTGTGGCAGCAGGAACAGCCAACGCTTTGTCGCCGCATACGGGGCATTTTAAGCAAGAAGATCTAGACTGGATTTATCAGGAAGTTCACGTAGACATTTTGGATAATTAGCAGGTTCAAGCAGGGCTGTTTTGGTAATTTAGTGGGGCTGGAAATGCCGCCTGCCGTTGATTGACAGCGCTGCCAAAAAGCTTTATAATTTTTTATGCAGCTGCTGTTTACTGCAGAAGCTTTTTAGCATGGTCAGCGATTTTTTGGAGTGTATAGCTAAAGGAGGACAAATGAAGGCCTTTTATCAACTACTTAAAGAAAAATTTCCCACCAGAGCAGATATTCTGACTGAAATTATCAATCTGGAAGCGATTTGCCATCTGCCTAAGGGAACCGAGCATTTCGTCAGCGACCTGCATGGGGAATACCCGGCCTTTGATTATATTTTGAGAACCTGCTCAGGCTCTATTAAGTCTAAAATTCAGGAGTGTTTTGACCTCTATCAGCTGTCTGCTATAGATGTTCAAGAGTTCTGCCTCTTTGTTTACTATCCTGAACAAAAAATAGCTCTTGACAGACAAGATCTCTCGCAAGATGCTCTGCAGGAAAAGCTGATTACTATGGTACCCGTTCAGATTCAGGTTCTGAAATATCTTGGTAATAAATACACGCGCTCCAAGGTCCGCAAAAGTCTGCCGGCTAATTTTGCTTATATTATCGAAGAACTCTTGGCAGAAATAGAAAGAAACCCTGATAAAGAAGGCTACTTTGATGCTATCATTGATAAAATCACAGACCTCAGCCAGCTGGAAGAGCTGGTCATTGCTCTGTCCTATGTTATTCAGCGCTTAGCTGTAGATGTCTTGCACGTTGTCGGTGATATTTATGACCGCGGCAAATACCCTGATATCATTTTAAACCGTTTGGAAAAACTGCCCAATGTTGACATTCAGTGGGGCAATCATGACATTACCTGGATGGGGGCTGTTTCGGGCTCTTATGTCTGCATGATTAATGTCATTCGTATTGCTGCCAGATATAATAATTTAACTTTGATTGAAGACCGCTACGGCATCAATCTGAGAAAACTGGTTGATTACAGCCGCAAATATTATCAGCCTGTGCCGGCTTTTGATCCTATTTTAGATGAGGGACGGCTGTCTCAGGAAGATAGTGACTTGCTCAATCTTGTTCAGCAGGCCACGGCTATTTTACAATTTAAATTAGAAAGCCGTTTAATTCACCGTCGGCCGGATTTCCAGCTGGAGCACCGGCAGGTTTTGGACATGATAGACTATGCGAATAAGACAATTTGCCTGCAAGGCAAAGAGTATGCCCTGTCAGATTTCAACAGCAGCCGTATTGTGCCTGACAAGCCCTATGCACTAGATGCAGAAGAAGAAAAACTTCTGCAGCAGCTGATGCATGCCTTTCAGACATCAGAAAGCTTGAAGCGCCATGTTGATTTTTTATTTGAAAAAGGTTCCATGTATTTGCAGTACAACGGCAATTTGCTTTTTCACGGCTGCATTCCCCTGCATGAAAACGGTGATTTTAAATCATTGAAAATCAAGGACCGCAGCTATTCCGGCAAAGAATTGCTGGATTTATATGAGAAGGAAATTCGCCAGTCTTATCGGCATCCTGATAAGCACGAGGACTTTTCAACGGATTTGTTTTGGTATCTCTGGATTGGTGAAAATTCCTCTCTTTTCGGGAAAAAAGCCATGACCACATTTGAACGGTATTTCATTGAAGATAAGGCAACGCATGAAGAAATCAAAAATCCTTATTACCGGCTGCGAAATAACGAAAGTATCTGCCGGGATATCCTCAAGGAATTTGGCTTGAGTGAAGAAGGACACATTATCAACGGCCACACGCCTGTAAAGGAAAAAGACGGCGAGAACCCTGTTAAGGCGGGCGGTAAAATGCTTGTTATCGACGGCGGTTTTGCCAAAGCCTATCAAAAGAAAACAGGTCTTGCAGGCTATACCTTGGTTTTTAACAGCTATGGCATGCTTCTGGTGGCACACCAGCCCTTTACAAACAGTCAGGATGTTTTAATGGGCAAGTATGATATCCTTTCAGCCAGACGTCTGGTTGAGGAGTCGAGCCGCCGTATTTTAGTCAAAGATACCAATATCGGACATCGTATTTGCGATGAAATTAAACATCTGGAGTATCTTTATCAGCATTTTGATAAGTATTAACAGCTGATTTGAAGCACTCTGTCTGCTTAAGCAAAGTGAGCCTGAATCAGCTTTACTTTCGCATCGCTTCAAGCTGTACAAACAGCGGGGCAAGAGAATCAGCACCGTCAGCTGACTGATTTTCTGCCCTGCTTTTTTAGTTGTGCTTCTGTCAGCCTGCGACTTGCTCTCTGTTTAAAAATCCTTTAAGATAGACTTATGAACATTAAAGAAGAAATCCAAAGACTGGCCCGGGAAATCGGGATTTCAAAGATTGGCTTTACAACTGCCGATGATTTTGCTTACTTGGAAAAATCGCTGCGCGCTTCAGTTGAGGAAGGGCGTTCTTCAGGTTTTGAACATAAAAATATTGAAGAGCGGATTAAACCTAAGCTTTCTCTAGCAAGCGCCAAAACCATCATTTCCATTGCTGTAGCCTATCCGCACAGACTCCCTGAGAAACCGCCTAAAACACAGTACCGGCGCGGCAAGATTACTCCTAACAGCTGGGGCTTGGATTACCATTATGTTCTGGAGGATAAGCTCCAACGCTTAGCTGAGGGAATCGAAAAACTGACGGAACATTTTGAGTATAAAGGAATGGTGGACACCGGAGCGCTTGTTGATACAGCCGTGGCTCAGCGGGCCGGCATTGGTTTTATCGGCAAAAACGGTTTGGTCATTTCTAAAGAATTCGGCTCTTACATGTATCTGGGAGAATTGATTACCAATCTGGAAATTGAGCCGGACAGTCCTGTAGATTATGACTGCGGAGACTGCCGCCGCTGCCTGGATGCCTGTCCGACGTCCTGTTTGCTTGGCGATGGCACCATGAATGCTAAGTGCTGTCTTTCCTTTCAGACACAGGATAAGGGCATGATGGCTCTTGAATTCAGAAAGAAAATGAAGACGGTTATTTATGGCTGCGATATCTGCCAGATCTGCTGTCCCTACAATAAAGGGCTCAATAATCCTTTGGCCAGTACTATTGATCCAGAGCTGGCAGAGCCGGAACTGATTCCTTTTTTAAATTTGTCTAACAGTCAGTTTAAGAAAAAATTCGGTATGATTGCAGGCTCATGGCGGGGGAAAAATATTTTGCAGCGCAATGCTATCATTGCTCTGGCTAATGCCCACGATAAAAGTGCTGTTGTAAAGCTTCTGGAAATCATTGACAGCGGCCAAAATCCCATTCACACGGCGACAGCCATCTGGGCTTTGGGAGAGATTGTCAAAAAACCGACAGAAGAACTGCGGGACTTTATTTTAAGCATTGATTCAGAAAATGACGATATTATAAAAGAAAAAAATGCCCTGATTAATAGATGGCAATTTTAAATGAACTATGTTAGAATAAAACAGATACTGGAAAATGAGGTATGGAAAATGGATATGGCAGAAATACGCCAAAAATTAGCAGAAAATAAAGAAAAGCTGACTGGCTTTGGGAGGTCTCTTTGACTTAGATCGATTGGAAGAAGAGATTGCTCTCTTAGAAAATCGGATGACTGAGCCTGACTTTTGGGATGACAATGTTGCCGCTCAGAAGACTTCACAAGAGCTGAATGACCTAAAACTTAAGTATGATACTTTCCATAACATGGAAAATTTAGCCGATGAGGCTGAGATTTTGTATGAATTAGCCGATGAGGAGCCTTCGATGCAGGCTGAACTGGAAGAAAGTCTGGAAAAACTGGACAAGATAATGGCCAGCTATGAAATGACCCTTCTTTTATCAGAGCCCTACGATGCAAATAATGCGATCTTAGAAATTCATCCCGGTTCCGGCGGCACGGAAGCCCAGGACTGGGGCGACATGCTGCTGCGAATGTATACACGCTTTGGCAACAGCAAACATTTCAAGGTGGAAGTTTTGGACTATCAGGCGGGCGATGAAGCCGGCATCAAGTCTGTGACGCTGTCTTTTGAAGGTCCAAATGCTTACGGTCTTTTGAAGTCAGAGATGGGCGTTCACCGCTTGGTAAGAATTTCACCGTTTGACTCGGCTAAACGCCGCCACACTTCCTTTGCCTCTGTTGAAGTCATGCCTGAACTTGATGATACGATTGAAGTAGATATTCGGGATGAGGATATTAAGATGGACACTTTCCGTTCCGGAGGAGCCGGCGGTCAAAACGTCAACAAAGTTTCAACAGGTGTTCGCCTGACCCATATACCAACGGGTATCGTGGTGGCTTCAACAGTTGACCGTACACAATACGGCAACCGTGACCGGGCCATGAAAATGCTGCAGGCTAAACTCTATCAGCTGGAGCAGGAAAAGAAAGCTCAGGAAGTAGATGCCCTTAAGGGTGACAAAAAAGAAATCACTTGGGGCAGTCAGATTCGCTCCTATGTTTTCACCCCCTATACCATGGTGAAAGATCACCGCACAGGCTATGAAGTTGCGCAGGTTGATAAGGTTATGGACGGTGACTTGGATGGCTTCATTGATGCCTTTTTAAAATGGCGTATGGAGTAGAAAACCAGTTTTTACAAAGGAGAACTATTCTCCAAAGATATTATTAAAGAAAAGGAAATGCAAGACATGGCATTAATTCAAATGAAAGGTGTTACCAAAAAGTATCACCGCAGTACAACTGCCTTGAGAAATGTATCGCTTTCTGTCAATCAAGGTGAATTTGTCTATCTGGTAGGGCCGTCAGGTGCAGGGAAGTCCACCCTTATCAGACTGCTTTACCGTGAAGAAAGAACGACCAAAGGCTCTCTTAAGGTCGGCAAATTTAATCTGGCCAGAATGAAAAAGCGGGATATTCCCATTCTTCGCCGCGGTATCGGTGTTGTCTTTCAGGACTATAAACTTCTGCCCAATAAAACAGTGTTTGAAAACATCGCTTTTGCCATGGAAGTTATCGGCGAAAAGCCGCGTGTGATTAAAAAACGTGTAGCAGAAGTGCTTGACTTGGTCGGACTCAAAAATAAAATGCGTTCTTTTCCTGATCAGCTCTCAGGCGGGGAACAGCAGCGGGTTGCAATTGCCAGAGCTATTGTCAATAATCCTCAGGTTCTGATTGCTGACGAACCGACAGGAAATCTGGACCCTGAAATTTCATGGGAAATCATGCAGTTGCTGGAACGTATTAACCTTCAGGGAACTACTGTTTTGATGGCAACCCATAACCGTCAGATTGTAGATACACTTCGCCACCGTGTGGTTGCCATTGAAGACGGCCGCATTGTCCGCGATGAGGAGGAAGGAGACTACGGATACAATGATTAGAAGATTTTTCCGTCACTTATGGCAATCCATTAAAAATATCAAGCGCAATGGCTGGATGTCTATTGCCGCTATTACATCTGTAGCCATTACCCTGACTTTAGTCGGTATTTTTGCAGCTTTTCTCTTGAATACCGAAAAATTAGCATCCGGCATTGAAAAAAATGTTCAGATCAACACCTATTTGCAGGTTGATTCCAAAGATAATGTGCAGTCTTATGTTGATCCTGACAATTCAAACAAAAAGATTGATAACCCTGACTACCACAAGGTTTATAATCAGATTAAAAAGATCAAAAATGTTAAAACGATTACCTTTTCAAGTAAGGATGATCAGTTAGAAAAACTGAAGAAAACAATGGGTGATGACTGGACCCTGTTTGACGGGGACTCCAATCCTTTGTACGATGTTTACATTGTGCAGACAACCTCACCTCGCAAGGTTAAAACAGTAGCCAAGGCCATCAACAAAATTTCAGGTGTTGATTCAGTAGCTTACGGCGGTACTGATACAGAGCGGATCTTTGGGCTTGCCAACTTCATTCGAACTTGGGGGCTTGTCGGAACAGCTCTTTTGGTCTTAGTTGCTATCTTCTTGATTTCTAATACCATTCGAATCACCATTCTTTCCCGCCGCAATGAAATTCAAATCATGCGTCTGGTTGGTGCTAAAAACGGTTATATCAGAATGCCTTTCTTCTTTGAAGGTGCTTGGGTAGGACTTCTTGGCGCGATTGTTCCGTCATTGATTGTCTTTTATCTCTATCAGTTTGCCTTTGATCAGTTTAACCCTAATCTGGCAACTCAAAATTTGTCTCTTTATGAGCCTAATCCATTTGTCTTTTATCTGATTGGAGCGATGTTTGTCATTGGTATTATTATTGGCTCCATTGGTTCCGTGTTATCTATGAGACGCTTCTTAAAGATATAAGAAAATGAATTACTGATAATCTCCTCAGACTGTAACTGCAAAGGGAGCAGAATCAAAACCGATTTCTAATAAATTACGGTTTTGATTCTGCTCCCTTTTGTCTGATCTGATCAGTCAGTTTTGTAAGTGCTTCAGCCATTTTATAAGAGGTTTTATGCCGGCAGCTGTCAGCTAAAAGAAAGGATTGAAATTCTTTTCGTGACCGATATGGGTTGCAGATCCATGTCCTGGGAAAACCTGAAAGTGATTGGGGAGAGTAAAGAGCTTTTCTTTGATGCTGTTAATGAGCTGATCAAAATTGCCGGTCGGCAGATCAGTGCGGCCAATCGCTTCTCTAAAAAGAGCATCGCCTGAGAAAACACTTTCCTCCTCATCAAAGATAAAAGAGACACTTCCCCAAGAATGGCCGGGGGTCGGAACAACTTTGAAAGTAAATCCGGACAGCTGATAAATCTTATCATAGTCAAAGTAAAAATCAGCAGGAGCCACGATAACGTCTTCCATGTCATCGTGACGGGCAAGTCCGGACAGGTTGTCTACTGGGCTTGTCAGCCAAGAAGCTTCTTTTTCAGAAATATAGACAGGCGGGAAATCAAAGTTTTGGCGCACCGCATCAAGGCTTATAATGTGATCATAGTGGGCATGGGTGAGCAAAACAGCAGCAATCGGCTTGTTGATTGTTTTTAACTGTGCTATGATCTCATCAGTGTTGCTTCCCGGATCAATCAGGAGAACAGCTTGATCATTGATAAGGTAGTAGGTGTTTTCAAGTGCAGCGTCATTTAATGTTTGTAAAATTTCCATACCTTTAGTTTAACAAAATTGTTTTTCTTTTGAAATTAAAAAGAAAGAAATTGAACAATATTTTACATTGACTTTTTGCCATGTCCTGTTTATACTGCTGCTATATGGGAAATGGAGGTTTTTTATGACAAAAGTTGCTATTGTTACCGGTGCAGGACAGGGAATTGGTCTTGCTATTGCCAAGCGTCTTCACAAGGATGGCTTTAAGGTAGCTATTCTTGATTACAATACTCAGGCAGCACAGGATGCCGCTGCCAGTCTTTCAGAAACAGATGCTCTTGCTCTCAGCGTAGATGTATCTAAGCGTGAAGATGTTTTTGCAGCCTTTGACAAGGTTGTTGAAAAATTTGGTGATTTGACTGTTGTTGTCAATAATGCCGGACTTGGTCCGACAACTCCGGTTGAATCAATCACTGAAGAGCAGTTTAAGCAGGTTTACGGTGTCAATGTCGGCGGTGTCATCTGGGGAATACAGGCAGCTCAGAAGCATTTTAAGGCTTTGGGGCACGGCGGCAAAATTATTAATGCCACCTCTCAGGCAGGAGTGGTTGGCAATCCGGAATTAACCCTTTATTCAGGAACAAAATTTGCCGTGCGCGGCATCACGCAGGTAACAGCGCGTGATTTAGCCAAGGACGGCATCACTGTTAACGCCTTTGCACCTGGTATTGTCAAGACACCGATGATGTATGACATTGCTCACAAAGTTGGCAAAAACGCCGGCAAGGATGACGAGTGGGGCATGCAGCAGTTTGCTAAGGATATTACCCTGCAGCGTTTGTCAGAGCCGGAAGATGTAGCCAATGTTGTTGCTTTCTTGGCAAGACCTGATTCGGATTATGTTACGGGTCAAACCCTGCTTGTTGATGGCGGCATGCAGTTTCATTAAAATATTAAGAAAAGGCCTCAGGGTCTTTTTTCATTTTGCGTATCTTTTAACAAGTAAATAATCAGAAAATTTTGTCATTTCCATAGAATTATCCTAAAAATTATGCTAGACTAAAGAAGTAGAAACAAAAAGAGGATTTATTGATGGATAGAAAAATGAATTTTGTAATGATTTCCCCCCATTTTCCGGCAAATTTTGAAACCTTTGCCCACCGTTTGTATGAAAACGGCATAAATACTTTGGGGATTGCGGATGCTCCCTATGAACAGCTAAGCCAAGGACTGCGCGATCATTTAACCGAATATTACCGTGTGGATAATATGGAAGACTATGATCAGGTTTACCGTGCTGTCGCTTATTTTGCCCATAAATATGGGAAAATTGACCGCATTGAGTCGCATAATGAATACTGGCTGGAATTAGACGCCCGCTTGCGGACTGATTTCAATGTGTTTGGTTATAAAAATGAGGATATGCTGTCCATCAAGACCAAGGCACAGATGAAAGAAATCTTCCGCAAGACCGGCTTAAAAGTTGCCCGCGGACGCGTCTTTACCGGAGCTGACGATGCCCGAACCTTGACCAAAGAGCTCGGCTTTCCGGTTATTATTAAACCCAACTCCGGGGTTGGGGCTTCCGATACTTATAAGATTAAGTCAGCTGCAGAACTGGAAGATTTCTTTGGCTATCAAAATCCGGCAGTTGAATACATCATGGAAGAATTCATCGACGGCGATATCATTACCTTTGATGGCTTGACAGATCACGACGGCAATATTGTTTTTTATTCCGGTTTGGAATATTCTGAAGCTGTTCTTGATACGGTAGAAAAAGACAGCGATATGTTCTATTATGTTCCCCGCGATTTTTCAGCGGACTTGATTCAGCTGGGTGAGAAGTGTGTTGAAGCCTTCAATGTCAAGGAACGGTTTTTCCATTTTGAATTTTTCCGCATTAAAAAGACAAAAGAGCTGATGGCGTTGGAAGTGAACTGCCGTCCGCCGGGAGGCCTGACCATTGACATGTGGAATTATGCAGATGACTTTGATATTTTTGATCAATACGCTAAGGTGGTCAGAGACAATCAATTTACAGCAGATGTGCAGCACCGCTACAATGTTGTTTATATTTCGCGTAAGGCCAATAAACGCTATGCTCACACGCTGGAGGACATTAAGGCCCAATACGGACAGCACATCATTGATATCGAATCTGTACCGGGAATTTTTTCAAAAATCATGGGTGAGGTCGGTATTCTTGCACGGACTGAAACAATGGCTGAATTACGGGATATTGTTCAGTTTGCCCATGCTAAAGTGTAAGCTGCTATCATCGAAACAACAAGTGTGAAAGGAATAAGCGCCATTAAAAGACTTGAAAAGGGGCTAAAACCGTTTAACAAATTCTGATTTTAAGCTGTTACCCCATTTCAAGTATTTTTTGATTCGCTAGTGGTATTTTAACTATGCATTTTGAGAGAAGAAGCCAATGGTCGGGAGAGCTCGGCCGGGAAATGTACTTTAATGTTTACGGCCATGCGGGCAAGCCCGTCATTGTTTTTCCATCGTCAGGCGGCAGCCAAAATGAATATGGCGATTTTGGCATGATTGAAGCCTGTCAGGATTTTATCAACCGCGGTTTGGTTAAATTTTACACGCCCGATTCCCTGGATAAGGAATCTTGGCTGGCTGAAGGAAAGTTGGGTCATGATATGGCCTTAGCGCATGAAGCTTATGATCGCTACATTATTCATGAACTGGTACCGCTGATTCGTTATGAATCCAATTGGGACGGCGGTATGATTGCTACGGGCTGTTCGATGGGAGCTTTTCATACGGTCAATTTTGCGCTGCGCCATCCGGATCTCTTTGATGTTTCTGTTGCCTTATCCGGTGTTTATGATGCGCGCTTTTTCACAGGCGATTTTGCCGGTGATTTAGCTGTCTATTACAATTCGCCTATCGATTATTTGTGGAATCAGAATGATCCGTGGTTTTTGGATCAGTACCGCTGCAATCGTTTTATTGTGGCTGTTGGTCAGGGAGCTTGGGAAGAGCCGCATGTGATTGATACCATCCGTCTTCGGGAAGCATTTGAAGCTAAATCAATTCCGGCCTGTTTTGATTTTTGGGGGCATGATGTTGCCCATGATTGGGAATGGTGGCGCGTGCAGATGCCCTATTTCTTAGGAAAACTGGAAGAAGAAGGACGGATTTAGTTTTTCTGAATTATTTTTAAATCATATAAAAACATGACAGGCTGCTGTGATAAGCAGCAGCCTGTCATGTTTTTTGCTTTATTCGTTTAAGGTGAATTTTAAAAAGTCAATAAAATGATCGGCCCAGTATTTTTCATGGTGGATTTCGTTGGCCATGATATGCAAATCAATGTTTTCCATGGGATGCTTTGTGCGCAGGAGAGATTGGTAGTAGTGGAGAGTGCAGTCAATGTAGGCCTGATTCATATTGGGAGCAAAGGCTTCGTCCACTTCGTCGCCTTCCTTGGTGCCGACCTGAATGAAGACCTTGCTGGTTTTATTCAAAGGATGGTGGTCGCAAAAGCGCAGGAAATCACGTTCGCTAAACCAGGAAGCTAAGGAAAAGACGCCCAGATTGCCAAAGATATCAGGATAAGCTGCCCCCATGTAAGCAGTAATGATACCGCCCATAGATGAGCCGGCCAGTAAAGTGTTTTGGCGGTCAGATTTGGTTCTGTAATGTTCGTCAATAAAGGGTTTAACCGTATGGACTACCCAGTCGCCATAAGCCATGCCATCGCCGCCGCTGCTGGCGGTTTCGGGTGTTGTTCCCACATCTGTCATCCAAGGAGCATATTCATTAAGCCGATTTGTGCCGGCATTGTCAATCCCCACGATAATCAGTTTGGGAAGCTCTTTGTGCTGCTTAATGGTAGGGATAATTTTCCAAGAATAACCAGAATAAGATTCCTTGCTGTAAAAGATATTTTGACCGTCATGCATGTAGAGAACGGGGTAAGAAGCCCAGTCTTCCTTGTCGTAGTCCTTAGGCAGAAGCACCCGAATCCGTCTTTTTTCCTTATAGTATGGGACTTCCAAATAGTGCTCTTTCATCTCAAGATAGTAGTTGTTCAGCTTGGTTTTCTTTTTCACAGCAGTCTCCCTTGTAAAATAGAATTAAGCCTATTATAACATAGAACATTTTGAAAAAATAGCTAGAACTATTTTCACATGCGGGAGAAGCCTGTGTCTGGGTATTTGGGAATGAGGATAAGCCATCATTTTCCCCTTAAATATGATATAATTTTAGTGTTATGACGGAACGTAATTCAAGAAAGTATGCTGTGGTAGATTTGGAAGCAACAAGTGCCAGCAGTTCAGCTTCTATTATTCAGGTGGGCATTGTCATTATAGAAAATGATCGCATTACAGAGACTTATGCAACGGATGTCAATCCTCACGAGAAGCTTTCTCCAGCCATTGTCAGCTTGACGGGGATTACCGATGCCCGCTTAAAAAAAGCTCCTGATTTTTCCGAGGTGGCTGCCGATATTTACGAGCTGATTGCTGATTGTATTTTTGTTGCTCACAATGTTAAATTTGATGCCAATCTTTTGGCTGAACATCTTTTTTTAGAAGGGTATGAACTTTTGAACCCTCGTGTGGATACAGTTGAGCTGGCACAGGTTTTTTACCCGACTTTTGAAAAATATTCACTAAGCAATCTGACGGAACTTTTGGAAATTGAACTGTCGGATGCCCATACAGCAATCGCTGACGCTAGAGCAACCGCTGAGCTGTTTTTAAAGCTGAAAAAGAAAATGGCTGCTTTGCCCAGGATAACGCTGGAGAAAATTTTATCTTTTTCTGACAGTCTGCTTTATGAGTCGAGGATTCCGATTGAAGAAGCCTTGGAGCTGGCTCCTGTTCACCTGACAAAAGACTATCAGGAAGTAGCAGGACTTGTCTTAAGAAAAGAGGAGCCTGTGCTGCAGGAACGCCATTTATCTCAGGATTTTGCAACCAATATTGCTCTTTTGAATCTTGAAGACCGACCCAAGCAGCTGGCATTTGCCAATCTTATTGAAAAACAATTTGACGATCCCAGAGCCAGCTTCATCGAAGCGCAGTCAGGCATCGGCAAAACCTACGGCTACCTGCTGCCTTTGCTTAATAATGCTGCGACAGAGCAGATTATTGTCAGTGTTCCGACTAAGGTGCTGCAGGATCAGATTATGGCTAATGAAGCCAAAGCATTGAGGGAGGTTTTTCACCTCAACTGCCACAGTTTGAAAAGCCCTCAAAACTACCTCAAATTGGACAGTTTTTACGAGACTTTAGCAAGAAGCGATGACAACCGTCTGTTAAACCGCTATAAAATGCAGCTTCTGGTTTGGCTGCTGGAAACAAAAACCGGTGATCTGGATGAAATCAGGCAGAAACAGCGCTATGCCGCTTATTTCGATGAAATCAGGCACGATGGCCGTCTCAGCAGGCACTCGCTTTTTGACGGCTGCGACTTCTGGCAAAAAAGCTATCAGAGGGCTCAGAACAGCCGAATAATTATTACCAATCATGCCTATCTGCTGACACGGATCGAAGATGACAAGGCTTTTGTAGAAAATCAGATTTTAGTTATTGATGAGGCACAAAAATTATTTTTAGCTTTGGAGCAATTTTCACAAAAACAGCTTAACATGACTAAGACCTTGCAGACATTGAGTCAGCTCCTGGAAAATTCTCAGGATATTTTAGAGAAGCGGCTGCTGGAGAGCATCCAGTTTGAACTGAATCATTTGCTGACGCTTTTTTATAAACGAAGAAGAAAGCAGCTTAAAGAAGAGGATGTCAAGCATCTGAGACAGAATCTGGCAGAACTTGATCTTGCGGATTTGGCTGATTTGCAGCAGCTGTTTGCAGAGCCTTTTTCGGATTTTTGGTTTGAAGAAGAAGTTTCTCCGGATCACCGGCTTGTGCTGCTCAAGTCTGCCCGCTTGGATTTTACAGATTTCACCGGTTTTTTGCCGCCGACCAAGAAAACGTATCTGGTTTCGGCTACCCTTCGTATCAGTCCTCAGGTCAGTCTAGCAAATCTGCTGGGCTTTACAACCTTTAGCTTTGACAGTGTGCCCAGTGATAAATCTAAGCAGCAGGCTATTTGGATTGATGAGAGTATGCCTGATATCAGTGAGCTGTCAGATACAGATTATGAGCATCTGCTGGCAGAGCGCCTGCTGCATTTGGCGCAGCTCCAAGAACCTGTGCTTGCGCTCTTTAATTCTAAAAAAACAATGTTTGCCGTGTCTGAACGGCTTGAT
Source organism: Streptococcus sp. ELY_90 (assembly GCF_058314475.1). Taxonomy (NCBI): domain Bacteria; kingdom Bacillati; phylum Bacillota; class Bacilli; order Lactobacillales; family Streptococcaceae; genus Streptococcus; species Streptococcus sp. ELY_90. The sequence continues at coordinate 101,450 of NZ_JBZFUJ010000002.1, forward strand.
GAAGCTCAGCTGCCTCATTTAACCCAGGACAAAAACGGGACGGCTTTTAATGTCAAACGGCGCTTTGACCGAGGAGAGACTGGTCTTCTTTTGGGAACCGGCAGTTTTTGGGAGGGAGTTGATTTTGTTGAGCAGGATCGGCTGATTGAAGTTATTACGCGTCTGCCTTTTGACAATCCTGAAAATTTCTTTGTTAAAAAACTGAATCGCAGGCTCAGACAGGAAGGCAAGAATCCTTTCTATGATTATGCCCTGCCCAGTGCAATTTTACGCCTGCGGCAGGCTATCGGCCGAACAAAGCGCAGCAGCAGCCAGCTGTCAGCCATTGTCATTTTAGACAGCCGGATTATACGCAAGAGATATGGTAAGACCATTTATGATGCCTTATCTGCACAGTTCCCTCTTAACAGTCAGGGATTTCAAAAAATCCTCGATGAAACGTCTCGTTTTTTAAGGTCTTGATATCAACCAAAACAGGCACTCCTTTTTGAAATGCCTGTTTTTTGACCTAATCTGAAAGAAAATGATAAATACACAATGAAGGCATCTTTTCAAGTCAAACGTTTTCTAAAATCTTAGTTTTAGCTGTGCGGACCGTTAAGAATATTCAAAATGGCAATTGAAATTTAGGCTATGTTTGATATAATAAAAAGTATTAGTGTATAATGCTATGAGTCAGTGTTTGAGAAGAAGGAGACAGGATGGTTAAATTATCAAGGCGTGTTTTAGAGATGGAAGAATCAGTTACGTTGGCTGCCAGTGCACGGGCCAAAGAACTGAAAGCACAGGGACGGGATATTTTGGAGCTCTCTGTGGGGCAGCCGGACTTTATAACGCCTAAGCATATTCAGGATGCAGCTATTAAGTCTATCCAAGACGGCAGCGCTTCATTTTATACGGTTGCCTCAGGCCTGCCTGAGCTAAAAGATGCCGTCAGCCGCTACTTTGAAAAATTTTACGGCTATTCTGTAGAGCGCAGTCAGGTCGTTGCCGGAACCGGTGCTAAATTTATGCTTTATGCGCTCTTTGCCGCCCTTATTGACTCAGGGGATGAGGTCATCATTCCGACGCCTTTTTGGGTGTCTTATGCTGATCAGATTAAGATGAATGAAGGGGTTCCGGTTTTTGTCAAAACCAGTGAAGCCAATCACTTTAAAGCCAGTCTGGATCAGCTGGAAGCAGCAAGGACAGATAAGACTAAGATGCTTCTGCTCAACAGCCCTTCCAATCCGACAGGAATGATCTACAGCAAAGAAGAGCTGGAAGCTATCGGCAACTGGGCTGTAGAACATGATATTTTAATTTTGGCTGATGACATATATGGCCGCTTGGTTTACAACGGTGCTGAATTTATTCCAATTTCAAGTTTGTCAGAAACGATTCGTAAGCAGACGATTGTTGTCAATGGCGTTTCCAAAACTTATTCAATGACCGGCTGGCGCGTCGGCTATATTGTTGCAGATTCTGAAATTGTTGCAGCCATTTCAAAAATTGTCAGCCAGACAACATCTAATTTGACAACTGCGGCTCAGTATGCGGCTATTGAAGCTCTGACCGGCGATCAGGACAGTGTTGAAGAAATGCGTCAGGCCTTTGAGGAACGTCTCAATACGATCTATCCGCTGCTGGCAGAAGTTCCCGGTTTTGAGTTAGTGAAGCCGCAGGGAGCATTTTACTTCTTTCCAAATGTTAAAAAAGCCATGGAAATGAAAGGCTATACAGATGTGACTGCCTTTACAACGGCTATTTTGGAAGAAGTCGGTGTTGCTTTGGTGACGGGGGCAGGCTTTGGAGCTCCTGAAAATGTCCGCATGAGCTATGCGACTGACATGGATACCTTAAAAGAAGCAGTCCGCCGTCTCAAGGTCTTTATGGAGAACTAAGCCATGGCTAAAATACTTCGTCGTTATGCCATCCCGGCCATTCTGCTTATAATCATCATAGGTCTCAGCTGGGTCCTTTTTCAAACCAAAAGGGAGCTCACGACCGTTAAAAATAAGGCCATGCACCTTGCCTTTGACCGAGGGGACATTCAGATTCAAAAGTCTGATGATACCTTTAAGCTGACTTTTGTCTCCAATGGATCGACCGGCTATGGCTGGAAAGTCAGTGATGTTTCAGAAAAGCTGGATTTAGATGATATAACCACTGAAGATTTGTCGCCGTTTTACGGAGCTGATTATCAATTGTGGGCAGGACGCTCAGACCTTGCCTATCTTAAAGGGAAAGTGCTGGCAAGTGGCCGCCACCAGTTTAAACTGTCTTATAAACGTCCATGGGAAAAAACGTCTCTGGATAGACACTATCTTGTGACTGTCGAAAGTCGAACAAGGCACTATGGCAAGACTTCCTCAGAACCTGTCATCAGCTTCATCTCCATCAAAGAAATCATAAGCAAATAAGAAAGTAGAAAAGAGAACCACTAAACATGTCTAAAGACTTAGTATCCATTATCGATGTTCCAAAACACGTTGGCGAAGAGGTAACCATAGGCAGCTGGGTTGCCAACAAGTCAGGCAAGGGTAAAATTGCCTTTCTTCAGCTGCGTGACGGCTCCGCTTTTTTTCAGGGCGTGGCTTTTAAACCAAACTTTATCGAAAAATTCGGTGAAGAAGAAGGAACCGAAAAATTCAATACTATCAAGCACCTCAACCAAGAAACAGCTGTCTTGGTAACAGGTGTTGTCAAGGAAGATGAACGGTCAAAATTCGGCTATGAGCTTGATGTCACAGGTGTTGAAGTCGTTGGCGAATCAGAAAATTATCCTATCACGCCTAAAGAACACGGAACAGACTTTTTGATGGATCACCGCCATCTCTGGCTGCGTTCGCGCAAGCAGATGGCCATCATGCAGATTCGTAATGCAGTTATCTATGCTTCTTATGAATTTTTTGATCAAAACGGCTTTATCAAATTTGACAGTCCGATCTTATCAGGCAATGCAGCTGAAAACACGACCGATCTTTTTGAAACAGACTACTTTGGTGAGCCGGCCTTTCTCAGCCAGTCCGGCCAGCTCTATCTGGAAGCAGGTGCTATGGCGCTTGGACGGGTCTTTGACTTCGGACCGGTATTCCGTGCTGAAAAATCAAAAACCCGCCGCCATCTGACAGAATTTTGGATGATGGATGCGGAATACCCGTTCATGTCACATGAACAGTCCCTTGATTTGCAGGAAGCCTATGTCAAGGCTCTTATTCAGGGTGTTCTCGATCGGGCACCGCAGGCTCTTGACATTTTAGAGCGTGATGCTGATTTACTCAGAAAATACATTGCTGAACCGTTTAAGCGTGTATCGTACGATGATGCCATCACACTTCTTCAGGAGCATGAAGCAGATGAAGATGCCGATTATGAACATGTTGAGCACGGCGATGATTTTGGCTCGCCCCACGAAACATGGATTTCCAACTACTTTGGCCTGCCAACTTTTGTCGTCAACTATCCGGCCAGCTTAAAAGCCTTTTACATGAAACCGGTACCGGGCAATCCAGAACGTGTGCTTTGTGCCGACTTGCTTGCTCCGGAAGGCTATGGTGAAATCATCGGCGGATCTGAACGTGAAACGGATTATGACACCTTGCTTGAGAAAATTAAAGAGAACGGCCTTAATCCGGATGACTACGCCTTTTATCTTGACCTGCGCAAATACGGTTCTGTTCCCCACTGCGGATTTGGTCTTGGTTTAGAGCGCATGGTAACCTTTGTGGCAGGAACGAAACATATCCGTGAAGCCATTCCTTTCCCACGGATGCTCCATCGGATTGAACCGTAAATTATCTTAATTTGGCGCTTGCTTCTGATGGCAGCCAGTCCCGCAGCCGGGACTGGTTTTTTAATAAAGTCTTTATTTTAATTTTCTGAATATTTTGCTATAATAGAAAGCATCAGGCAGTTATAAGAGGTGGTTTTCAAGCTGTTTGAAGACCATTTTTTGTCTTTCTGCCTCATTAATAGATATTGTCACCGCCTAGAAAAAGACGATGGCCACTTATTTCATAGGAGGAGATATAATGACAACTACTGTAATGGCAAACTACAGCTACGGTGAAGACTGCTATCAGGAAATTCCTGAGGTCTTAAAGCCCTACCATATTAAAAGTGTGGTCTTAATTGGAGGGAAAAGAGCCTTGGCCAGCAGTGAGAATGAGGTCCGTGCTATTTTAGCACAGGCAGATATTGACGTGACGGGCAGTTTTGTTTACGGTGTTGATTCGACACAAACAAACATTGATAAACTGGCAGCTAATCCTGATGTGCAGCGGGCGGATGCTATTTTTGGTTTTGGCGGCGGAAAAGCACTGGATACCGCTAAAATGGTTGCTAAAGAACTGGATAAACCGACCTTTACTTTCCCCACGATTTGTTCTAATTGTTCAGCCGGAACAGCAATAGCGGTCGTTTATAATGATGACCATTCCCTTTTAAAATATGGCTATCCTGACTCACCGCTCCATATTTTCATCAATACACGAGTCATTGCCAAAGCACCTGAAAAATACTTCTGGGCCGGTATTGGTGATGGTATTTCGAAAGCTCCTGAGGTAGAGCATGCGATTTCAGAAGCAAAGAAAAAAGGAGCAGCAGCCTTTCCTCATACCGCAACATTGGGTGAGGCTGTGGCTCTGTCTTCAAAGGACGCCTTTTACCGCTATGGCCAGCAAGGATTGGAAGATGTTCGCAATAACAAGGCTTCTCAGGCAGTGGAAGAGATTGCGCTTGATATTGTGGTATCAACCGGCTATGCTTCTAATTTAGTCAATCAGCCTGATTTTTACTACAATTCTTGTCATGCGCATGCTTTTTACAATGGAACAACTGCCATTAAGCGTGAAGGGGAATATCTCCACGGTATGGTTGTTTCCTACGGTGTATTGGTTTTGCATGCTTATTTTGATGAGCAGGAAGAACTGCAGCGTGTCGCCAAGTTCAACAAGGAATTAGGGCTGCCAGTAAGCCTGCAAGAATTGGGTTTGAGTCAGGACGATATTCCTAAGATTGTTGAGGTGGCTTTGACAACCAATGAATACCGCAATACGCCTTTTGACCCTGAAAAATTTGCTCAGGCCATCCGGACAGTCGATGATCTGGGCCAGCAATTATAAACCAGATAAACAGAAAGAAGGAAGAGCTATGAAAAAAATTCAGACAGATAAAGCGCCCGCAGCTATCGGGCCTTACGTTCAAGGAAAAATTGCCGGCAATCTTTTGTTTGCCTCCGGCCAAATCGCCCTGTCGCCCCAAACAGGCGACATTGTCGGCGAAACCATTCAGGAACAAACCCAGCAGGTGTTAAAGAATATCTCAGCTATCTTATCAGAAGCGGGCACGGACTTTGACCATGTTGTCAAAACGACTTGCTTTTTAGCTGACATCAAGGATTTTGTACCTTTCAATGAAGTCTATGCGACAGCTTTCGGTCAGGAATTTCCGGCGCGTTCAGCTGTTGAGGTTGCCCGTCTGCCCAAAGACGCTAAGATTGAAATTGAAGTGATTGCTTATATTGACTGATGAGAGACGAATCAAAAAACTCGGGGCTTATGCTGCCCGAGTTTTTGACGTTTGAAAAAGAAAAAAAGCAAACCAATTGGTGAAGAACTTGATTGGTTTGCTTTTTTATGTCAGTCAGCAAGTTTTTAAGTTTTTTGCATTTTCTTGGCTGTGGTCATCATGAGACGAATACGGTTGAGCTGGTTGACTTCTGATGAGCCCGGATCGTAGTCGATTGGAGCGATATTAGCCCCCTTGTATTGGCGGCGCAGCTCCTTGATCATGCCTTTACCAACAATGTGATTTGGCAGACAGCCGAACGGCTGCAGACAGACAATATTTTTAACGTTGTTGTTGAGAAGTTCGATCATCTCACCTGTCAAAAACCAGCCTTCACCAGTATGATTGCCAATGGAAATAATTTTGGATGCACCGTCAGCAATGTCATAAATAGATTCGATGCCTTCAAAGCGCTGCGATTTTTCAAGGGCCTTATTCACCGGTTTTTCAAGGAGATTGATGGCATCAATGCCCAGTTTAGCCAGACGCTTGGTCTTTTGGCTCATATTGAGTTCATCAGCCTTCCAAATTTGGTTGAAAAGGGAGTAGTTCATAAAACCGATCAAATCAGGAACGACGGCCTCACCGCCTTCCCTTTCGATAATACCGACGATGTCGTTATTAGCAGTAGGTGCGTATTTAACTAGAATTTCGCCAACCACACCAACACGGGGTTTTTTGTCAAAATCAACCGTTTCAAGCTGATCAAATTCCTTGATGATCCGTTTCATGTTGCGGTTGAATTCGAAGTAAGAACCGGATTTGATATTTTTCTTGGCGGTGCTCAGCCATTTATCATAGAGGGCGTTGGCCGTGCCGGGGACTTTTTCGTAAGGACGGACACGGTAGAGAACACGTTCGAAAAGATCACCATAGAGCACGGCAATGAGGAGCCGTTTGACAAAAGGAAGCGTAATATTCCAGCCCGGGGTTTCTTCTGTCCCCTGATTGCCCATGGAAATCGAAACAACCGGAATTTGCGGGAAGCCTGCATCTTTTAAGGCCTTGCGCAAGAGTGGGATATAATTTGTTGCCCGGCAGCCGCCGCCTGTCTGAGTCATCATGACACTGGTGTTGCTGAGGTCGTATTTGCCGCTTTCTAAGGCTTCAACCAGCTGGCCGATAGTGATGATAGCAGGGTAACAGGCGTCATTGTGGACAAACTTGAGACCGACATCAACGGCTTTTCGGTCCATGGCAGGCAGGATAACAACATTGTAACCGGCTTGCTTGAAGGCTTCTTCGATCAGCCCGTTTTGGTGAATGGGAGACAGCATGGGCATGAGCAGCGTATGCGTTTTTTTCATTGCTTTAGTGAAGACAGGTTTATCGGCCGGCATATCTTCCTCTTCACCGCCTTGACTGTCACTGATAAATTGCGGCGTTTGATTGAAGATGTGATTTAAGTTGGCTTTTTTAAGTTTATTATCGCGCTCTTTGACAGCGGCCTTGAGCGAACGCAGGCGGATGCGGATAGCTCCCATATTGCTGCCTTCATCAATTTTAAGGACGGTATAGAGTTTGTTGTGGCCGCGCATGATTTCTTCAACTTGGTCAGTCGTTACGGCATCAAGACCGCAGCCGAAACTGTTTAATTGAACCAATTCCAGATTGGGATTTTTAGCGACGACTTTGGCTGCTGCATAGAGACGGGAATGGTAGACCCATTGATTGATAACGCGCAAACCAGAGACTTCTTCTAAGCCTGAGACCATATCTTCTGTCAAAACATGAAAACCTTCCTGAACGATGATATTGGCAATGCCGTGATTAATTTCCGGGTCAAGATGATAAGGGCGTCCAGAGAGAACGATTGCTTTTTCTCCCTTCATGCTGAGGGCGGTCAGCAGCTCATCAGCCTTGGCCTGCAAATCAGCCTTGAAATCAGCCAAAGCTTGGTAGCCATGTTCAACAGCCTTACGAATTTTTTCGGCTGTTATGTCATCGTAGTTCGCAAAGGCTTGTTTCAGAGAGTGAACAAGGGTTTCCGGGTCAGCTAAATTGACGAATGGGTGATAAAATTTAACTTGGCCGTCACGAATGGGATCCATATTTTTTTCAATCACTTCCGGATAACCTTGGACGATAGGGCAGTTGTAATGGTTGGGTGCCTTACTGTTTTCCATGCGTTCATAGATAACACTTGGGTAAAAAATGGCATCAACCTTTTTGTCAATCAGGGCTTGGATATGGCCGTGCACCATCTTGGCAGGGTAGCAGACTGTGTCGCTCGGAATCGTTTCGATTCCTTTTTCAAAAAGTTTCTTGTCAGATTTCGGTGAGATTTGTACGCGAAAACCAAGGTCAGTCAGTATTGTATGCCAGAGAGGATAATTTTCATACATATTGAGCACCCGCGGAATGCCTATCACACCGTGAACGGCATCGCGTTTTGACAATGCTTTAAACTTAAAGAGTTTTTTGTATTTGTAATCAACCAGATTTTCTTTTTGCCGGCTGCGGTCAAATTTAATCTTAGTAACCTTTTCAGCCCCGCGTTCGCAGCGATTGCCGGTAACAAATTTTGAACCGTCGCTGAAAATAGTGACAGTCAGGGCGCAGTTGTTTTCACACAGACCGCAGCGTGTGAATTCTTTTTCAGCAGTAAACGTATCTAATTCATCCAGATTCATGATGCTTGAACGTTTGCGTTGAGTCAGTTGTTCAGACATAGCATTCTCCTTTAGGCCATAGCTATTTCCGGCCGGTCAGCAGTTTGATCTGTTTGTCCTTGATGTTCCAAGGCAAGCTCGTCTTCGTATTTTTCCTGAGCAATGAGTGCACAGCCATAAGCACCCATAAGCCCGGCGATATTGGGACGAACGACTTGGCGGCCTGATACCAGTTCAAAGGCGCGAAGGACTGCCTCATTGTAAAAGGTGCCGCCCTGGCAGACAATTTTTTCGCCTAAATCTTCAGGGCGCTTGAGTTTGATAACCTTATAGAGCGCATTTTTAATGACTGAGTAAGAAAGTCCGGCAGAAATATCAGCAACGGTGGCACCTTCTTTTTGAACTTGCTTGACTTTTGAATTCATAAAAACGGTACATTTTGATCCCAAATCAACAGGATGTTCAGCCAACAGAGCAGCCTGAGCGAAATCTCTGACATCGTATTTAAGCGATTTGGCGAAGGTTTCAATGAAAGAACCGCAGCCCGACGAACAAGCTTCGTTGAGCTGGATGCTCGACAGCGCTCCGTCTTGGACAGACATGGCTTTCATGTCTTGACCGCCGATATCTAAAATAAAGTCAACACCGGGATTGAAATAATTGGCGGCCTTGAAGTGGGCGACCGTTTCAACCTCACCGTAATCCACACGCAGAGCGGCTTTGATTAGGTTTTCGCCGTAGCCGGTCACGCAGGAGCGGGCAATAAAGGCTTCATCAGGCAATTGGCGGTACAATTTTTTCAGAACAGCAATGATATTTTCCAAGGGCTGGCCTTGGTTGTTGCTGTAGTGCTGGAAGAGAATGCTGCCGCTGGGATCCGTTAAGATGACTTTTGAAGTTGTCGAACCGGCATCTATCCCTAAGAAAACGGGACCAGAAACGCTGCCGATGTCCCTGTACTGAGCGCTGGCTTCATCATGGCGCTCACGCCAGTCTTCCAGATCTGCTTGATTTTTAAAAAGACAGTCCAAGGTATTTTGAGGAACCAAGGATTGCGAGGTATTTTTTTCAAGATTGTCAATAATTTGTGTCAGGCTCAGCTGGGCCTGCTCTTCTTCAAGAGCTGCTCCCATGGCAACAAAGAGCTGTGGATTTTCTGGGAAAATCACATGTTCAGGGGCAATATTTAAAGTCTCGATGAAACGCTGACGCAGCTCACTCATAAAGAAAAGCGGACCGCCTAAAAAGGCTATGTTCCCTGTAATCTTACGGCCTGAAGCAAGACCTGCAATCGTTTGATTAACCACAGCTTGAAAAATAGAAGCGGCAATGTCTTCTTTGCGGGCGCCTTCGTTGATGAGAGGCTGCACATCGGTTTTAGCAAAGACTCCGCAGCGGCTGGCAATGGAATAGATGGTTTCATAATTCTTGGCAAGTTCATTAACCCCGTTGGCATCAGTCTTTAAAAGCTCTGCCATTTGGTCAATAAAGGCTCCGGTACCGCCCGCACAGGTCCCGTTCATCCGCTGCTCCAGGGTATCGCCAAAGAAGGTCATCTTAGCATCTTCACCGCCCAGCTCAATCACCACATCGGTTTCAGGAATCAGTTTTTCAACTGTTGTAGTAGCCGCAATAACCTCTTGGACAAAGGGAATATCAGCAGCATCAGACAGGCCGATTCCCCCTGAACCGGTGATAGCAATACTGACCTTTTGATCGCCGATGTCAGCAATAGCTTCTCTCAGTACTTTGACAGTAGCAGTTTTGACATCTGAAAAATGGCGTTCATAGCGTGAAAAAATTAAATGATAGTCTTCATCAAAGACAACCAGCTTAACGGTTGTTGATCCAACATCAATTCCTGCTTTATACATAGTAAGACAGCACATACAGGCAAAAAACGGCAGAAAATGGAGAAGTCTGTCCAGATACTGAGCTTATGACAAGTTTGATAGCTCTGAAAATCTGAACAAGACAGCATGAGCTGCTGAAATTTTGCCCGTTTTGGTCCTTTCTTTTATTTTAGGCGACAGGCTGTCGGCCCTGCAACAATCTGTTGCTTAGTCAACAGTCTGTCTGTTATAATATTATTATAGAACTCAGCAAGACAAATTCAATCGTTGATTTTTTGAAAACTGTTGCTTAAACAACACCCTGAAACAAAGTGTTGCTTATGATGGCTGATCCGGGTGACTGTTTCAGTGAATTGATTAGAGAATATGTTTAGTCTTAATAGAAAGAATGCTCATGAAATTTACAGATATTCGTTACCTGCGGACAGAAAAACTGATTTTTGATGCTTTTACTAAGCTTTTGAGTGAAAAGCCTTATGAAAAAATTACAGTGCAGGACATTGCCGATGAAGCCATGATTAACCGTGCGACATTTTATGCCCATTATGCGGACAAGGATGAGCTGCAGCAGGGGATTCACAGGCAGCTGCTGCAGCAGTTATCTGATATGATTGATGCGGCTCAGGTGACAAACGGCGATATCGTGCAGGTGAGAAAAGCTGAAAATTTGTTGGCCAATTTCTATCACAGTCTGGAGAAAAATCGCTCCATTGCCAAGATTGCTTTAAAGAGTATTTCGCAGGAAATCATGCAGGAAAATTTTAGTAAGCTCTTAAGAGAAAAGTATGCTGATTTGCTGGAAAAATTAAATGTTACAGAATCCGGAGAGTCAGTGCCTACGGATTTTATTGTTGCTTATCTGACCAGTATTTTTACAGGAACGCTCATGTGGTGGATCAAATCTGATTTTGACATGCCCGCTAAAGAACTGGCACGCCTGGTTATTACTCTGGTCAGCAATGGGCATTTAACTGTTCTGGGGGTAACGATTAACCGTGATTAAAAGCGGGCGCTGTTTCAGGTCCGTTTTTTAGCGATCCGCCTCTTAAAAAAGTCCGCTGAAGCGGTTTTTTTTGCTATAATAGAAGCAATAGAAAGAAGGCAGGATATGACCAAGGATGAACGGTTAGTGGATGCTATTGACCATAAAAGCTATCTGTTAGAGGAAGGGGTTTTTTTATCTGATTTGGATAAGCGACTGCAAAAGCTCCTCTTGCAGCATCATCCTCAGCTGACTGAGCAAAGCTTTATCAGCCATAAGAATCTGGCGCAGTATCGCTTGATGTTTTTACAGGAAATTGTTAAAAAAGCCAATAAAAAGAACGATTATGTCCGTGAAACGGTCTATGAAGTAACTAAGAATCAAGATTATAAGCCCTTAGATCTGCAGGAAGAGTGGGACAGTAAAATTACATTTGGTCAGCGGATAGCTGATGATGTCGCGCGCTTTGGCGGTTCATGGACCTTCATCATCTGCTTTGTCGCCTTGATGATTCTTTGGATGGCTTTCAATGTTATCAAACCCTTTGGTTTGGTCTTTGATGCCTATCCTTTCATTCTCTTGAATTTGGCTCTGTCTACCTTAGCGGCCATCCAGGCTCCCTTGATTATGATGAGCCAAAACCGTGCTTCGGACTATGACCGTCTGCAGGCTAAAAACGATTATAATGTTAACAAGAAATCTGAAGAGGGCGTAAGGCTGCTGCATGCTAAAATTGACCACTTGGTGCACCAAGACCAGTCAGATCTTTTGGAAATTCAGAAACTGCAGGCAGAAATGCTGGTTTCTATCACCAAACAGTTAGCAGATATGCAGGAGCAAAATCAGGCCTTGATTGAAAAAGTGGGAGAGTTAGAAAAAAGGAGTAGTGAAAATGTCTGACAAAAAAATTGATCTTGTCATTGTCACAGGCATGAGCGGTGCCGGGAAAACCGTTGCCATCCAGTCTTTTGAAGACTTAGGTTACTTTACGATTGATAATATGCCGCCGGCCTTAGTGCCTAAATTTTTGGAATTGGTTGAAAGCAGCGGTGAAAATGATAAGGTTGCCCTGGTCGTTGATATGCGCAGCCGTCTTTTTTTCAAGGAAGTCAGCTCAATTTTGGACAAGATAGAACTGAATGATTCTATTAATTTTCGCATTCTCTTTTTAGATGCTACTGACAGTGAGCTGGTGTCACGCTACAAAGAAACCCGCCGCAGCCATCCTTTGGCAACGACCGGGCGTGTCTTGGACGGTATTGCCCTTGAGCGAAAACTTCTGGCTCCTTTAAAAAATCTCAGTCAGAATGTTGTTGATACGACAGAATTAACACCGCGGCAGCTGCGCAAAACCATTTCAGATCAGTTTTCAGGTGAAAAAGACCAGGACAGCTTTCACCTGGAAGTTGTCAGTTTTGGGTTTAAATACGGTCTGCCTTTGGATGCCGACTTGGTATTTGATGTGCGTTTTCTGCCCAATCCATACTATAAACCTGAACTGCGCGACAAAACTGGGCTTGACAAAGATGTCTCAGACTATGTTATGGATCACGAGGAATCAGAAGAATTTTACCAACATCTTTTAGCGCTGTTAAAACCTATTCTGCCGGGCTATCAAAAGGAAGGGAAATCTGTTTTAACCATCGCTATCGGTTGCACAGGCGGCCAGCACCGCAGCGTGGCCTTTGCCCATCGTTTGGCGGAAGATCTGAAGCAAAATTGGACCGTTCATGAAAGCCATCGTGATAAGAATCGACGTAAGGAGACAGTGAATCGCTCATGAGAAAACCAAGAATAACCCTTATCGGCGGCGGTACAGGCCTGCCTGTCCTTTTAAGCAGTCTGCGTCATGAAGATGTGGATATTACAGCTATTGTCACGGTAGCAGATGATGGCGGCAGCTCAGGTGCTATTCGCCACGTCATGCAGATGACACCTCCCGGCGATCTTCGCAATGTTTTAGTAGCGATGAGCGATATGCCCAGATTTTACGAGAAGATTTTCCAGTACCGTTTTAATGCCGAGGACGGGGCGCTTGCCGGGCACCCGCTTGGCAATTTAATCATTGCCGGTATTTCAGAAATGCAAGGCTCTACCTACAATGCCATGCAGATTCTGTCAAAATTTTTCCACGTTACCGGCAAAATCTATCCCTCCAGTGAAAAAGCTCTGACACTCCATGCGGTCTTTCAGGACGGTCAGGAAGTTGTCGGTGAGAGCCAGATTGCTAAGCATAAGGGAATGATAGACCATGTTTATGTCACCAACAGCTACGATGATATAAAACCAGCGGCCAGCCGCAAGGTTGTTGATGCCATTATGGACAGTGACATGATTGTTTTAGGTCCGGGCTCACTCTTTACATCCATTTTGCCGAATTTAGTCATTGATGAGATTGGTCAGGCACTTTGTCAAACGAAGGCAGAGGTGGCTTATGTCTGTAACATCATGACACAGTACGGTGAGACAGAGCATTTTACCGATGCCGACCATGTGCGCGTGCTCAATCGGCATTTAGGGCAAAAATTTATTGATACCGTCTTGGTCAATGTTGAAAAGGTACCTAAGGAATATATGAATTCTAATAAATTTGACGAGTATCTGGTTCAAGTAGAGCACGATTTTGCCGGTCTTAAAGAGCAGGTACCAAGAGTCGTCTCATCAAATTTCCTCTGTCTGGAAAATGGCGGAGCCTTTCACAATGGTGACAGTGTTGTTGCCGAATTGATGAGCCTGATTAGAATGAAGGAATTATGAGTTTTACGACATCTGTCAAAGAAGAAATTTTAAATTTGGAATCAGCTGACAAAAACGAATTGTCAGCTATTATTAAAATGTCAGGCAATCTGGGTTTGACGCATCAAGGCCTGACTTTGTCCATTATTACCGAAAATGCAAAAATTGCCCGTCATATCTATGCCCTGCTGGAGCAGTTTTACCAAATTGTCCCCGAGATCAAGTACCATCAAAAGACTAATCTGAGAAAAAACCGCGTCTACACCGTTTTTCTTGACTGCCATGTGGACAGCATCCTGTCAGATCTGCAGCTGTCAGACTCATTCTTTGGTATTGAGACGGGCATCCAGGGAAAAATCCTGTCGGATGATGATGCCGGACGTTCTTACTTGCGGGGGGCGTTTTTGTCTACCGGTTCTATTCGGGATCCGGAATCCGGCAAATATCAGCTGGAAATTTTCTCTGTTTACCTGGACCATGCGGAAGATTTAGCCCAACTGATGCAAAAATTCATGCTGGATGCCAAGGTCATTGAACACAAGCACGGTGCGGTTACTTACCTGCAAAAGGCTGAAGATATTATGGATTTTTTGATTATCATCGGCAGTATGGAAGCCATGCTGGCCTTTGAAAAAATCAAAATCATGCGAGAAACCAGAAATGATGTCAATCGGGCCAGCAATGCCGAAACAGCTAATATTGCCAGAACCATCAGTGCCAGCATGAAAACAATCAATAATATCATTAAAATCAGAGACAGCGTCGGTTTGGAAAGTCTGCCGGTAGAACTGCAGCAGATTGCTCAAATACGAGTCGCCAACCCAGATTTTTCCATCCAGCAGATTGCTGACAGCTTAGATGCGCCGCTGACTAAGAGCGGGGTCAATCACAGACTCAGAAAGATCAATAAAATAGCAGAAGAATTATAAAAAAGGAGACACAGTGACCTGTACAACGATTCTCGTCGGAAAAAAAGCCAGTTATGACGGCTCTACTATGATTGCCAGAACCGAAGATTCACAAAGCGGTGATTTTTGCCCTAAAAAGTTTGAAGTGATCAGTCCGCAAAAGCAGCCCAGACATTACCAGTCCGTTTTATCCTCTTTTACTCTGGATCTGCCGGATAATCCTTTGTCCTATACCTCTGTTCCTAATGCATTAGATAAAGATGGAATTTGGGGAGAAGCAGGTATCAATGAGATGAATGTCGCCATGAGTGCAACCGAAACCATCACGACAAACAGCCGTGTATTGGGAGCAGACCCCTTAGTTGAGTCAGGCATTGGCGAAGAAGACATGCTGACCTTGGTACTGCCTTATATTCACTCAGCTCGTGAAGGTGTGGAACGATTGGGAAAAATTTTAGAGGAGTACGGCACCTATGAATCAAATGGCCTTGCTTTTTCAGATGCAGAAGAGATTTGGTGGATGGAGACGGTTGGCGGCCATTACTGGATTGCGCGCCGTGTTCCGGATGATTGCTATGTGACTAATCCTAACCAGCTGGGGATTGATTATTTTGAATTTAATAATCCGGAGGATTACCTTTTTTCTAGCGATCTGAGAGACTTTATCGACGACAATTATCTGGATTTGACCTATTCCAATGAGCATTTTAATCCCCGCCATGCCTTTGGCAGTCAAAAGGATAAAGACAGACACTACAATACGCCCCGTGCCTGGGCCATGCAGCGATTTCTAAATCCTGAAATCGCACAGGAACCTCGCAGTTTCTTCATTCCCTGGTCGCAAAAGCCCTATCGCAAGATTACCGTTGAAGATATTAAATATGTCCTGAGCAATCATTATCAAGATACAGCCTTTGATCCTTACGGAGCTGAAGGCGATCGCGTCAGCCGAACAGCTTTTCGAACCATTGGCATTAATCGTACCAGCCAGACCGCTTTGCTGCAGATAAGGCCTGATAAGCCTCAGCCGACTCAAGGAATCCAATGGCTTTCTTACGGCTCTATGCCTTTTAATACCATGGTTCCTTTCTTTACGCAGATTGCAAAAACGCCAACTTATTTTGCCAATACCAGCGATAAGGTCTCTGCCGATAATTTTTATTGGGCCAACCGGTTGATTGCTGCCCTTGCTGATCCTCATTACCATAAGCACGAGTCGGATCTGGAAGCCTATGCTGAGAAGACCATGGCCAAAGGCCACGCCATGATCGGCCGTGTTGACAGAGCTTTGCAAGCAGGGGAAACCGTTGATTTAGAAGCAGAAAATCAAGCGATGAGTGATTTTATTGAGGCTGAAACCCAGCTTCTTCTTCAAAAAATTCTTTTTGATGCCAGCAATCTGATGACCAACCGTTACGGTGTCAGCGACTGATGGTAAAATGAGCAGGGAAACTCCAAGTAAGTGCCCTGCTTTTTGTTTTTTCCACGATTTTCACCGTTGGTAAAAAATAATAATTTTAAAGCTTGCAAAATTTTTTAAATATGATATACTTAACCAGTAAATAATTAACTGGTTAACAAAAGGAGATTCACATGAAGAAAAAACCGCTTATCATCGTTTCACTTCTCGTTGCTATCATGGTAGCTTCTGTCGCATTTTTAATAGGACAGGAAAAGAGCAGGAAAACCGATGGCAAAATAGATGTTGTTACAACCTTTTATCCCATGTATGAATTTACAAAAAATATCGTCGGCAATCAAGGGCAGGTCTCTCTTTTGATTAAAGCGGGAACAGAGGTTCATGATTTTGAACCATCAACCAGAGATATTAGCAAAATTCAGGATGCTGACGCCTTTGTCTATGACTCAGACAGCATGGAATCTTGGGTTAAGTCGGTTAAAAAATCTGTTAATACTGAGAAAGTACCCTTTATCGAGGCGACTGCTAATATGATTTTAGCACCAGGAACAGAAGAAGGAGACCATGAACACGGTCATGAAGGTCACCATCACGCTTATGATCCTCACGTTTGGCTGTCACCTAAACGGACCGTTGACTTGGTAGAAAATATCCGTGATGACCTCGCAAAGGAATTTCCTGATAAGGCCAAGATTTTTAAGAAAAATGCTGCCGCTTATATCAAAAAAGTAAAGGCTTTGGATAAAGAGTACAGTGACACTCTTAGCAAGGCGCAGCAAAAATCTTTTGTAACACAGCATGCTGCATTTGGTTATTTAGCTCTTGACTATAATCTGACACAAATTCCCATCACCGGTCTGACAGCAGAATCTGAACCGTCAGCCAAGCGTTTGGCTGATTTGTCCAAATATGTCAAAAAATATGGGATTGACTATATTTATTTCGAAGAAAATGCATCCTCAGCAGTTTCTAAGACCTTAGCCGATGAAGCTGGGGTAAAAACGGCTGTACTGAGCCCTCTTGAAAGCCTGACGAAAAAGCAGATGGCAGAGGGCGAAGATTATTTTTCAGTTATGCGGCGCAACCTAAAAGCTCTCCAAAAGACGACTGATACAGCCGGAAAAATTATTAAGCCGGAAACAGATGACAGCAAGACTGTCGCTGATGGTTACTTTAAGGATAAGGATGTGACAGATCGAAAGCTTTCTGATTGGACGGGCAAGTGGCAGTCTGTTTATCCTTATCTAAAAGACGGCAGCTTGGACAGTGTCTGGGATTATAAGGCCAAGTCTAAAAAGGATATGACTGCCCAGGAATACAAGGAGTACTATACTAAAGGCTATAAAACGGACGTTGACAAGATTGTTATTGACGGTAAGGCAAATACAGTTGCTTTTACGCAAAAAGGCAAGGAATACAAGTACACCTATAAGTATGTCGGCTGCAAGATTCTCAGCTATGCAAAAGGCAATCGGGGTGTTCGCTATCTCTTTGAAAGCAAAGCAAAAAATGCCGGTTCCTTTAAATATATCCAGTTCAGCGACCACGGCATCAAACCTCAAAAAGCAGAGCATTTCCACCTTTTCTGGGGAAATGACAGTCAAGAACAACTCCTGAAAGAAATGGAAAACTGGCCGACCTACTATCCAAGTAAGCTAAACGGCCGGGAAATCGCTCAGGAAATTGTGGCTCACTAAAGACAGTTTGAAAAACAAAGCATCAGATGTTCTTAAGATCAGCTGGTGCTTTTTTGTGAGCCGCCCGGAAATAATAACTCTTGATTGCTGTTTAAACGAGTAAAGGTTTGCAAATCATCCTGCTATTTCTTATAATAACAGTAATCAGAAAGGAGTCTTTATGAAAGCAGCAGTTGTTTATAAAGCTGGCGGTCCGGATGCTTTTGTCATCGAGGAAAGACCGCTTCCCGAAGTCAAAGAAGGATGGAGTCTTATCAAGGTTTTAGGCTTTGGTATCAACCATTCGGAAATTTTTACAAGGCAGGGGCTGTCTCCCAGTGTCAGCTTTCCCAGAGTTTTAGGCATTGAATGTATCGGAGAGGTTGTCAAAACCAGCTCTCCTCATCTGAAGACTGGTCAGCAGATCATTTCTATCATGGGGGAGATGGGACGTGATTTTGATGGTTCCTATGCCGAGTATACCCTTTTGCCCGATGAGCAGATTTATCCTGTTAAAACGGATTTGCCCTTAGAAAAATTAGCTGCCCTGCCTGAAACCTACTACACTGCCTACGGTGCTTTTAAAAACTTGCAGATTAAGGCAGGAGATGTAACTCTGATACGGGGAGCATCATCTGGTGTCGGCTTAGCCATGCTTGGTCTGATTAAGGCACAGTTTCCGCAAAATAAGGTTTTTGGCAGCAGCCGTCATTTAGAAAAAGAAGATATTCTGTTAAAGTTAGGCTATGATGGAATTATTCTGGATGAAAACAATATCTTGCAGACGGATTTGACCTTTGATAAAATTTTAGAATTAGTTGGCCCCGCCTCCGTTAAAGATTCCTTTGATCATATTAAAGAGCAGGGAATTGTCTGTTCCAACGGTCAGCTGGGCGGCCGCTGGTATTTGGAGGACTTTGATCCCATTATGGAATTAAAGCATAATAGTTATCTGACAAGTTTTTATTCCGGTGATGTTGATCGAGAAAGGCTGCAGGAAATGCTGGATTATGTGGCTGACTTCCAAGTTCCTATTCGTGTTGAAAAAGTTTTCAAACTAGAAGAAATCAGCAAGGCTCATGCTTATATCGAAAGCACAGCGGGTTTTGGCAAAGTTGTTGTTTTAAATTAAGAGCTTTAGGCTTGAAAAAAGGCAGCTCAGGTTTTGTTCCTGCAGTTTATGACACTGACGAGAGACTGGCTGCAAAAGAAAGGGAAGAAGATGGCTTATATTGAAAAACTTGAACGTGGTAAGGTGTTAGATTTAAAGAAAGAAGTTCCGGTTGAAGAGGAGCAGATACTCAGTAAAACATTGGTACAAAGAGAAGATCTGGGGATGACGCTTTTCTCACTGGACAAGGATCAGGAAATCAGCCGCCATACATCGCCGGGTGATGCCATGGTTAACGTTTTAAGCGGTTTGGCAGAAATCACTATCGGCAGTGATGTTTTTGAAGCAGCGGCCGGACAGACCATCATCATGCCGGCAGATATTCCGCACAGCCTCTATGCCAAGGAAGCTTTCCAAATGCTCTTGGTTGTTGTCAAACCTGAGGTGAATCATGATTGATAATCTTTCTAATCTTATCAAATACCATGACGGTCAAATTGCCAGCCGGTCCTTAAGCAGAAAATTGGCTGTTGATAGACCCATAACACTCTATGCCATGGCTGCAGGCGAGTCCGTCAGCAACGAGTCTGGCACTCTGACTAAGCTGATTCAGGTTTTGGAGGGCAGCCTTCAGGTTGAAACAGCAGGTGAAAAATACCGGCTTGGTGCCCAAGGAATGCTGAGTATTGCTGCTGGTCAGGTTCATAATCTCTATGCGCTTGAAAACAGTAAAATCCTGCAGATCGAACTATGACAGAGGCCATTAAAAAGCATGATTAAAAGAGAATCCTTGCAGCAAGCAAGGGATCAAAAAAATCCTCTCGGAATTCCGAAAGGATTTTTTAGTCATACTGCAATAGTGCAAATAGATTTGTTTATTTGAGACCGTATTTTTTGTTGAAACGATCGACACGTCCGTCTGCCTGAGTGAATTTTTGACGTCCGGTGTAGAAGGGATGTGAGTCAGATGAAATTTCCACACGAATAAGCGGATAAGTTTCACCTTCAAACTCAACAGTTTCGTTTGAAGTCTTAGTTGAACCACTAAGGAACTGATAACCAGTTGACGTATCCATAAAGACAACCGGATGGTATTCAGGATGAATATCTTTTCTCATTTTAAAAAATTTCCTTTCTGCCATAGCCCACTTTGAGCCATAGTTAATCTAACTTCTCTAGTTTATCAGATAAAGCATGATTTGACAAGACTTTTATCCATTTTTTTGCATGAAAATAGAATGTGGCAGTACGACGTTAGTCTTTTGCTGCTCATTGTAAGACGCCTGCCGGCAAATATCCGCTCACACACTTTTTCATCAGCCCTTGCTGATTTAAGGCAAATGATAGATTTATTTTGAAGTTTTAAGGAGGTCTTGCAGTTCCTGATAGATTTGATCGTTTTCTGCTGTGCTGTAAGAATTAGCACCGCTTGCTAAGGGATGCCCGCCTCCGGCATGTCTCTTGGCAACTTCGTTGATAACAGCGGATTTACTGCGAAGTCTGACACGGTAATGTCCGTCCGGCTGCTCAACAAAGATAGCCCAGACCTGAACAGTTTCGATTTTCCCCGGAGCAGAGACAATGGCTGATGTTTCCGCATCTGTCAGATTAAAGGCCTTGAGCAGATCCTGACTTAAAACAATGCGAGCTGCGCCCTGCTCATCGATGTCAAGATTTTCAAAAACATAGGCCAAAAGCCTTGCAATCTTGTAAGGGAAGGAATCCATCTGCCGTGCCAAAGCCGCAAAATCAAAGTCGTATTGAAGCAGATGGCTTGCAATCTTTAATGTTTTTGATGTGGTTGCAGGGTAGAGGAAACGTCCTGTGTCACCGACAATGCCGGCATAGAGGAGACGTGCTGCCTGAGCAGAGAGCTCCAGCTGATTTTGCAGAGCGAAGTCAGTGACAATCTCGCTGGCGCTGGAGGCTTTTGTATCAACATAGGACAAATCACCATAAAAGTCTTCATCCGGGTGATGGTCAATTTTTATTAAAAAGTCGCCTGTTGAATAGCGGCTGTCATCAATCCGGGGGCGGTTAGCGGTGTCAGCCACAATAACAAGCGCACCTTTGTAATCATCATCGGCGACCTCGTCCATTCGGGCCAGCCAGTCCAGAGTAGGCTCATCATAGCCGGTTACTTTAACAGTTTTTTGAGGAAAATTCGTCTGAATAATTTCTTTTAAGCCGACCTGGCTACCCAGTGCATCGGGATCCGGTTTCATGTGCCGGTGAATGATAATTGTCTGGTATGCTTTAATCTGATCTAAAATATCTTTAAAAGTAGTCATAGGTGCCCCTGTTCATTTTTTTCCATTATAACATAGAAAAGAAAGGGAGACAAAAAACCAGACTCAGCTATAGATTTCAGGTTTTAGAGGCAAGCAGCAAAATGAATCAAAACAATAAAAAAGAGTAAAACAGCAGTCGCCTTTTCCGAGGAGCTGACTGTATTTTACTCTTTTTTTGAGAGTCTCCATTTAAGGCGGCTTTTTACTTGATAGCTTTATAATCTGCCGCAAGAGCCCGCTTGACAGCCGGACGCTGAGCAATTTTTTCCGTCCAGTCTAACAAGTGCGGATAGGTATCCAGAGCAAGAAATTCATAAGCTCCCTCGTAAAGGGCATCTTGTGCTAAGCGCCCATACCAAGACCAGACAGCAATATCGGCAATGGTATAGTCTTCTCCGGCGATGTAGGGCTTATTGGCCAGCTCTTTGTCCAGCAAATCCAGCTGCCGCTTGGTTTCCATGGTGAAACGATTGATAGGGTATTCTAATTTTTCAGGAGCGTAGTGGAAAAAGTGACCAAAACCGCCGCCGACAAAAGGCGCTGCCCCCATTTGCCAAAAGAGCCAATTCAGAACTTCTGTTCGCTGTGCCCAGTCTTTTGGGATCAGCTGTTTAAATTTATCGGCCAGATAAAGCAGGATAGAGCCGGATTCAAAGACACGGACCGGCTTTCTTTCAGACTTGTCCAAGAGAGCAGGAATTTTAGAATTAGGATTAATGGCAACAAAATCAGAGCCAAACTGATCACTGTCCATAATGGCGATCTTGAAGAGATCGTAATCAGCTGCTTTAATACCAAGCTCGCGCAGTTCTTCCAGCATAATAGTAACCTTGATACCGTTAGGTGTACCTAAAGAATAAACTTGCAGCGGTTTGTCACCTTGGGGCAGCTTTTGTTCAAATCGGCTGCCGGCAGTGGGACGGTTGATGCCGGAAAATCTTCCTTGGCTGCTGTCCTCAGCAGACCAGACTTTCGGCGGAATATATTGAGACATGATTTCTCCTTTCAACTGGTGGGATATTTTCAAAATATAGCATAGAAAAAAGATAAAATCAACTAAAATATGTTATGATAGATAGCAATACGTAAAATGGGAGTTATACGATGAAAAATCACTTGCACCAACTAGCAAAAGCAGAGCTGCACTGTCATTTGGATGGTTCCCTGTCACTTGAGGCTGTTCGAACATTAGCTGAAATGGCCGACATAAGGCTGCCGAAGTCGGACAGCGAACTGAAAAAATTAGTAACGGCTCCTGAGAATTCAGAGAACCTGCTTGATTATTTAAAAACCTTTGACTTTATTCGCCCGCTGCTGCAGACCAAGGAAGCGCTGGCCTTAGCCGCCTATGACGTAGCCAGGCAGGCAGCTGATGAACATGTTGTTTATATTGAAATTCGGTTTGCGCCAGAGCTGTCTATGGATAAGGGCTTAAGCGCTGTTCAGACAGTAGAAGCCGTGGAAGAGGGATTGAGACAGGCTCAGGCTGACTTTGGCATTGTTGCTAAGGCCTTGATCTGCGGTATGCGGCAGTCTTCTCAGCAGCTGACCAAGGCTATTTTTAAGCAAATTAACAGCGCAGAGGGTCTGGAGTATGGCGGTTTTGATTTTGCCGGCAATGAACACGATTTTCCGCCGGAAGATATTAAAGAACTCATTCGTTATACACAGGATTTGGAACGTCCTATGACCTTTCATGCCGGTGAATGCGGCTGTCCCAGTCATATCGCTCAAGCTCTTGCCTTTGGTCTTAAGCGTTTGGGACATGTAACGGCTATTCACAACCATCCCGACATTTTAGCAGAATTTGTTAAAAAAGGAGCAACAGCAGAACTCTGCCTGACCAGCAATTTGCAAACCAAGGCTGCCCGGTCGCTGGCAGAATTTCCTTACTATGAACTCTATAACGCCGGTGCTCAGATAACGATTAACACGGATAACCGGACGGTCTCACAGACAAATCTAACAAGGGAATACCAATTATTTGCGGATTATTTTGGCACCAGTTTGGCGGATTTTTACCGCTTCAATCAAAATGCGCTGCAAGCTTCCTTTGCTTCTGCTGCTGAAAAAGAGGAACTTTTTGAAACGTTAAGGGCTGCCTATGCACCTTATCTTAGTGAAAGTATTTTAAAAGTCCCGAAACTGTGATATAATAAACAGCAGTATTATTTTGGAGGAAATTATGGCTTTCGCTAAGATTGTTTTTGCTAGTATGACGGGAAATACAGAGGAAATTGCTGACATTGTCGCTCAAAAGTTAGAAGAATTAGGACACACAGTTGATGTGGATGAGTGTACGACAGTAGACGCTGATGAGTTTCAGGATGCGGATATTGCAATTGTAGCCAGCTATACGTATGGTGACGGCGATCTTCCTGACGAGATTGTAGATTTCTATGAAGATCTGCAAGACCTTGACCTTTCAGGCAAAATTTACGGTGTTGTTGGTTCAGGCGATACGTTTTACGATGATTTTTGCAAATCAGTCGATGATTTTGAACTGGCCTTTGAAGGAACGGGTGCTACAAAAGGAGCTGACTCTGTCAAAGTTGATTTGGCAGCAGAGGATGAAGACATTGATAATCTGGAGCGTTTTGCAGAAGAAATTTCCAGCAAGGTCAGCTAATAAGACAGACTGAGGCAATGAGCCGGTTTAGGAATGAACTGTTGATTCTTGAAGCGGCTTGCTGCCTCTTTTTATGATTGCGGTGCAGAATTTGAAAGCCGCATGCCTGAATTTTCATAGAAAAAGGAGTATAATGAAAAATGAAAGCGAGCGCTTTCATTGATTTTTAAATTTTACAGTGAGGTGAAGGAAATTGAAAAATAGAGATTATGCCTTTGGTTTTCACGATGATATAAAGCCTCTTTATTCGACCGGCAAAGGCTTAACTGAGGAAATTGTCAGAGATATTTCCGAGATTAAAAATGAGCCTGAGTGGATGCTGGACTACCGGCTGCGCTGTTTAAAGCTCTTCCATAAACTGCCAATGCCTAGCTGGGGGCCGGATTTGTCAGGAATTAATTTTGAAGATGTAATCTATTATCAAAAGTTAAGCGGTAAGCCTTCCAGAAGCTGGGAAGATGTTCCTGATGACATCAAAAAGACCTTTGAACGTCTGGGAATTCCCGAGGCTGAACGCCAGTTTTTATCCGGAGCGGTGGCTCAGTATGAGTCTGAAGTGGTTTACCACAATATGAAAGAAGAATTTGAAAAGCAAGGGATTATTTTCACGGATACAGATACTGCTCTGCAGAAATATCCTGATCTTGTCAAAAAATATTTTGCGACAGTTGTCTCGCCGGCTGAGCACAAATTCGCAGCTTTAAACGGAGCTGTCTGGTCCGGCGGAACGTTCATCTATGTCCCTAAAGGAGTTCAGTGCCAGATTCCTGTGCAAACGTATTTTCGGATTAACGGTGAAAATGCAGGACAGTTTGAACGTTCTCTTATAATTGTTGAAGAAGGTGCATCCATTCAGTATATTGAAGGCTGTACGGCACCTAATTATTCCAGCAACAGTCTGCATGCAGCTACCGTGGAAATTATTGTTAAGCGCGATGCGTCATTTCGCTACACGACTATTCAAAATTGGTCTGACAATGTTTACAATCTGGTCACGGAAAGAGGTACGGTTGAAGAAAACGGCACTCTGGAATGGATTGACGGCAACTTGGGCAGCAAGGTCAATATGAAATACCCTTGTTCGATTTTAACTGGTCCGCATGCCAGAACCTCTGTTTTGTCTATGTCTTTTGCTAATTACGGCCAGCATTTGGATGCCGGCTGCAAGGTTTATCACAATGCTCCTAAGACTTCCAGCACACTTATCTCAAAATCAGTTGCCAAAGACGGCGGTAAAACAGACTATCGCGGAACTGTTAAATTTGGCAAGAACAGTACCGGCTCTAAGTCGCATATTGAATGTGATACAATTTTGATGGACGGTGAGTCCAGCTCAGATACCATTCCTTTTAATGAAATCCATAATTCAGATGTTTCACTGGAGCATGAAGCTAAAGTTTCCAAGGTTTCTGAAGAACAGCTCTATTATATTATGAGCCGGGGAATCAGCGAAGAAGAGGCTACTGCCATGATTATCAACGGTTTTATGGATCCGATTACAAAAGAGCTGCCCATGGAATACGCAGTAGAACTCAATGCTTTAATCAACATGAGCATGGAAGGGTCTGTCGGCTGATGCGTGCAGCAAGCCTGGAAATGGAAGAAGGATTGCCTTATCAGTCTTTCTTCCATTTGTCTTGTTAGAAAAAATAAACTATGAAAAAATTTTCTGTCAAATACAGGCAAATCAGCCGCTTCTTTCTTTGGCTGGGTCTGATAATAATGGCTGCCTATCTTGCTTTTATTCTTTATCGGTATTGGGATCGGTGGCTGTTGCTTTTTAATCCTCAAAGAAACATTAAAGATTTTGAACAGCAGCTGCGTTCAGAAAATATAGTGAATTTTGTTGTTTTAACACTTTTAACCAGCCTGACCTCTGCCGTCCCCTTTTTATCCAGTTCAGTTCTGTCTGTTTTTAACGGTCTGGTTTTTGGGCCTTGGCTGGGTATTTTGATGAATATCAGCGGCAATGTGCTGGGGCATTTTTTCCTGATTCGGGTCATGGCCCGCATAGATTTGACAGAAAAAGACAGTACATTAAACGAGCGGCTGGATAAGCTGGCACAGATTAAAAATCCTTATCTGGCTTTAACATTGGGCTATATGATTCCTTTCATTCCGTCTTTTTTAGTGGATTATACAGTTCTTGATACCAAGGTGCTCTGGCAGCGCTGGCTGCTTTGCCTGATATTGGGTGTCACTCCGACCAGTGTTCTCTATGCTTTCGGCGGCCACGCCCTGATGCTGGGGGATGTGAAGCAGCTCCTTTTCATTGCTGCTGTTATTCTTGTTTGCTTGATTATTTACAAAGCTTTTGAACAAAAGAAAAGCTAGAAGCAGGGCCTTTTTTTTGCTATAATGAAGCAAAGGAGTAGATGATGGATTTACAAGATATTAGAGAGCAGATTGATGCTGTTGACAGGGAATTAGTCTCTTGTTTAGAAAAGCGCATGGCTTTAGTCAGTCAAGTTGCTGCCTATAAAAAAGCAACCGGCAAGGCAGTTCTGGATCCTGAACGTGAGCAGCTCCTGCTGCAAAAAATAGCCGAATTAGTGACCGATGACGCTTACCGTCCGGCTGTTCTGGCGACTTTTACTGATATTCTCAAACATTCAAGAGACTATCAGATTAAAACATTAGGAGAGGATTTAGATGAAAGCCTTTCTTGATTGGGAGAAAAACAGCCGTCTGCTGCTGGTGTCAGCAGCAGCTATTCTTGTCGGTTTGCTGGTCGGTGTTGTTGATATGGTGTTTGGTGTTGTTTTGAATGCTTTAACGGCATTTCGAGTCAGCCATTTTTTAGTCCTCATTCCTTTTTTGCCCTTATCGGGCCTTTTGATCGTCTTTCTTTATGATCATTTCGGCGGTAAAAGTATTAAGGGAATGGGCTTGGTTTTTGATGTTGCTGATGAAAAGGAGGCGGCTATTCCTAAAAGATTAGTGCCTTTAGCGATTTTTTCAACCTGGCTGACCCATCTTTTTGGCGGCAGTGCCGGCCGTGAAGGAGTGGCTGTCCAGATAGGGGCAGCCTTGTCTCATGCCTTCTCTCCCATTTTTTCATTTAAAGAATCCTCGAGAAGTTTTTTAATCATCGGAATTGCAGCCGGTTTTGCAGGCCTCTTTCAAACGCCCATAGCAGCGATACTGTTTGCTCTTGAGGTGCTTGTTATCGGCCGGCTGGAGCTGGCGACGCTTTTACCAACCTGTCTGGCTGCTTACACCGCCAGCTACACATCCCACTTATTGGGATTGAAAAAATTTACCCATCTGATCAAGATAAACATAGAACTTAATCCTCTGCTGTTTATACAGTTTGCCCTTTTGGGTATAATCTTTGGCCTGGCAGGAACGCTGTTTGCCTACTTGTTAAGAAGAACCAAGCTGGCTTTGATTTTACGTTTTAGAAGGCCTTACCAGCGCATAGCGATTGTGGGACTCCTGCTCAGTGTGCTATTGCTCGTATTGGGTGCGGGACGTTATTCTGGCTTGAGTACGGATTTGATTGCTGCCAGCTTTTCAAAGAACGGCGGTGTTTATCCTTTCGATTGGATTTTTAAGCTGATTTTGACGGTTTTAACTCTGTCTGCAGGCTATCAGGGCGGTGAGGTAATGCCAATGTTTACGATTGGAGCAACCCTTGGTGCGGTGCTTGCTCCTTTGTTTCATTTACCGGCAGCCTTTGTTGCAGCGCTTGGCTATGCCAGTGTCTTTGGCAGCGGAACAGGAACTTTTTTGGCACCTATCTTTATCGGCGGTGAAATTTTTGGCTTTGACAATATTCCTTATTTTTTTATTGTTGTTTGTTTTGCCAGCATTGTTAAAAAACGCATCAGTGTTTACGGTGCCCAAAAGGCAAGTCCTTAAGATGTAAAAAACGCACAAAGGACTTAGCAGCTTTATAAAAGGAGATTGCATGACTGAAAAGAAAATTCAGGAAGCAAAGGAGCTTCCCTACTCTGCCTTGCTTTTGCTGGCGCTAATGGGAATCCTTATAGGTGGTATTGCAGGGGTGATTGATGCTGTTTTCGGCCGAGTGCTTTTGTATCTGACGGCTGTCAGGACGGCGCATCCTTGGTATTTACTGCCCTTTTTAGGATTTATTGGCCTGTTGATTGTCTATGCTTATCGCACTATCGGCGGCAAGAGCAGTAAAGGTATGGGCTTGTTGTTTGAAGTTGGTTTTGATGAAGAAAAAACGATTCCCAAACGTTTGGTGCCGATGGTTATTGTGACAACCTGGCTGACGCATCTTTTCGGCGGCAGTGCCGGCCGTGAAGGTGTTGCGGTGCAGCTTGGGGGAGCCGTTTCTCATTGGTTCAGCCGCTTTTTTCACTTTCCCAATAAATCGCGTATCTTTCTGCTTACCGGTATGGCGGCTGGTTTTGCCGGTTTATTTCAAACACCCATGGCGGCGATTTTATTTGCCTTAGAAGTCTTGATTGTCGGCAGTCTCGGCCTTGGTGCTTTGGTTCCGATGACGGTTGCTTCTTTTACTGCCAGTCTGACGTCGCACAGTCTGGGGCTGGAAAAGTTTTCTCATGTGATTTCTGAAGCTCTTCCGCTGACTCCTAAGCTTTTTGTAGAATTGCTTGTTCTCGGCCTTTTCTTTGGTCTGGTCGGAAATCTTTTTGCTTATCTTTTAGCAAGGATCAAACAAGTACAGGCGCAGCTGTTTCCTAATCCCTATTTGAGAATTTTAGTGACCGGATTCGTCTTAAGCCTCCTCTTTCTTGGCCTTCATCAGGGACGTTATTCGGGACTGGGAACCAATTTGATTGCAGCTAGTTTTTCCGGGCAGCAGATCTATGCCTATGATTGGCTCTTAAAATTAATTCTGACAGTCTTGACCCTGTCTGCCGGCTTTCAAGGCGGTGAAGTGACGCCCCTGTTTGCCATCGGTTCTTCCTTGGGGGTTCTTTTAGCAGGCTTCTTTCACTTGCCGGCTGAGCTGGCTGCAGCCTTGGGTTATATCAGTGTTTTTGGCAGTGCTACGAATACTTATTTGGCACCCATTTTTATTGGGGCAGAGGTTTTTGGCTATCAAAATTTGCCGGCTTACTTTATTGCAGCCACTTTTGCCTATGTTGTCAACCGCAGACACTCCATCTATACCCTCCAGAAGATCAGAGAAAATACAGCAGACAATGAGCAGTAGTCTTCTTTTTCAATTATGAGCCTCTCTTTTCCTTGGCGGCAATTTTAGATTTTCTCAGAAAATCAGACACATACTTTTGTGATATTTTACTTTACAGCTGCTGCAGATTTTGTTACAATATTCTTTGTGTGTAATGGACGCACAAAAACGGCTAATCCGATGGGACAGAGCTCTTATGATTAGTAAGATAAGGAGAAGAAAAAAATGAATCCATTAATCCAAAGTTTGACTGAAGGTCAGCTTCGTACTGATATTCCAAGTTTCCGTCCCGGTGACACTGTCCGTGTTCATGCCAAGGTTGTCGAAGGAAACCGCGAACGTATCCAGATCTTTGAAGGTGTGGTTATTTCCCGCAAAGGTCAAGGAATTTCAGAAATGTACACTGTTCGTAAGATTTCAAGCGGTGTCGGAGTTGAACGTACTTTCCCTATTCACACACCGCGTGTTGAAAAAATCGAAGTTGTTCGTTATGGTAAAGTGCGTCGTGCTAAACTTTACTACCTGCGCGCATTGCAAGGTAAAGCTGCACGTATCAAAGAACGTCAATAAACTTAAAAAGGTCTTCCGTAAGGAGGCCTTTTTAAAATTCAATCAGTCGCAGAAAGCCGTGTTAGAAATCCATCAAATCCAGCTGTTATTAAAGCATCAGCTGTCAGTCAACGGTTACTGAGGCGGTTTCTTCCGGCAAATAACAGTTGCATTCCTTTTTGCTCTAAGGTACAATAGAAGGAGTTAATCGGTCCCCTTAGTTAAATGGATATAACATCTTCCTCCTAAGAAGCAGTTGCTGGTTCGATTCCGGCAGGGGATATTTGTGTTACTGACAAATCGAACAAAAAAGAGATTTTCTCGTTTCGTTTAAACATAAAAAAGCGTTTTGGCCAGCAGTCAGCAAAAAATGTGACTGCTCCAAAACGCTTTTTAATTGGCTTTGCGTAAAAGCAGCGGCAGATCATTGCAATAGTAATCATTAGAAATGAGGCATCCTAATTAACACTTTTTTGCTGGTATTCCTAGTTCTGGATTAACCGCAGGAAAAAGCGATGCATCTGATTGGCAAAGGCCGTAATTTCTGCTGAGGGCTGATGATCCAGCATCCATTTCATAAGGGTCAGGATATTAACGGTAAAAAGCTCAGTCAGCAGCTGAGGCGGTAAATCAGTTCTAGCATTTTGAAAGAGCTGGTTAGTGTATTTTTGGCAAAGCTGACGAAAACTCTCTTCAAAGTTTCCTTTTCCTGTCAGAGGTGTTTTCAGGAGAGCCTTTAAAGTCAATCGATTTTCTTGGTAAAAATTATAAATGTCTGCCAGAAAATCCTGCAAATTATCTGCGGAGATCTGTGCCTGATATTTTTGGGAAAATTTTTCTTCCAGCTGAGCTATAGTTTTTGCAGCCAGCTGTTCAATGACATCGTATTTATCTAAATAATGACTGTAAAAAGTGGAGCGGCTGACCAGAGCCTTTTGGCAAATCTGCTGGATCGTAATGCGGTGAAAATCTTTTTCCAAAGTTAATTGGATAAGAGCTGTTTCAATATCGCGCTTGCTTTTAAAAACCCGAACATCTTCTGGCATACAATGACCTCTTTTTTGTTGTTTAACGGATAATTTCCGAACATTTTGTTTGATTTCCTACAAATTATAAGAAGTTATTGCTTGTTTGTCAAGGGCTTTTCCGTTTATACTGAGGTTACTCATATTGAAGGAGGAGAAAATGTTTCATCACTATACAGGCAACAAGCAATTTGATTTACAAATTAACCGCCTCTGTTTTTCTTTTGAAGGTAACAAAAAGGTGGAGGCCGATTTAAAGGAGATCGTTCCTAAATTAAAAGATATTCCCTCTTGGAATAAGGTTTGGAAAGAGTATGCCCTTATGCGGGAGGCAAAGGGAGATCATGACATTGCAGCGACTTATTTCTTTGGTGCTGGTTTTTACTTACTGAAAGACGATAAGGATAGAGAACTCATTCAGCGGCATCGTTTGAAAAATTTTTATCAGGCTTATGCAGATTTAGGGTTTGAAAAATATGAGGTTCCTTACGAAAACATCAAATTATCAGCAGCCAAATTCAGTCATCCGAAAGCTGACAAAAATCTCTTGATTTTCGGAGGTTATGACAGCAACCTGGAAGAACTTATCTTATGGTTTGCCTCTTTGAAAGATAATGGCTATAATCTGATTATTTTTGAAGGATCCGGACAAGGCAACATGTTATTTAAAGCTCAAAAGAGCCATTTTATTATGAATTTTGAAAGACCTGTGGCTGCGATTTTAGATTATTTTAATTTAGATAAAGTAACAGCTCTGGGACTTTCCTGGGGCGGATATTTTGTTATGCGGGCGGCCGCCTTTGAAAAACGGATTGAAAAAGTAATTGCCTTGGATATTTTTTACCAAAGTTTAGATGCTTTGATGACTGGACTGAATCCTATTTCGGCGGCACTTTTGAAGACCTTAATCGTCTGCGGACAGGAAAAATTGATTGATACTCTTATCAGCCGCGAAATGAAGAAAAGTTTGGATTTGAGCTGGAAAATCAACCGTGGTTATGAATTGACAGGAACCGAAACGCCTTACAAATTACTTAAAGATTTAGAGCGTCACAGCATGAAAAACTTAGGGGCGCTTATTAATCAAGAAGTGCTGTTATTGGCAGGGGAAAAGGATCAATATGTTCCTGTCAGGCGTTTGAAACAAATAAAGAAAGAGTTAGTCAATGCCGGAAAAGTAAGCTCTTATCTTTTTACAGAAAAGACAGGCGGAGAGCAGCACTGTCAGGCAGGAACCTCCTTAGCTCTCAAAGCTGTAAAAGATTTTTTAGAAGGGGAAATTTAAAACAATCAGAACTGACAGACCTTTTGGCTGCTTTGTAGATTGGTGTAACTGTTGACTGCAGCTTGCTGTTCTTAAAATTTAGCCTTATTTTTTGTTACAGGATTTTAGCTTTTAAGACACTATGAGGTCATAAAAATGATATAATATTTTCTATAAAATTCTTAGGAGCAAGCATGGCAGCGAAAAAAAAACCTATTGACAGCCGAGTGGATTATTCCCTTATTTTACCAGTCTTCTTTTTAGTGCTTATTGGGCTGTATTCAGTCTATACGGCAACGATTCATGACTATCCCAATAAGATTCTTCTTGTTATGGGACAGCAGATGATCTGGCTGGTTATGGGAGGTGCTATCAGCTTTATTGTCATGCTTTTCAGCACGGAATTCCTTTGGAAAATCACGCCGTATTTATATGGTTTTGGTCTGGTCTTGATGATTTTGCCTTTGGTTTTCTACAGTCCGGAGCTTGTGGCTTCAACCGGTGCTAAAAACTGGGTTTCGATCGGATCGGTGACTCTGTTTCAGCCCTCTGAATTCATGAAAATTTCGTATATTTTAATTCTGGCGCGCTTAACCGTCAGCTTTAAGCAGAAATATAAGGATGGGGAAAAGGATTTGCGAGAAGACGGCAAACTTTTGCTGTGGTTTGCCCTGCTGACCCTGCCCATTATGATTTTGCTGGCTTTGCAGAAAGATCTGGGAACAGCTATGGTCTTTATGGCAATCTTAGCGGGCTTGGTTTTAATTGCTGGGATCTCCTGGCAGATTATTTTGCCGGTTGTAGGAGCAGCGGCTCTTATAGCTGCACTTTTCATGGTGGTCTTTTTGGTGCCGGGCGGCAAAGAATTTCTTTATCATCATATGGGCATGGACACTTATCAGATCAACCGTCTTTCAGCCTGGTTAAATCCCTTTGACTATGCCGGCAGCATTGCCTATCAGCAGACACAAGGGATGATTTCGATTGGCAGCGGCGGGCTCTTAGGTAAGGGAGTTAATGTCATTGATTTGCCTGTTCCAGTACGTGAAAGTGACATGATTTTTACTGTCATTGCTGAGAATTTTGGCTTTATCGGCGGCAGTATTGTTTTGGCTTTGTATCTGATTTTGATTTACCGCATGCTGCGCGTGACCTTTGCGTCCAATAATCTGTTTTATACCTATATTTCAACAGGCTTTATCATGATGATTCTCTTTCATATTTTTGAAAATATCGGAGCAGCCGTTGGCATTTTACCGCTGACCGGGATTCCGCTTCCCTTTATTTCTCAAGGGGGGAGTTCGCTGATTTCAAATCTGATCGGTGTCGGTCTGGTTCTTTCCATGTCTTATCAAAACAGTCTCAATCAAGAAAGAGCAATGGAAAAACACTTTGAACATCCCAAGACAAAATCAGGAGCTAAAACAGCTTCTAAGGCTTGAAGCGGAAAGCTGGTGTTAAAGCTTTAGAGAGTGTTTGCAGCTTCTCTGACTAATCAAGATAATAAAGACTCATTCTTTAGACAGTGGGTCTTTTTCTTGTGGCTCTAACTGTCAAAAAACTTAAAAATATGTTACAATGAAAGATATGAATTATCAGGATTATATCTGGGATTTAGGCGGAACATTGCTTGATAATTACGGCCTGTCAACCAGAGCCTTTGTTGCTACACTGGCGGATTTTGGTGTTAGGGCTTCCCATCAGGAAGTCTACGACAAGCTGCGGGAGTCAACAGATGCTGCGCTTGCTTATTTCGTGCCGAATCAGACCGGTTTTTTAAAGGCCTACAAGAAAAAGGAGGCTGAATTTTTAGAGCATCCCATTCTTTTTGAGGGGGCTAAAGACGTTCTTGAGAAGGTTGTAGCAAGCGGAGGACGTAATTTTTTGGTGTCTCATCGGGATAACCAGGTGTTGGATATTCTGGAGAAGACAGAAATTGCCCCTCTTTTTACGGAAGTTGTCACCAGCAGCAATGGCTTTGCCAGAAAGCCCGACCCTGCCAGTATGCTTTATCTCAAGAAAAAATACGCCATTAAGAAGGCGCTGGTTATCGGCGATCGCAAGATTGATATAGAAGCCGGCCAGGCAGCGGGGTTTGATACAGTATTGACAGACGGCTCTAAATCCCTGATAGAAATCATAAAATAAAGGTTAGGACAATGACAGAAGAAAACAAAAGTTTAGATCAATTAGCTCAAGAATATGATGCCAGTCAGATTCAGGTTCTGGAAGGCTTAGAAGCTGTGCGCATGCGTCCGGGCATGTATATCGGCTCAACTTCTAAAGAAGGTCTTCACCATCTTGTCTGGGAAATTGTTGATAACTCTATTGATGAAGCTTTGGCAGGCTTTGCCAGCCATATTCAGGTTTTCATCGAAGAGGACAATTCAATTACGGTTATTGATGACGGCCGCGGGATTCCGGTTGATATTCAGGAAAAAACCGGACGTCCGGCAGTTGAGACGGTCTTTACGGTCCTTCATGCCGGCGGTAAATTTGGCGGCGGCGGCTACAAGGTATCGGGCGGCCTCCACGGCGTTGGTTCATCGGTTGTTAATGCCCTGTCAACACAATTAGATGTCCGTGTTCACAAAAACGGCAAAATACATTTCCAAGAATACCACCGCGGTGCTGTCGCTGATGATTTAAAGGTTATCGGAGATACTGATATAACAGGAACGATTGTTCATTTTACACCGGACCCTGAAATTTTTACCGAAACAACTGAATTTGATTTTGACAAACTGGCCAAACGCATTCAGGAATTGGCTTTCTTGAATAAAGGATTGAGAATTTCTATTACAGATAAGCGTCCCGGTCAGGAAAAAGCTGAAGAGTTTCACTATGAGGGCGGTATTGTCAGCTATGTGGAATTTATCAATGAAAACAAAGAAGTTATATTTGATACGCCTATTTATACGGACGGTGAACTCGATGGTATTGCTGTTGAAGTGGCCATGCAGTACACGACCGGCTTTCATGAAAACATCATGAGTTTTGCCAACAACATTCATACCCATGAAGGCGGAACGCACGAGCAAGGTTTTCGGACAGCTCTTACCCGGGTCATCAATGACTATGCCAAGAAAAACAAGATTCTCAAAGAAAATGAGGACAATCTGACTGGTGAAGATGTTCGCGAGGGTCTGACAGCCATTATCTCAGTCAAACATCCCAATCCTCAGTTTGAAGGACAGACTAAGACTAAGCTTGGCAATTCAGAAGTGGTTAAGATCACTAACCGCCTCTTCAGCGATGCGCTCAGCCGTTTCTTATTGGAAAATCCTCAGATTGCCAAAAAGATTGTTGAAAAAGGCATACTGGCTTCTAAGGCACGAATTGCGGCTAAACGGGCGCGTGAAGTGACTCGCAAGAAGTCCGGCTTGGAAATTTCTAATCTGCCGGGTAAACTGGCAGACTGCTCCTCAAACGATCCTATGCAAAATGAGCTCTTCATCGTGGAAGGAGATTCCGCCGGCGGTTCTGCCAAGTCCGGACGGAACAGAGAGTTTCAGGCAATTTTGCCTATTCGCGGTAAAATCCTCAATGTCGAAAAAGCGACCATGGATAAGATTTTAGCCAATGACGAAATCAGAAGTCTCTTTACAGCTATGGGAACAGGCTTTGGAGCAGAATTTGATGTTTCCAAGGCACGCTATCAAAAATTGGTAATCATGACCGATGCCGATGTTGATGGTGCCCATATCAGAACCCTCCTCTTGACCCTTATCTATCGCTTCATGCGTCCCGTTCTTGAGGCCGGCTACGTTTATATTGCTCAGCCACCTATTTACGGCGTCAAGGTCGGCAGTGACATCAAAGAGTACATTCAGCCGGGCAATGATCAGGAAGAAAAACTGCAGGAAGCTTTGGAAAAATACAGTCAGGGCCGCTCTAAGCCGACTGTTCAGCGCTATAAAGGTCTGGGAGAAATGGATGACCACCAGCTGTGGGAAACAACCATGAATCCTGACAATCGCCTGATGGCCCGTGTCTCTGTAGATGATGCTGCTGAAGCTGATAAGATATTTGATATGCTTATGGGGGATCGCGTCGAACCCCGTCGTGAATTTATTGAAGAAAATGCGGTTTATAGTACGCTTGACATTTAATCGAAGATTTTTTTGAAAAGCAGCTGGAAGTATGTTATAATCGTAACGTTATAGCCTATTTTGACAATAATAAGACAATTTAAGGAGATTAAGATGTCTAGCGGAATTGTATTGCTGATAGTGGCAATAGTGCTGGTAGTTATTACAGCCTACCTGATTGCTGTTATTATCAGAAAACGAAATGATTCGTTAATCACAAAATTAGAAGAACGCAAACAAAATCTTTTTGATTTGCCTGTCAATGATGAGATTGAAGAAGTTAAGAAACTGCATTTAATCGGTCAGAGTCAGACGACTTTTCGTGAGTGGAATCAAAAGTGGGTTGATTTATCCCTCAACTCATTCAGCGATATTGAAAATCATATCTTTGAAGCAGAAAATCTCAATGATACCTTCAATTTTATCCGTGCTCACAATCAAATCAACAGTATTGAAAGTCAGCTGAACCTTGCAGAAGAAGATATCAAATCAATCAGAGAAGCCCTTGCTGTCTTAAAAGAGCAGGAAGAAAAGAACAGTGCCCGTGTTCTGCATGCGCTGGAAATGTATGAAAAACTGCAGGCTTCAGTAGAAGAAGGAGACAGCAATTTTGGGACGACCATGCCCGAAATTGAAAAACAGCTGAAAAATATTGAAGCTGAATTTTCACAGTTTGTCACCCTGAATTCCTCAGGCGATCCCGTAGAAGCTTCTGAGATTCTCGACCGTGCCGAAGAGCATACCATTGCACTGGGACAAATGACTGAAAAGATTCCGGCCATTGTTGCTAAATTAGAGGATGATTTTCCGGATCAGCTGGATGATTTGGAGTCTGGCTACCGCCGTCTCTTGGAAGAAAATTATCACTTCCCTGAGAAAAATATTGAAGAACGGTTTCAAGAAATCCGCGAAGCAATTGGCAGCAATTCCAGTGAACTGGTCTCTTTGGACTTGGATAAGGCTGAGTCAGAAAATGAATCCATCCAAGAAAAAATTGATGCTCTCTACGATATCTTTGAGCGTGAAATCAGAGCTCATAAAAAGATTGTTAAAAGCAAGAAAATCATTCCGGCTTACTTGGAGCATGCCAAGAAAAACAACGAACAGCTGGAAGCAGAGATTGAACGTCTGACGCATCGTTATGTCTTGAACGAAAAAGAAGAAATCAATGTCCGTGATTTCAATGAAGATTTGACAGCCATTGAAAAAGATGTTCTGCCGATTATTGAGAATTTTGATGTGCAGGAAAAACCATTCTCGCTGTTAGAGGATAAATTTGACCGTGCCATCAAGAAACTGGATCTCGTTGAAGAAGGTCAGCTGGATGTTTTCAACAGTCTGAAAGATATTGAAAATATCGAAAAGACCTCGCGTCAAAAATTGGACGGCTACATCAATCAGCTGCACGCCATCAAACGTTTCATGGAGAAACGCAATCTTCCGGGAATCCCTCAAGAATTTCTGAGTGTTTTCTTCACAACCAGCGCTCAGCTGGAAACCTTAATGGATGAACTGAATCGTGCCCGTATCCATATTGAAACAGTGAACCGCCTGACAGAAGCAGCAACGGCAGCTGTAGCTAATTTGGAGG
Organism: Streptococcus sp. ELY_90; assembly: GCF_058314475.1. Taxonomy (NCBI): domain Bacteria; kingdom Bacillati; phylum Bacillota; class Bacilli; order Lactobacillales; family Streptococcaceae; genus Streptococcus; species Streptococcus sp. ELY_90. The sequence goes on from NZ_JBZFUJ010000002.1 coordinate 138,872, forward strand.
AAACGGCTTATCGTGTGGTTCAAAATGCAACCCTGACTGAGCAGCTCCTGCAGTACTCAAACCGTTACCGCAGTTTTGAGCCAAGTGTTCAGGAAAGCTTTGATATCGCTCTTAAGCTCTTTGAAGAAGAATACGACTACCAAGGGTCTTTTGATGAAATTTCCTATGCTTTGGAAACCGTAGAACCCGGTGTTACAGACCGCTTTGTTTCTTCATATGAAAAGACACGTGAAACCATTCGCTTTTAATAATACTGACAACACTGATTAGCAAGGCTAATTGGTGTTGTTTTTTATTTTTAGAATAAAGTGCCAAAATAGTGATAAGGAAGCCAATAGCGTCGATTTTTTATTACTAACAAAAATTAAAGAGTACAGAAAATTATGTTTCTTGCAACAATAACTTTGAGATTTGATTAAAACAAGCTTAATGATATTGCCAAGTGAAAGGGAATTTGCTAAGCTAAATATCGTTTAGTCAAGAATGTTTGACAGCTTTAAGGCAAGCGGACAGAATGGCTCTTTCTGGTAATCAGAAGGCAAGGACTCGCTGCTTGGTATTGCTGGTGCGGCTGGTGATACATGGGGACCATGGATTTAAAGAAGGTATGAAAATGCATTTTCCTAAATTTATTAGCATTATCATGGGAGCTATACCAATACTGTTACTTTTGTTGGTTATATTTCCAAATAATAAAATGAGACTGTTCATCTATGCCCTACTTGTGATTAATGCACTGGTAATTATTTATAGTTATTTGAAAAATAATTATCTTAATCGCTAATGATTTGAATTTCTCTGCACCACCAATTACTATTTATCTGTGATTAAAAGAGCCTCAGCCGCAGTTGACGGTATCGGCGGTGCTATTACTGGAGGCATTGCCGGATATAACTTACCATTTTAATAAGTCGTTTATCTATCATCTATGGAAAGGCAAGTCATTATGATACCTTCAAAAAGATCACTTTATCTGAGTTATGGATATTTATTTAGCCTGCCAATTATCCTGCTAGTCTCAGTTTTTTCAGAAAATACAACGGTAAAGATTATTATTTTTGGACTTTTTATAGTTGAATCTATCTTAGTCACTGCATTTTGCTGGAAAGATTTTACAAAAATTTTCAAAGGCATTGTCGATTTTATGAAAAATAAATAAAAACCTAAGGCTTGTACCAACTTGGCAGCTTGCAGCAATCGCAGAGACTTCAAATTCAGTTGGTTGGAGATTTCTGGGTGCTCAATTTTCATCTGAAAAACAGTAGATAGATAAATTAATGACCAAGAACTGGAACACTAGTGACCCAGCTCAAACAAAAAAGTAACGGTTTTGATACCGTTGCTTTTTAAATATTCGAGACAGTACTGCTCAAATTTCAGAAAGAATAAGCAGTTTTTAGTAATAAGCATACAGCTGTTCATTAGAAGTTAGATAATAATTTAGGGCTTGCAATATTCAGAATTTTCTTGTAGAATAGAGAAAAATAGAAAAGCGATGAGAGAAAAAGTCTAAGTCACCGGGTGGGTTACAGGCACAGACAAGCTGATATATCTATCCGGCAACAACAGAGAGTATGGCAGCTGAGAACATACAAGACAGTTAGACGACACATTCTTGAGCGCAGGTGCCAAATTGGATGAGAGTAGTGCCTGACGGGTTATCCACGTTACGGATTGGAGTTTTAACTCCCTGAGGGCAGTCTGGCGACAGGCTGCTGAAGTAAAGGTGGAACCACGTTTCAAGCGTCCTTGCAATTTTTGCAGGGGCGCTTTTTAAATCGTTATCTGAGGTGATGAGATGATTAGAGGATTGCGGAAAATTGAACCTTATGTGGCAGGCACTCAGCCTGCTGAAAAAGATATCATTAAGTTAAATACCAATGAAAATGCCTATGGTGCCAGTCCCAGAGTTTGCAAGGCTTTGTCAGGGTTTAAAGCTGATGACTTGCGCCGATATTCAACGCTGGATCAGGCTGACTTGCGTCTTGTTTTGGCCGAGAATTTAGGCGTAAAACCTGAGCAATTATTGATTGCTAACGGTTCGGATGATGTGTTATCCATCGCCTTTTTGGCCTTTTTTAACAATCCGGAGCCTGTTCTTTTCCCCAATCTAACCTATGGTTTTTACAAGGTCTGGGCAGATCTTTATAAAACCCCTTACAGAGAAATTCCTTTGGCGGATGATTTTACGGTTAAAACAGAGGATTATCTGACGGCTGAAAATGGCGGCATTATTCTTGCAAACCCCAATGCGCCTACTGGTATTTACAAACCGCTTGAAGAAATCGAGACTATTCTCAAAGCTAATCCGAAGACGGTGGTTGTGGTGGATGAAGCCTATATTAATTTTGGCGGTCAGTCGGCTGTTCCTTTGCTTGATCGCTACGACAATCTTGTGATCACGCGGACTTTTTCCAAAGATGCAGCCTTGGCCGGCCTGCGCGTTGGTTATGCGATTGCGAGTCCTGAGCTGATTGCGGTGATGACTGCGGTCAAACATTCCATCAATCCTTATTCGGTGGACTTGCTGGCAGAAGCCTTAGCGACAGCAGCTGTTGAGGACTGGGACTATTATCAGAACAATACGCAAAAGATTGAGCGGACACGGGATTGGTTTTCACAGCAGCTGCAAGCCTTGGACTTTGAAGTTCTGCCCAGCAAGACGAATTTTGTGCTGACAAAACCGGCAGGTATTGCTGCCAAGGATTTATTTGAGGGGCTGCAGTCCCGAAACATTTACGTGCGCTATTTTCCGAAAGTTAAGAGAATCAAAGATTACCTGCGGATTTCCATCGGCAGGCGGGAAGAAATGGAAGAAGTCATCAGAACTATTAAGGAGTTGACATGAAAAAAACAAGTTTACCGGTTGGTATGCATGACAAGCTCTTTAAAAGAGCGCGTGCCATGTATGAGATTGAACGCAATATCAGCGATCTTTTGATAAAAGAAGGATTCAATCGAATTGAAACACCGACTTTGGAGCATTTTGAAGTCTTTGCAGATGAGGTGCTGCCCGAGCACTACCATCTGTTTGATAAGAAAGGCAATCTTTTAAGTCTGCGTCCTGACATCACCAGTCAGATTGGGCGAGTCATTGCTTCAACCCAGGTGGAAACGCCTATTAAATTTTCTTATTCCGGCAAGGTGTTTAAGGACAATGAAGAGCTGCGCGGCTTGCTGAACGAACATACTCAGGCAGGAATTGAAATCGTCGGCTATGAAGCTGACCATGCCCTCAAAGATGCCCTGCTGTCCGCAAATGATGCACTGAAGGTCAGCGGTCTGAAAGACTACAAATTTGAATTTTCCCATGCCCATATTTTGCAGACCATTTTTGCTTCCCTGCAGATTCCGGATTATGCCAAAGAGGAGCTGGCTGTGCTCATTCAGGGTAAAAATATTACAGGGCTCAATGAATTTACCTTTCGCTATCCCAGTGAATTTGACAGTCTTATCAGAGAATTGCCGTTCTTGTTTGGAGAAAGCACTCAGGTATTGGAGAAAGCCCGCCGTCTGAGCCAGAATTCGGGTATTTTACAGGCTCTGGCTGATTTGGAAAATGTACTTGCAGGCCTGGATGAGCTGCTTTCAGAGATCACTTTGGATTTGGCACAAATTGCCACCATGCCTTATTATACGGGAATCATGTTTAAGGTATTTGGCGATAAAATTCCGGATGCTTTTGTTTCCGGCGGCCGCTATGACAAGCTGTTTGAGCGCTTCGGTGCCAAAGAGCTGACGGCTTTTGGCTGGGCGCTTGATATTGACAGTGTTTATCAGGCTATTCATGATCAGATTCGTTTTTAGGAGGCGTTATGACTAAGCAACTAACCATTGCCCTGACCAAAGGGCGGATCGAAAAAGGCACAGTGGAACTGCTGGAAAAAGCAGGATTTGATATGTCTTTTATGGCTGATAAGGGCCGCAATTTGATTTTTGAAAGTCCTGACAGACGGTTTCGCTTTTTGTTAGTCAAGGCGCCGGATGTGACGACCTATGTCCGCCACGGGGTGGCTGATATCGGTGTGGTTGGCAAGGATGTTCTGATTGAGCATCCGACGGGCTATCTGGAAATGCTGGATCTGAATTTTGGACTCTGTAAATTTTCTGTAGCTTCGACCAAAGATTATAATCCGACTGACCATAAGCGCAAACGCATTGCCACAAAATATCCCACCCTCGCTAAAAACTTCTTCAACCAAAAGGGAGAAGATGTGGAAATTATTTCCATCCAAGGCAGTGTTGAAATTGCCCCTGTTATCGGTCTGGCAGATGCTATTGTCGATATTGTGGAAACTGGCAATACGCTCAAAGCTAACGGTTTAGAGGTATTTGAAGATATTTGCCGCATTTCGGCACGGATGATTGTCAACAAGGCCAGTTTAAAAAACAAAACGGAGCTGCTGCCTTTTATTAAAAAAATTGAAGAGTTGGTTGGAGACCGGGAGGTGGCTTTTAAATGAAACGTCTGACAGGAACTAATGAAGAAATATCAAAGATTCTCTATCAGGAGCAGCTGGAGTTGAGCCGGGAGAATATCAATGTAGAAGAAACCGTCCGCACCATTATTGACCAGGTAAAAAAACGCGGCGATGACGCGCTGCGTGAGTATTCACACCAGTTTGATAAGATTGATGTGACAGACTTTGAAGTTGGGCAGGATTTAATTGATCAGGCTTTTGCTGAGGTTGACAAGGATGTTCTGACAGCTCTTGAAAATGCCAAAATTAACATTGAATCGTATCACCGTCAGCAGCTGGAAACGGGCTTTGAAGACCAGCCGAGTAAAGGTGTGCTTCGCGGCCAGCTTATTCGCCCGATTGGGCGCGTGGGCGTCTACGTGCCGGGAGGAACAGCAGCATATCTGTCTTCTGTTCTCATGAATGTCATCCCGGCTAAGATTGCAGGGGTCAAAGAAATCATTATGATCACACCGCCGCAGGAGCACTTTGTGCCGGCCATTCTGGTAACAGCTAAATTGGCTGGGGTTGATAAGATTTACCAAGTCGGCGGTGCTCAAGGGGTCGCTGCTCTGGCTTATGGCACTCAAACCATTCCAAAAGTTGATAAGATCACAGGTCCCGGCAATATCTTTGTGGCAACAGCTAAGAAGCAGGTTTACGGTATTGTCGGCATTGATATGATTGCCGGACCGTCAGAAATCGGTGTGATTGCGGATGGCACAGCCAATCCCGTCTATGTTGCTGCGGATTTGCTGTCACAGGCCGAACATGATGTCCGTGCACGCGCGATTTTGGTGACGGATTCTGAAGAACTGGCGGATGCGGTTGAAGCAGAAATTGAACAGCAGTTAAAGGAGCTGCCGCGCGAGGCGATTGCCCGTCCGTCTATTGAAAATAACGGCCGCATGATCATTGCAGAAACTACCGATGACATGTTTGATTTGATGAATAAAGTAGCACCGGAGCATTTGGAAATTGCTATGGAAAATGCTTACGACTGCCTGGACAAGGTCCAAAACGCTGGTTCTGTCTTTTTAGGGCACTATACGAGCGAACCGATTGGTGATTATTATGCCGGTGCTAATCATATCCTACCGACCACAGCGACCAGCCGCTTTTCATCGGCTCTGGGAGTGCATGACTTTGTCAAACGCATCCAATACACCCAATACAGTAAGGAAGCGGTCAACAGCGCAGAAAAGGATATTACAACTTTGGCCTATGCAGAAGGTCTGCAGGCGCACGCAAAAGCTATTGAGGTGAGAAATGGCAAAAACTAGAGGTCTTTTGGTCATGGATGTGGATTCTACCCTTGTTCAGGAAGAAGTCATTGACTTGCTGGGGGAAGAAGCAGGTGTCGGTGCCCAAGTTGCGGAAATCACTGAGCGTGCCATGCGGGGAGAACTTGACTTCAAACAAGCGCTTGCTGAGCGGGTGGCAACCCTCAAAGGCCTGCCCGTATCCATTTTTGATAAGGTTTATGCCCGCATTCACTTTAATAAAGGTGCCAAGGAGCTGGTAGCTGAACTTCATGCGCGCGGTTACAAGGTTGGCCTGGTATCCGGCGGTTTTCATGAAACCGTAGACCGGCTGGCAGCAGCGGTCAATATTGACTATGTGATGGCCAATCGTCTGGAAGTAGAAAACGGTGTCTTGACGGGCCGGACATTGGGCGACATTGTCACAAAAGAAGTGAAGGTCGCCAAATTAAAAGAATGGGCTGCCCGAAATAATCTTGATTTGGCACAGACCGTTGCCATGGGAGACGGTGCCAACGATTTGCCAATGATACAGACGGCCGGCGTCGGTATTGCCTTTTGTGCCAAGCCCATTGTTCGAGAGCAAGCACCTTATCAAATCAATGAAGCTGATCTGTACAAGGTGATTGAGCTCTTGGACAATATTTAGCTGTTTCAAGACTGCATTCAGCGGTTCTTTAGTCAATATAAGCAAGAAATCAATAAAAGGTAATGTTATGAATAAACACATTTGGAAAGAATTTTTATTTGGTTACTCAGTGCTGTATACTTTTGCCACCATACTTAATAGTATTTTGTACTTGCTTAATGGTGTATACGAGGACCCAAACGGGAATTGGCATGAGCTTAACAGAGCTGCAATTGTACTAATTGGTATGGCAGCTTACACCTTATACGCAGCTATGAAGAAAAAGACGTTTGTCTTACGATGTCTTTTATCCTATATTCCCAGCCTCTTATTGACTTTTATATATACGTGGCTGTCAGGTTTTATTGAACCATTGGCAAGCAGCGCTTATAGAGATATTTGGTTTAATTTCACAGGGATGTTTGTGCTGTTTATCATGGTAAAAGAATTGGCCGATTTTTTAAAAAGGAAACGAGGATAAGTCTAGGCTTCTGATAAAGTTTAGGGTGATTATTAAAAACATTACGAAGGTAATAGCAAAGGAGAACTAACGATGAGACAAGCTAGCATTGAACGCAATACATTTGAAACGAAAATCAAGCTCAGTCTGAACTTAGATGCTCAGGATCCGGTTGAGATTGACACCGGTGTGGGCTTTTTTGACCACATGCTGACGCTTTTTGCCCGCCACAGCCGTATGTCGCTGGTGGTTAAAGCAGATGGGGATCTCCATGTAGACAGCCATCACACGGTGGAAGATGTCGGTATTGTCCTCGGACAAGCCTTGAAAGAGGCTCTTGGCGATAAGGCCGGTATCAATCGCTATGGGACCAGTTTTGTGCCTATGGATGAAACACTTGGAATGGCCAGTCTTGACTTGTCGGGGCGTAGCTATTTAGTTTTTGACTGCACGTTTGACAATCCCAAACTGGGGAATTTTGATACGGAGTTGGTTGAGGAATTCTTCCAGGCTTTGGCTTTCAATGTTCAGATGAACCTGCATCTCAAAATCCTGCACGGGAAGAATAACCACCACAAGTCAGAAAGTCTTTTTAAGGCGACGGGACGGGCGCTGCGCGAAGCTGTTACGCTCAATCCTGAAATTAAGGGTGTCAACTCAACTAAAGGACTCTTGTGATATGAAAATGATTGTTATTGATTACGATGCCGGCAATACGGCCAATGTCTTACGGGCACTGTCTAAAATTGGTGTTGAGGCTGAGCTGTCGGCCGATCCGACCGCGATTTTAGCAGCAGACGGCTTGATTTTACCGGGTGTCGGTGCCTATCCGACAGCCATGGTCGAGCTGGAAAAACGCGGGTTAGTATCTGCTATCAAAAAAGCTGTAGCTGCCGAGACGCCTTTGCTGGGCATCTGTCTGGGTATGCAATTACTGACCGAAACAGGGCTGGAACATCAGGAAACGGCTGGTCTGGGCTTTATTCCGGGTGCGACACGTGAAATCCCAGCCAAGGATGGTTTTCCAGTGCCCCACATGGGCTGGAATGATTTACAGGTCAAGCAAGAAACGCCACTGACCGTTGACCTACAGGGACAGGATGTCTATTTCGTGCACAGCTATTTTACAGATGTCCCTAAAGCATACATCGATGTCACTGCTGATTATGGTATCGAAGTGCCGGCTATGATTCATAAGGATAATGTCTACGGAGCCCAGTTTCATCCGGAAAAGTCAGGGCAGGTTGGTTTGGGAATTCTCAAAAAATTTGTGGATTTGTGCAAGTAGCTCAGTTATTGCGAACGAAGTGAGTAGAAACAGATACTCTCGCCCTAGTGGAATAGGACGCAATCTTTCGAGAGAGTATGGCTCGAAAGTTAGTCAAAAAAATAGCTTGTTCGCTCTGACGGCGCCACTGTATCAGAGGGTATTCCTCTAAGAAAATAAGGACCTAAGACACTTTTTGTCAGAGGTTCCAAACCAATGTACTCTCCGCGTTATTTTGAACTAGATAATAAAAAAGAAAGGAAGGTTCAGGGATAAGATCAAGTAAATTTTTTGAACTGAACCCGAGCTAAAAGCGTTGTGAAAAAGATAAACATCCTTGTGTGCGGGCATACGCCGTCAGTTTCCTATTTTCATCTCGCTTTCTTAACGCTCTTGGTATCTTAATTATGCAAATTTTACCTGCGATTGATATTAAAGATGGACAGGCGGTTCGCTTGTTTAAGGGGGACTTCAGCCAGAAAACAGTGGTCAACCCCGATGTTCTTGATCAAGCTAAAATCTTTGCACGGGCAGGCATCCGGTTTATCCATGTGGTGGACTTGGACGGCGCCTTGGACGGCCGCGCGACCAACCGCGATTTAATTGCCCAAATCAAGAAGGTGTCAGGCCTTGGTATTGAGGTGGGTGGCGGGATTCGCACGCTGGAGCAGATTGAAGACTATCTCAATGTCGGTATCGACCGCGTCATTATCGGTTCCATGGCAGTCAAAAATCCTGATTTCGTCAGGGCTGCGCTGGAGCAGTTTGGGGCGGATAAGATTGTGGTTGGCATTGATGCTAAAAATGGCTATGTCGCTACAGAGGGATGGCTTGAGACCAGTACAGTTGACTACATCAGCTTGGCTAAGGAAATGGAGAAAATGGGGGTCAAGCTCTTTGTCTATACAGACGTTGATCGTGACGGTACGCTGACTGGTCCCAATTTTGACCATTACAAACAATTAGTAACTGAACTGACGACCGCCCAGGTTATTGCTTCCGGAGGAATTGCTGAGCTGTCTGATCTGACCAAACTAAAAGAACTGGGAGTAGCAGGCACTATCGTTGGCAAGGCCTATTATAGCGGCAATATCAGCTTAGAGGAGCTCAAAGAACTGGAGGAGTGAGATGCTGAAAAAACGGATTATTCCCTGTCTGGATGTTAAGGACGGACGTGTTGTCAAGGGAATCAATTTTGTCAATTTAACCGATGTGGGCGACCCTGTTGACTCGGCGCGTGCCTACTATGAGGCAGGCTGTGATGAACTGGTTTTTCTGGACATCACCGCAACCCATGAAAAGCGCGATACTACGGTAGACATGGTGCGCCGCGTCGCCGATCAGGTCTTTATTCCTTTTACAGTCGGCGGCGGTATCCGCACCAGCGATGACATGAATAAGATGCTCAAGGCCGGTGCGGACAAGGTCGCTGTCAACTCTTCTGCACTTGCTAATCCCCAGCTCATCAGGGACTGTGCTGAAAAATTTGGCAGTCAGTGTGTGGTTGTGGCGATTGATGCCAAGAAACAGGCAGACGGCAGTTGGCATGTCTATGTGGCCGGAGGCCGCAAGGATACCGGCAGAGATCTGATTGACTGGGTTAAAGAAGCCGTTAGTTTGGGTGCGGGTGAAATTCTTCTCACCTCTATGGATAAGGATGGCACAAAATCTGGTTTTGATGTGGACATGCTTAATAGTGTAGCAGCAGTGGCGGACGTGCCCATTATCGCTTCAGGCGGTGCGGGTAACAGCGATCACATAGTAGAGGTCTTTGAGAAGACCCCGGCGACTGGTGCCCTGGCGGCTTCCATTTTTCATTATGGAGAAGTTGCTATCGCTGACACCAAAAAAGCCATGGCTGACGCGGGAATTGAGGTGCGCTTATGACAGATATTCAACTTGATTTTGCTAAGCAAGACGGACTAATCCCTGTCATTGTCACAGATTATCAGACAGGGCAAGTCCTCATGCTGGCTTATATGAATGAAGAATCCTACCAACTGACCCTTGAAACCAAGCAAATGCACTACTGGAGCCGCTCGCGGCAGGAACTCTGGCACAAGGGCGCAACCAGCGGCCACTACCAATATGTCAAATCCATCACAGCCGATTGCGACTGCGACACCCTGCTCATCGCTGTTGAGCAAGTCGGCGCAGCTTGCCATACGGGTGCTTACAGCTGTTTTTTTAATGAGATATACAGCGAAGAAAACTCACAGCAATAAGCTCTGCTATTTTTCAAAAAATCGAAAGAAAGGAATTGAGTTTGAGCTAAAAGCTCGGAATTTAGATAAATTATCTGGAAAATCAGGATTTTCCGATAATTTCCTAAAATTCGGTCACTTTTTAGACGCTCTCACATCTTAATTATGTTAGAAACACTATATAAAGAAGCCCTTGACCGCAAACAGAACCCCAAAGAAGGGTCTTACACCAACTACCTTTTTGACAAGGGCTTGGATAAGATTCTCAAAAAAATCGGTGAGGAAGCAACAGAAGTCGTTATTGCTGCCAAAAATGCAGATAAGGACGAAATTGCCAACGAAACAGCAGACGTCCTCTATCATTTGGCCGTCATGATGGTTGAAAGCGGCGTGACACCGGACGATGTCAATAGAGTGCTGGAAGCCCGCCAGGGCAAAAAAAGCAATGTCCACGACCGCAAAGAAATCACAAATTATTAAGGAGCATCAAAATGCTAAGCCAGCAGGACATCCGCAACAAGCAATTCTCTGCTAAATTTCGAGGATATAATCAGGAGGAAGTCGATGAATTTCTTGATGAGATGATAGCAACCTTGGACGCCTTAGAGCAGGAAAATCAATCACTCAAAAGACAGATCAAGCGGCTTAAGTCGGGAGATGACTATTTGTTGTAGGATTAATAAAATTAGCCACTCGTCAAATGAGTGGCTAATTTTATCTTGTACAAAGGTTGCGAGATGGACAAATTACATAATAAAAATATCCACACACGTGGATTTTTTTATCTCGCCTCGTCAACTAGACACTCTAAAAATTGAATTCAAAGTATTAACATTTCTATCCTTCAATAAACGTTTTTGTAATGATAGTGATGTTGAAAAATCAATCATTCGCTCATAAATAAATTCAAGTGCGTGGATATCGTCTGCCTTGATTGCAAGTAAAAATACAAATTTAATATTACTACCATTCCAAAGTACTCCTTTTGGTAAGATAGCAACTGATATAGCTGATTTTTTCACACTATTTTTTATAGGGTGAGGAATAGCCAGTACATTATCTAAAACGGTATTCGATATCTTTTCACGCTGCAAGACGTCTTGGTAGAAGCAATCATATACAAAGTTTTCATTTACCAATTGTTCTGATAAACGTTGTAATAATTGTTCTTTCGTAATGGGTGTATCAACAACATGTAACAATTGGGGATAAAACAAGGTGATTCTTGCTCTTTTTTCCTTTAATAGTCCTTCTAAATTCTTAAAATTTTGTTCAAAATTACTAATATCTAAATAATAAACATTAGTCTTATCATGAATATTTGGAATTGTTGAAATAACTAAATCATATTCGTCACAATTGCAGGTTTCGTACTCTCGGTAGGATAATTTATCGATTTTTCCTAAGAGTCCTACAAATTTTCTCATCAATTTATTCTCTATGATCGAACTAACAATTTTTCCTGTCCCACATATAATGGCTACTGACAGTTTATCTGTATCATCTGAACGATGCTTCTCGATTGCATTTTCAAAATATAAGGCTATGAAAGAAATCTCATCTTCAGAAAATGACAGCCTAAATTCTGTCTCAACTTTTGACATTTCATTTATTGCCAGTTCAAAAGCATATGGGAAATTATTTTTGATCTGTTCAATAATTGGATTTGTACGGTTACCATTGATAATTTGAATATTCAAGGCTCTTAAGATATGATTTTTTAAATTATTATGTAAATCAACATCAAAAACCCAATTGCTGGCTACAGAAGCTGAAAGATTATGGATAATCACTTTGACAATCTCATCTGCTAATATTTCATTATGTTTTACAGAATAAAGACTAGAAATAATATTTGGATAATTTTCAGATAAAATAAATAGAAAATAGGACTTTTCATTGTCAGATATTTCAATTTGAAATCGGTTTTCTATCTCTTTAATAAATTGAATAAAAAATTTATCATATTTTTTGGACAGTTTCGTCTGAGAAATCAACACGTGATTTACTTTATGGCCAGATTTTATTCGACTAACAGAAAGGAGCAGATGAACAAATGTCAGCTTTTCAAAATAATCTGTATTGCTGAGTTTGATTTCATCAAAAAGGGAATAAAATAATTCTGAAAACAAATCATAGTCCACATTTCCACACACATCTTTGACTGTGGTTGTTTGTTCAATGATAAAATCGTGTAAATCATCCTGAAAAATAAGATTTACAATTGCTCTCCTAATATTCTCTTCCTCCCCTTTGACGGTATAGCCTAGATTGCTTTTATTTTGAATCTTAACATTATAAAAAGCCAACATTGTTTTTAGTTTTTTTAAATCATTATACAGTGTGTTTTGACTGATAAACATTGTATCAAGCAGATAATCTTTTGTTATAAAATGTTCTGTTGTCAAAAATATTCTGAGTAGAAATTGCAATCTTGCTTCAGATGAAGTAAATAAAAAAGTTCCAGTATCTTCATGTGACCAAAATTCATCAAATTCATTTTTATTGTCATACTGTAGTCGATAACCTTCCTTACGAATAATTTCAATTCTAGCTCCGTGTTTCCCAATATAATCGTTAATCAATCGAATATCATTCCTCAATGTCCGAATAGAAATATTCAAATCTTTGCATAGGATATCAGAGGGAATAGGATTTTTTTGTACAATTAAGTAATTCAAAATATCATCTAAGCGCATATAATCTAGTTTTGACATGAATTTCCTTACTCCTTTAATATTACGACGTCATGTGGATACTTATTATATCACATATGTATGATTGATCAGATTGAATTATTGCCGCAAAATTCGGAAATTAAAAGGAATATTTTTTACATTTCTTTGACACTGAAAACGGCAAAGAGAGTTAGTGACAAGCCATTATTGCCATGTTATGATTTAACCGTAAAGTTTTAAGTCAGCAGAAAAGTAAATTTATCAGGAGGTAAGTTATGAGTATCGATGAAAACACTCTCAATTTATCAGAATTTATAAATCCGAATCTAATTTCAATTCATTTGCAGGCACAATCAAAGTTAGATGCTATTGAAGAGCTGAGCGATCTATTATTCCAAAACCACTATATCAACGATAAAAAAGCATTTGTTGAAGATGTTCTATTTCGAGAGACGGAAGGACTGACAGGCATTGGTAATGGGGTTGCTATCCCACACGGAAAATCAATAGCAGTAGAAAATACAACAATTGCCATTGGTCTGTCAAATAAGGCTATTAAATGGGAAGCATTAGATGATGAACCTGTAACGGCTATTTTTTTATTTGCTGTCAGAGACCAAGATTCAAACGTATTGCATTTGAAATTACTTCAAAAAATAGCAACACTTTTAGCACACGAGGAATTTGTAGAAGCATTACATAAAATAACATCAAAAGAGGAATTAATTCAACTATTACTACAATAAAGGAGGTTTCGTTATGAACATTGTAGCTGTTGCAGCCTGCACATCAGGCATCGCTCATACTTACATTGCAAAAGAAAAGCTAATTCGAGCTGCGGAAGCGCTTGGTCACAACATTCATGTTGAGACACAGGGAACAATTGGTGTTGAGGATGAACTATCGGCAGAAGACATCAAAAACGCAGATGTTGCTATTCTTGCAGTCGATATTCAAACAACTGGAAACGAACGCTTTAAATCATTGCCGACCATTAAAGTACCAACTTCTATGGTCGTAAAAGCTCCAAAGCAGTTGCTTGAAAAAATTGAAGCAGATTTAAAAAATAAAAAGTAAAACTATCTTTTTGAAAAGGAGGAAAACAAAATGAAAAAAGTAGGCCAAGAAGTTAAACAGCACCTGCTAACTGCTATTTCCTACATGCTGCCTTTGGTCGTAGCATCAGGTCTATTGATTGCTATTGGTAATTTAATGGGCGGAGAAAACGTAACTAAGCTAAGTGGCATGTCTTTCCCTGATGCCTTGACAACTCTTGGTGTCTTAGGTATGGGGTTACTGCCATCCTTCATCGCAGGCTATATTTCCTACTCCATTTCTGACAGACCAGGTATTGCACCCGGTTTCTTAATGGGACAAATTGCCTCATATCTTGGAGCTGGATTCCTAGGTGGTATTATTGGTGGTTTCATCGCTGGTTATATCTCGAAACTCATTAAAGATTATCTAAAAGTTCCTAATTGGGCGCAAGCTTTGATGCCTATGATGATCGTACCAACACTTTCTGCTATTATCGGTGGAACACTTATGTTCTTCATTCTAGGAACTCCTCTGACAATGGCAACAAAAGGTCTGACGGATTTTATTACTGGATTAGACCAATCTCAAAAAGCAATGTATGGTTTCATTATCGGTACTATTGGATGTATCGACTATGGTGGAGCAATTTCGAAGGTTCCTAACTTGATTTGTGATGGTTTATTACTTGAAGGAATTACAGGACCTGAAGGGATCAAAGTACTTGCAGCTATGGTTCCTCCAATTGGAGTAACATTTGCATATCTATTCTCCAATATAGTTCACAAACGTATTTACACTAAACAGGAGGTCAATGCAATCAAAGTAGCCTTTCCAATGGGATTGTGTATGATTTCTGAAGGCGTAATTCCAATTGCAATGAATGACTTGATACGCACTGTTATTTCAACTTCTATCGGATGTGGAATAACAGGAGCAATTAGCTATTTATTTGGTAATGGCAGCCCTGTTCCATCAGGGGGATCTTTGTAATTCCGGCAATGGATAAACCCCTTGTTGCAATTATTGCTCTTTTAGTTGGCTCATGTGTCACTGCAATTCTTCTTGTCTTGCTAAAAAAACCGTTATCTGATGCAGAGTTTGATAGCACACTTGATGATACCGAAGAGGAAGTTGATCTGTCTAATCTTTCGTTTGAATAATAAAAAATTTGGAGGTCTTAATATGTTAATTAATATGAAACAAATGTTGTCTATTGCAAAAGAAAATAAATTCGCTGTTGGTGCTTATAATATTTCAAATCTTGAATTAATGAGAATCGTTGTTGAACAATGTGAAGAAGATAACGCACCAGCTATCATTGAAGTTCACCCAACAGAAGTATTTTATTGTAAAGATGATTTCTTTGCTTATGTCTTGCAACGGATTAAAAATAGCAGCGTGCCTTTTGTACTTCACCTTGATCACGGTGATAACTTAGATAGTGTCGTAAGGGCTATTCACAATGGATTTAGTTCTGTTATGATTGATGGCTCATTGCTGTCATGGGAAGAAAACGTCAACATTACAAGAAAAACGGTTGAAATTTGCCATCGTGTCGGAGTGAGCGTTGAAGGAGAACTCGGTACTATTGGCAAAACAGGTACTGCTGTTGAAGATGGATTACAAAATGGTATTTATACGAAGCCAGATGATGCAAAGCGTTTTGTTGAAGAAACTGGTGTTGATACTCTAGCTATAGGTATAGGTACTGCTCACGGAATCTACCCAAAAGATGTTACCCCCAAAATTCGCATTGATATCCTAGACGACATTGTGAGCAAGGTCAATATTCCATTCGTATTACATGGCGGTTCATCAAATCCAGATGATCAAATTGCTGAAGCTGTTAAACATGGTATTACAAAAGTCAATATCTCATCTGATTTCAAACATGCATTCTTCGATAAAGTTCGTGAAATCTTAGCAAATGATGAAGGCTGGGATCCAAATAATCTCTTCCCAGAATGCTTGATAGAAGGTAAAAAAGTTGTCCATCACAAGAATGAATTATTCAATTCTGTTGGAAAAGCTGAACTATATAAATCAGTGAAACCATGGCGTGCTGAATTTCTATAGTTATGACCATAGACCAAACAGGATGACTTGGGAAAAGACAACAAGTTCACATCACTATCCATTACTTAAAGCAACAGCAAAACAAAAAGCTGCCAGAGAAATCACTCTGGCAGCTTTTTTGATGCAGAATTAACCCTTTGAATCTTCAAAAATGTAGGGATAAAGCTGTGCCACCTTTTGAAAAGCCCCAGTGTCCAGCTGTCCGACTTTCTGAATGTTGCGGGCACGATAGTCAAAGGTAAGCAGTTGGAAAGGGTTGACATCACCATCTATCTCTGGATGATGGACCTCAACAAGAAGATTTTGTGCTTTCAGTTTCTTTTGTCCATGGGTGATAGGACAGACTGCCACAAAACCAGTTTGCTTAGCATAATTGTAACTGGAAACCACGAGTGCCGGTCGGCGTTTTTGAATTTCTCTGCCTGCTGAAGGATCAAAATCTATCCAGACCAAATCTTGTTTCTGGGGAATATAGTTAGGCTTCATGATCCAGCAAAGCCATCCCTTCAAAATCGTCGGACATGGCTAAATCAGTCTTGCCATCAAAAGGATTTGCAAGCTTTGGTGCCAGAACAATCACACCATCCACCCCTCTGTAAACAGAGAATTCGGTGCCTTCTTTTACCTTTAAATCCTTTGGAATCGTCACCGTCATAGAATTCCCAACCTTTCTCGCTTTTACTGTTACCATGAAAATCACCTCTAAACTCTTTTGTATACATCAAGTATATGCAAAAGGACTTGCAAAGTCAAATGGTTTTCATTTAGATTATTCGGGAAAACTAGACAAAAATAGTCAAGTCTTGGTATAAATAGTATTTTTATAGTGCTATAATAATAAGTGTAATAAAATTGTTAAAAAGAGGAAAATAATGGCAAAAAAGACAAATGTCAACAATATTGAATAAAAATTTATTGACAGAAAAGAGGAAAAACTATGTCTGCTAAGCAAAAGGAAAAACAATCCAAACTAAGAAAATGGCTGGCTGCAAGTATGATTATTGTGAGCAGTTTCTTGTTAGTCAGTTTGATGATTTATGCTGTTACGGATTTTTTGCCTAAAGATGCTTCGCCTGTGCAGATGAAAGTGTTGGTCATTGCTATAATGGCTTTTCTGCCTTTCAATATGCTGATTAGCGCTGTCTTTATGCTCAAGTATCAAAAGATTTTAAAAAAGATTCTACTGACCTGCCTGGCTTCTGTTATGACAGTGATCATTATGTTCCTTGTTACTGTTTTTACTATAAAATCAGATGTCTCTGATCTGCCTCAGTCCTTTGGTGTCCGATCGACTCATTCATCCAATCAGTCAGTAAATAGACATAAAGAACGGAAAAAAATATCAGAAAATGGTCGCTGGTACTCAACTGAAAGCGAAGCCTTGAATCATTTTAAAAAAATAAAGGGAAAAACGAATGAAGATTTCTTTTACATTAAAGGCTTAAGGGGCACTGTGCATTATTTTTATACTCCCAGCAAATCAAAGACCTTTACAGTATACACGCTGGAGGTGAAAGACGGCACATATTTTAAACCTGCTGCGGAAGAATATTTTATGAAAGATTACTTAGATGATTATTACTTATATGACTGTGATGATGCTGCCTGTGACAGTATTTCCGAAGAGTACTTCTTTAAATATACGCCGGGAGCAGGTGTCTCAGCCATGGCAGAGCAGGATTTATACTTTGGCATGTGGCACAATAAAAAAGAAGTCAAGAGTTTAACCATTTTAGGCAAACGCCCGGACGAGATTATTCCTGTCAGGTCTGGAAAGAGAGTAGATTATTTTTGGACTATGGAAAACCCAGAAATCACGAAATCGCTTGAAGACTTTAACTTTTCTAAATTTACTTACCGCAAATTGTCTAAGCATTTGCATATCCAGTACACCAAAGCAAAAAAAGCAGACTGAGCCTTAAAATGGCTGCATAAAAAGACTGAATCTGGCTGTCCCTAAATTGGATTTTGATGTCCGATTTAGAAAAACAGTACAAATTCAGTCTTTTTTGGCTTATGCGGAGTAGCTTACTGGCCTTTGAATTGTGACTCTAGTGTGCGGCACTTTCTCTGACAGCAGCAGCAACGGTTTTAGCGACGCCTTCTTGGAAGGCATCCGGAATGATATTGGTCGGGCTGAGTTCGGCATCAGGGATAAGATCAGCGATGCCGTGTGCTGCAGCAATCTGCATGTCAATGGTAATCTTTCTGGCGCGAGCGTCCAAGGCGCCGCGGAAGATGCCCGGAAAGGCTAAAACATTATTGATTTGGTTAGGAAAATCACTGCGTCCTGTTCCGACGATGTAAGCACCGCCGTCAATAGCTTCATCAGGGAAAATTTCAGGAACAGGATTGGCCATGGCAAAGATAACAGGCTTGTCTGCCATTTCTTTAATCCATTCCTTTTTAAGGACACCCGGTGCGGAGACCCCGATGAAAATGTCTGCACCTTTAAGAGCTGTCTGTAAGTCACCTGAGAGATGCTCACGGTTGGTAACCTTAGCAATATCGGCATGGTGGGCAGGAAGACTGCTGTCTTCTTCGTTGATGATACCTGTTCGATCAACAACGGTAATATGTTTGGCGCCGGCAGCTAAGAATTTACGTGTGATGGATAGGCCGGCCGATCCGCCGCCGTTGACAACAATTTTGACCTCATCAAGGGTTTTGCCAATCAGTTTCAGACTGTTAAAGGCGGCTGCCAGGACAATAATGGCTGTTCCGTGCTGGTCATCATGAAAAATAGGAATGTTACACTCTTCAATGAGCCGCTGCTCAATCTCAAAACAGCGCGGTGCACTGATGTCTTCTAAGTTAATACCGCCAAAGGTTGGAGCGATGGCCTTAACCGTTGCGATAATTTCCTCGGTATCTTGTGTAGCAAGAACAATCGGAACAGCATCAACATTTGCAAAGCGTTTAAAGAGTGCTGCCTTGCCTTCCATAACAGGCATAGCCGCCTCAGCTCCAATATTTCCCAGCCCAAGAACGGCCGAGCCGTCGCTGACTACCGCAACAGTATTTTTTTTGGTTGTCAGCTCATAAGCCAGCTCCTCGTTTTCTGCAATAGCCGATGAAACGGCAGCAACACCCGGTGTATAAGCGATGCTCAGATCCCTTTTGTTTTCGACGGTAACCTTGGAAACAACTTCTAATTTGCCGCCGTTTTCTCTTGCTTGCTGCAAGGCCAATTCTCTAACATCTTCATTTGCCATAATTGTTTCTCCTGTTTCTATTTTTATTTAATCATTAAAAGATAATCCGTAAGATAGCTGTCATAGTAATAACAGTGATAGCTCCGCCGAGCCGTGTTGCTACCTGTGCAAAGGGCATGAGATTCATGCGGTCTGCTGTACTTAAAATAGCAACATCACCTGTACCGCCCATACCGCTTTGGCAAGCTGAAATAATAGCAGCTTCAATAGGATACATATTCATAAAACGAGCTACGAAAAATCCTACTGAAATAACAGTAAAGACAACACTGATAACGATAATAAAGTAAGGCAGGGTCAGAACCCCGACAACATCCTTCAAAGGAATATAAAGAAGACCAAGTCCCGCCATCAAAGGATAGGTAAAGTTGCCTGAGATAAATTTATAAAGCTGTTTAGCTCCGTGCTGTGTTTCAGTCGGAATGACGTTGAGATACTTGAGAGCGGCAGCAGCAACAATCATCAGTACCGGTCCCGGAAAACCAGTCAAATGCTGCAGCAGATGGCCGACGATAAACAAGGTACAGGCTGTCAATACACCGGCTCCCATTTTTTTGATGTCAAGCGGACCGGAAGTATCTTTAAGGGCATCAGCCATATCGTCTTCTGATTTCATTTTTACCAGCTGCCCCTGTCCGGAAAGATCCGTCCGCCGTTCGCCCCAGCGTGATAGGATAGCTGTGCACATAATGGCAAAGAAATTACCGACAATCGTTGCAGGAATGAGCTGAGCCACCAGCTGCTCGCTTCCCATGCCGGTAATAGCACTGTAGCCCAGCGACAGCGGAAGAATACCCTCGCCGATTCCGCCGGCAAGAACCGGGGTTACGATGAAGAAGAGCGTGTGTTTCCAATCCTGTCCCAGCAAAACGCCGACAAGCGTTCCGACAGCCATAGCGCAAACCATACCCAGCATCATCGGAATAATCATTCGCATCAGTCCCTGTACCAGAATTTTGCGGTTCATTCCCAGAATACTACCGCAGACCAAACAGGCAATGTAGAAGTATAAAAAGTTAGCCTGTTTCATCAGGATATCAGCAGAATCCAAAACATTTTTATTGACGAGATTGAAAAAAACTAAAATGGACGGCATCAATAAGGAAAGGATTGCCGGTCCGCCAAAGTTTTTTAAAATTGGAATGCTGGCACCAATCGTTCCTAAGAGCCAGCCCAAAGTCAAAATAACAGCAAAGCCGCCCAGCATATTGACCGGGAGCTGCTGCAAGAGGGCTGTTATTAATATAATGAGTGATAAGGCGACGTAGACAGGGAGGGGAACAGAGCCGACATAGCGGTTCATCCATTTATCCCATCCTGTTGGAGACGTCTCAGCTGTTTTCTCTTTTGCCATAAGTTTCTCCTCCTAAATGATTGGAATTACCCCCATTATAGAAAAACTGCTTTTTAAACTTAAGATTTTTTAAGTAATTTAAGTAAATCAACTTTTTTAAGAACGGCTGCCGTTTTAAGAATATGGTATAATAATGGACAATAAAACGGTTTTTTTAAAGCAGCAAAAGAGCCTTGTCAGCTGATTTAAAAGGGGAAAGATGGTCTGGGGCAATCATTTTTTCGGTTCTGCTTTCTTTAAGACAGATAATAAGAGGGAATAAAAAACTGCAAAACTGTGGCAGGCATACTTTGACCTGCGCCTGACATTGGGTTATCCGAGAATAGGAGATTTGAGCATGAGGAAGGGATTGCATCTCAGAAATTTATTGACCATGGTCTTTATCTTAATACTGCTGCTGATGGCTTCCTTATTCTATGGACTGACCCTCTATCAGCACTCCCAGCTTATTCGCAAGCAGCAAGAAGAGCATTTGCTGTCTGTTGGCCGCCAGCTGGCTCTTGATCCTCAGATTAAACATGCACTTTTAACTAAAAAGAGAGATGATAAGCTTGAAGCATATACTAAAAAAATTGCTAAAATCCATCATTTGGATTTTGTAGTGGTTATGGATATGCAGGGCATTCGTTTGACCCATCCTGACAAAAGCAAGATTGGCAAGCACTTTGAAGGGGGCGATGAGCTGCCTGCCCTCAAAGGAAAGACCAAAGTCTCGGTCAGTCAGGGGAGCCTCGGCAAATCGTTGAGAGGCTTTGTTCCCATCTATGCTGATAAGGCTAAGAAAAAGCAAATCGGCGTTGCGGTATTGGGCATTAAGGTGCAGTCTTTAAGTACGCTTATTAAGAATTCTCGGCAGGGCTACTCTTTAGCGCTGCTTCTTAGCATGACAATAGGTTTTGCAGCTGCAACCGGCCTCGCTTTTTACCTAAAAAAGCAGCTCCTGAATTTGGAGCCGCGGGAGCTTTCTCGTCTGTTTGAAGAACGCAATGCCATGCTGGATCAGACAAAGGATGCCATGGTCGTGATTGACCTTAAGTACAGGATAAATCTGGCTAATATTGCGGCTGAGGAACTTTATCGCAAACAAAGCGGAGCAAAAGACAGCTTAGTGCATCAGCCGATTGAACAGCTGATAACAGCTTTTTCGAAAGAGATGCTCAAGGACAAAAAAGAGCAGGTCTATCGTCAAAAAGGACAGGATTACATTTTTTCTTCTGCCCCGATCGAGGTCAACGGTAAGCTGATCGGCTGGATTATTTTTTTGCGAAATGCGACCGAGTCTTTTCTGATCATGGACCAGCTGGCCAATACGACCGCCTACGCTTCATCGCTTCAGGCTCAGACGCATGAGTTTGTCAACCGTCTTCACGTGATTTACGGTTTAGCCGATCTCAATGCTTATGAGGAGCTGAAAATTTATTTGGAAGATATTCTGGCGCCGGACAAGGAGTTTGCTCACCAATTGTCCTTTTTGGTGCAAAATCCTCAGATTGCAGGGTTTCTCAATGGTGAACGTCAAAAATTTACTGAACGAAAGATACCATTTCTGGTTGAAATCTCACCCAAAATACCGGCTAACCAAAATGAGGAAGAAACCAAAGCTCTTATCAATGTTTACCGCTATATTCACCATGCTCTCTTACAATTGGTGCTGGAGGGAAACCTTTCTTTGGTGATTCACTATGAAGACAATGAGCTGACAACCAGGTATTTTCTCACGCTGCCGCAGGATCAAAAAGAGCAGCTGCAAAGTCATTTTGACAACCATTTCTTTAAACAGATACTCAAGGAAAATCAGGCAGCATTTGACATGAAAGCAGAAGAAAACTTCATCCGGCTTGTTCTGGTATCACCTTACAAGGAGGCAAAGACATGAACGTACTCATCATAGAAGACGATCCGATGGTTGAATTTATCCACCGCAATTACTTGGAAAAAGGCGGACAGTTTGACAATATTTATTCGGCTAATTCTTTAAAAGATGCTAAGGAACTTCTGGAAAAATGTGAGGTCGCTTTGATATTGCTGGACGTTCACCTGAGAGACGGGAACGGTCTGGATTTGCTCAGTGAGCTGCGAAAACGCCGCTGCAGCAGTGATGTCATCCTCATCACAGCCTCCAATGAAGCCCAAACGGTTAAGGAAGGGCTTCACTTAGGCGTTGTCGACTATTTGATCAAACCCTTTACAAATCAGCGTTTTCAGCAAAGCATTAATCTCTTTATCAGACAAATGATCAATCTGAATAAAGACACTGTAGAGCAGGCTCAGATTGATCAGCTTGTGAGCAGTAAAGCAGATGCTCCTCAGCATAGAGTAGATCTTGATAAGGGACTGTCTTTGGAGACTTTGGATAAAGTAAAAGCAGCCATCTTAAAACTGTCTGCTCCCTTTACCGTTCAAGAACTGGCTGACTGCTGTCAGATTTCGCATGTGACCATCCGCAAATACATCTCCTACCTAGAGGAACATGAGTACCTTAAGAGTCAAGTTATTTATACAAAAGTCGGACGTCCTTATAAAGTCTTTGAAAGAAAAAAGTAAAAAGGCTATTCTGCAAGGTTAAATAAAAAATTATAAACAGCAAACAATCTTAAGTTTCGTTTAAGCCTTCCTTGTTATATTATAACCATCCTAAAACTTTCTTTTTCATAAATCTCCTAAAAAGTGAGGAAAATCATGATTTTCCTCACTTTCTTTATACCTTAAATGCTAATTGTTTTTGCTGGTTTCCAGCACAATCCGTTTTAAATCCTGCGTGTTTTTGGCGATATAATCAGCTTTTGCAGCCTGTAATTCCTCCAAGCTGCCATATCCGTAAAGCACGCCAGCTGAAGCAATGTGATTTTTCTTGGCACCTGCAATATCATATTTCCGATCGCCAACCATAAGGGCTGCACGAAGGTTTGTGCTGCTGACGTTTGCCAGAGCATAGGCAATGATATCTGATTTGTTGCTGCGGGAACTGTCCATACTGGCACCGGCAATGTAGTCAAAAAAATGACTGAGTTCAAAGTGTTCTAAAATTTGCCGCGCAAACATTTCGGGCTTTGATGTAGCGACCAAGAGCTGTTTTTGCTGCTCTTTTAAGGCTGTCAGAAGTTCAGGAACACCTGAATAAATCTGGTTTTCAAAGATTCCTTTTTGTCTGAAATACTCCCGGTAAAATTGAATGCCTGCCTGACTTTCAGAAAAAGACAGCCCCAGAGTTTGTTCAAAGCTGACTTTTAAAGGAGGCCCGATAAAGGTTTTCAGCAGGTCATCATTTGGTATCGGATGTTTTAGCTGAGTCAGAGCATAGCGGATAGAATTAAGGATTCCCTGTCCTGAATCGGTCAAGGTACCGTCTAAATCAAATAAAATTGTCTGATACATACTTTCTCCTTAATCTTTTGAAAACCATTTTTTCCAAAAAGACTTTGGCCGGGGCTGTTCAGCCTGCTCTTTAAATAGCTTGGGATAGAGGACTCTGATATCAGTATTCTCAAGGTTTTCAGCCTTGTTTGTATGCGCCAGCAGGCCAAAAGGAGACTGAGAATTGTCCTCATCAACGATGGTTGCAGACAGATCGGCTTTCTGTGCTTTTTTCATGTAAACCATTTGGCTGTTCAGCGACAGCTTGGGTGAAATTTTCAGGGAACATTCACCGTAGTTTGCTTTGAGGTCGGCAAAAACACTATCTATGGCCTCAAAAACAGCCTGTTTTTCAGCATCTGCTAAAAAAATACTCAGCACCAAACGCTCAGCAAAAGTGCCCAAATACTTGCGCTGTTCATCAGGATTTAACCGGCGTTCACCCTGGGCACTTTCCAGAACTTTCTTTTCTAAATCAGTCATTGTTCACCTCGTTTTATCATTTATCAAAATTATACACTATTTTACAGAGAAAAGCTGTGCGGATAAAGCAGAATTTGCTTTTTAAGGAAATTTAGTGATATAATCAACCCAAGAAAAGTTGAGGGAGGGCAGGAAAAATGGAAGAAAAAACAGATGTCTGGAAGGTTCTCGGCATAATCTTCATTGTTTTAACCAGTGTTTTTGTCATTTCAACGGTGACTATGACAACCGTGTACGTTTTATCCCATCAGGATGTTCATCAGTTAATTGAACGTTCAGAAGATAAGGAAGATAAAATTTCCGACTATCGAAAAACAGCGAGAAAGTATAAGGAAAAAGAAGCTAAAGATATTAGAAATACTTACTATCGCTACAGCTGGAACCGCGGTTTAGATGGAAGCTACGATGATTAGAAGCGGACAGTAAGGAGACGAAAATGGGAAAAAGAACGAATGTCTGGAAAATTATCAGTATTGTCTTTATGAGCTTAGCAGGTTTTTTCTTTCTCATTACCCTGGTTATGAGTGCTCTTTATATAGCATCCAGACAGGATTTTAACCAATGGATGGCGACAAACGCTATGCAGGACAGAACCATTGCCAACAAGAAAAAAGAAATTAAACGGCTAAAGCTCTATGATAGGATAAGAAATGGCAGCGGCAGCTATGATGATTGGTACAGTGATCCAAATAATAAAATTAAACAGTATATTTTTGGCGAGAGCGCTGAATTGGCTAGCGGTGAAGAGGTCACTGTAACAGGTGTTAAAACAGTATCAAATACTAAGATGAAGGAGACTTCTGATGGCGATCAAAAAATTGCTCTGACTGTCAGCGTGAAAAATACAACGAGGAACATGATTCAGTTCAGTCCCCAAGATTTCTATATCTATGACAGAACATTTGATATTGCAGACTTAAGCGACTATGCCGCCAATGAAAAAATTCCAGAGACCATTGAACCGGGAAAGACCATTGATGTCAAAATTTATTTCACCATCTCTAAAACATCCCCTTATATCGTCAATTTCGGCAATGCTTACTGGGTACCTCAGTCTGCCTATCAAAAAAACTCCCGCTCAGTTTAACCGCTAGATGCATAAAATCACAAGACCGGAAACAGCTGAAGTGTTTCCGGTCTTTTTTAGTCAGAGGTCTGTTTCTCAGAAAAAAACAGGGCAAAAAAGAGAAGATCAGCAAACAAATCTTTTTTTGGTTTGCCTAAGTTCTAACTTTGTGGTATTATTAACATGTAAAAATTAAAACTCATAAGGAGAGTAACATAATGTCAATTATTACTGATGTTTACGCTCGCGAAGTCCTTGACTCACGCGGTAACCCAACACTTGAAGTAGAAGTTTATACTGAATCAGGTGCTTTCGGACGTGGTATGGTTCCTTCAGGAGCTTCTACTGGTGAACACGAAGCAGTTGAACTTCGCGATGGAGATAAATCACGCTATGGTGGTCTTGGGACTCAAAAAGCTGTTGATAACGTAAATAATGTTATTGCAGAAGCACTTATCGGCTACGATGTTCGTGACCAACAAGCTATTGACCGTGCTATGATCGCTCTTGACGGTACTCCAAACAAAGGTAAACTTGGTGCTAATGCCATTCTTGGTGTTTCTATCGCCGTAGCCCGTGCTGCTGCAGACTTCCTTGAAATTCCGCTTTACAGCTACCTTGGCGGTTTCAACACTAAAGTTCTCCCAACTCCAATGATGAACATCATCAATGGCGGTTCTCACTCAGATGCTCCTATTGCTTTCCAAGAATTTATGATTGTACCTGCCGGTGCACCTACATTTAAAGAAGCTCTTCGCTGGGGTGCTGAAATCTTCCATGCTCTTAAGAAAATTCTTAAAGAACGCGGACTGGAAACAGCTGTTGGTGACGAAGGCGGATTCGCTCCTAAATTTGACGGAACTGAAGATGCTGTAGAAACAATTATCAAGGCTATTGAAACAGCAGGTTACAAACCAGGTGAAGAAGTATTCATCGGATTTGACTGTGCATCATCAGAATTCTATGCAGACGGCGTTTATGACTACACTAAATTCGAAGGTGAAACAGGTGCAAAACGTACAGCTGCAGAACAAATCGATTACCTTGAAGAATTGGTAAACAAATACCCAATCATCACTATCGAAGATGGTATGGATGAAAATGACTGGGAAGGCTGGAGAGCTCTTACAGAACGCCTTGGCGGACGTGTTCAATTGGTTGGTGACGACTTCTTCGTTACAAACACTGACTACCTTGCTCGCGGTATCAAAGAAGGTGCAGCTAACTCAATCCTTATCAAAGTTAACCAAATCGGTACATTGACTGAAACATTTGAAGCTATCGAAATGGCTAAAGAAGCTGGCTACACTGCTGTTGTATCACACCGTTCAGGTGAAACTGAAGATTCAACAATTGCTGACATTTCAGTTGCAACTAACGCCGGCCAAATCAAGACAGGTTCACTGTCACGTACTGACCGTATTGCTAAATATAACCAATTGCTTCGTATCGAAGATCAACTTGGTGAAGTGGCTGAATACCGCGGTTTGAAATCATTCTACAATTTGAAAAAATAATCGGTGATTGAATAACCTTTTAAAGACCTCAGTTTATATGCTGAGGTTTTTTGGTTTTCGATGGGCTAAATAAGGGGTAAGTATTTATCGTTTGTTAATTTTGTCGAGCTTGTCTGCGGCAATGTTTTTCTGTATTTTTGAATTGTCGCTTGTATTAGTAAACGCTGGGCTTCAGCGAAATTTTGCATAGTCGATATTAAATGTCAGACTATAGTATAATACTGTATAGAATATTAACGGTAAGGAAGAGTTAATTTGGTTAGATGGGTAAATGTAGCTAAAGGGTTTGCTATATTTTTAGTCGTATATGGACATGTTATAGAGGGGCTTGCTGAAGGCGGCTATTCTTTCAGAAGTTATGATATTCAGCATGCAATAATTTACGGATTCCATATGCCTTTATTCTTTTTTTTATCAGGTTTGTTTTTGAATAAGATGCTTGCTAGAGAGTTTGCAAAAGTACTGAAGAGTAAAGCACAAAATTTACTTTATCCATACTTTTTATGGGGAATTACTCAAGGCTCAATCATGGCTGTCTTTTCTAGATTTACCAATAGCGGTCAAGGGTGGGATAAGATTATATCGCTGCCAATTGATCCTTTAGGACAATTTTGGTATTTATATGACTTGTTCTTTATGACAATATTGTTTTATGTTCTTAGTAAGTTATTAAAAAACAGTAAACTGGTCTTATTAGTATCTTTAGCTTTGTTTGCTGCCACACCTTGGATGAGTGGTTGGGAACTGTCAAGAATTTTCCATCATTTTATTTTCTTGGTTTTGGGTTCAATGTTTTTTGACTATGAAAAACAGTTAAAAAAGTACTAATTGTGGATTATAATATTCTTAGCGATTATTTCAATGGCAGCTTATTATTTCGATATTGACTTACTAGAATTTTTTATTTATGGCTTACTGGGAACTGCTGTAACTGTCATGCTTTCAAAATCATTCAAACAAAACAAGGTGATTGAATATCTTGGCATTAAATCATTACCCATTTACTTATGGCATATTTTAGCAATAGCTGGCAGCAGAATAATAATAACGAGGTTTATGGGCTTTGAGAATATACTTGTATTGATTATCATACTTATCATTGTTGGTGTACTATTCCCGTTAATTGTGGATTACATCGCTAGTAAGTTAAAGCTAAACAGAATTATATATGGAAGATAGAAGAGTGATCTCTTTTATCTTTATTGTTATTTTTATAATTGTAAAAAATGAGACTTAAAATATTGCAGAGAAAACAGCTGGTTTTGAGCGGCAATTGCGAATATGTTATAATGAAAACAAGTATATTTTGAAGGAAAGCAATATGGCAAAAAATAACGTTAAAACTTATCTGATGATACCCTTGGCTCTGACTCTTTTTATGGCTGCAAGCAAGGTGTCTGCAGACGAAACAGCTCAGACTTCCTCTGTCTCAGATAAGCCGGTATCTTCTGAGGTAACGGCAGTATCCGGCACTGAAACATCGGTATCAGAAGCAAACACGCTTCCAAGCACAAGTACGGTCAGTCAGGAGACAGCAGGACAAGCAGATGCCCAGACGGCTGTTACTGAACCGCAAGCTGCAAAATCCTCTCAAGTTGTTAAAGAGCCTGCTGCTGTAACGACGAACCAGTCTGTATCTGATCAGCCAGACAACCAAAGTCAAAGTCAGCCGGCAACAGCTGCAGCTGATGTTCAAAGCCAACAATCCTCGTCTTCTCAGTCTCTCAAACAAGCTGCCCCTTTAAAAAGAGAAGCTGTGACACAGGTTCCTCAGTCAAGTGCTGCAACTGTGCAAAAAGCGGCTAAACCTAAGGAAGTGACAGCCGCTAGAGTTGAAGCAAAAGGGATAAAATTACAGTACAAACAGCCTATTGCCAAGGGCAGCAAGATTCAGTTTGCAGTTTGGACGGCACAAAAAGGACAGGATGATCTTAGGTGGTACACCGCTAATAATATGGGAGCTGCCTATGCTGAATTTAAAAATCACCGCGAATATGGCGTCTATCATGTCCATACCTATGCAAATCAAAAAGGTAAGATGATTGGGCTCAATGCGATGACTGTTACGATTGCTAGGCCGCAGATTAAAACAAAAATTCAAAAGACTTCGGCTAATCATGTTGACATTACTGTCTCTAATGTGCCAATTACCATCACACAGGTTCAGATTCCCGTATGGTCAGATAAAAACGGCCAGGATGACCTTAAGTGGTATAAGGCAGTAAAAACAGCTAGCGGCAGCTATAAAACGACGGTCAATCTGCAGAATCATAAAAATACTCTGGGACACTATCAAGCTCACATTTACGGCTACAGCGCTGTTACTCAGTCTCAAATTGGTTTAGGTACAAGTTCAGGTTTTAATAATACTGACAGCCGTTCCAATGCGGTGGCTTCAGTCGTGGGTTACAAAGAAACCTCAGGTACTTTTGATGTAGTTGTTAAAGGCAGTCCGACTACAAATGCCATAAAATCTGTCAGTGTTGCTGTCTGGTCAGAAGACAAGGGTCAGGATGATCTGAAATGGTATACACCGGCAGTTGTCAATAATCAAGCGACCGCTAAAATAAATATTGCTAACCATGCTGACGTCTCCGGACTTTACCATGTTCATGTTTATACAGACTATACTGACGGAACGAAGTCAGGAAAAATTTTAGGAACTTATAAAATTACCAAATCAGTCGCCGAGGCTAAATTAACGCCCAAAGGGATTTCACTGAAGCTAACTGCCGCTAATATCAAGGATAAGAGCAAGGTTTCCTTTGCCGTTTGGTCAAATGAAAAAGGTCAGGACGACCTGAAATGGTATCAGGCGGATAAGCGTGGTGAAGCAGTTGCCGGATATGATAATCACAAGGGCTACGGTCTTTATAATATCCATGTCTATCATAATCAAAACGGCCGATTGTCAGATCTTGGGACAGCAACACTGACAGTTCCCAAACCGACTGTAACAACAAGCATTTCTAAAACAGGTGACAATGAGTACACTGTTACGCTTAAAAATGTACCTTATTACATCTCCTCCGTGCAGGTTCCTGTGTGGACCAGCAAGAACAATCAGGATGATATTAAGTGGTACGGAACCCGCAAGGTATCAGACAAAACCTATGAGGTCAAAGTTCTCCTTAAAAACCATCAGTTTGAAACAGGCCGCTACAATGCTCATGTCTATGGCAAAAGCAGGCTGGAAAACAATAAATTAATCGGCATGGGAGGAAAAGAATTTACAGTTGCTGCGGCTAAAATCGCTAATGCCAAGGTTGCCGTGATTAATCACCAGGCTAAGAAAGGTACTTTGGATGTTGTCATTACGGAAAACAGTAATTCTAAAAAACTAAAATCTGTTAAGGTCGCTGCTTGGTCAGAAGACAAACAGAGCAATCTCTACTGGTATACCAGCAATACTGTCAAAGACGGCAAAATCAGTATTACGGTCAATGAAAAAAATCATGGGTACATCAAAGGAAGCTACCATGTTCATGCTTATGTGACCTATCAAGACGGCCAAGAAGCTGGTTTTGATACAGGAACTTATCAATTGGAAGCTGAAAAGCCGGCGATTGCTCTGCCATCTTACTTTATTGATATCAGCAGTCATAACGGAAGTATTTCTGTTGCAGAATTTAAAAGTTTAAAGCAGCAAGGGATTCAGGGAGTTGTTGTTAAGCTGACAGAAGGTACCAGCTATATCAATCCTTATGCAAAATCACAAATTGCTAATGCCAAAGCAGCAGGTGTCAAAGTTTCTGCCTATCACTATTCGCACTACACATCAGCAGCAGGAGCACAGGAAGAAGCACGTTACTTTGTCAATGCTGCTAAGGCACATGGCTTGTCCTCTTCGACTGTTATGGTCAATGACATGGAAGAATCTTCTATGCTGAACAACATCAATGCCAATGTTCAGGCCTGGCAAAATGAGATGAAGCGGTTGGGTTACAGCAACTTGGTTCACTATACCATGGCAAGCTGGTTGGATATCCGTGGCGGAAGTGTCAATACAGGACAATTTGGCCTTAACAATTTTTGGATTGCCCACTATGCCAAAGGCTATACTTACATGAGTCAGGAAGAGGCTAAATCCTTTAATTATTATGCCAATGCAGCGGCTTGGCAATACACAAGTGTTTCTCCTAAATTATCTCATCCTTTAGATGAAAACATTGACTATACCGGCCGCTTTACCCGACAGTCGTAACAAGGAGTTCGATTTATGAAAATGAAACTTATCTTCAAGCGTGTTGCTGTCGTATTGCTGTCAGTTTTTCTTCTTGTCGGCTGCTCAAATCAGAAAAAGAATAATGACAGGGAGGAATCGGCTTCTCCTAAGACAAGTTTGCAGTCGAAATCACATAAGAGCGATAGGCACAGCTCATCTGAGCAAAAGAAGACGGCAGAGTCCACCTCGGAAAGCACTCAGTCCTCCAGCTCTTCCAGTGAGGAGAGCCATGAGGCAGAGAGTCTCGTTCCTATTGATACAGGTGCTATCTTGAAGGCTGATTACAGCACTGCAGCAGGTACTTGGAAAAATGCCCAAGGGCAGAATCTTAATTTTAATGCCCAAGGCTTGACAACTTCTGGAATGACAGTCAGTCTGTTGGATATTGACCAGAATGGTATTCTCTTGCTGAATGTGGAAACAGGGAACAAAACCAATCTGATTCTCTATATGGTTCCGGCCAACCATACTCTGTCCCAGCAATACTTTCCTAATGGGCAGACAGATACATCTGATAAATCAAAAGACCGTATCATTTCTTCTGAGGATTTGAGCAGCAGTCAGCTGACAGAGCATGTTTATTATCATGTATCAGACCATTAATAAAACTGAAAAACTTCTGAATAATATTTTAAAAACCACAGATATCTGCGGTTTTTTCTGTTATAATTAAGAGGATAAGAGGTAGAAAATGACTTACGATAATTTACTAAAACGTTTTTTGACCTATGTCAAAATCAATACAAGAAGTGATGAAAACAGTACGAAAACACCAACAACGCAAAGTCAGACAGACTTTGCATTGACTGTTTTAAAACCGGAAATGGAGAGCATTGGTCTCAAAAATGTTCATTATTTGCCGAATGGCTACTTGGTAGGAACCTTACTCGCAAATGGGAATTTTCCTTATAAAATCGGTTTTATTGCCCATATGGATACGGCTGATTTTAATGCTGAAGGTGTAAATCCGCAGGTCATTGAACAGTATGATGGCGGAACTATTCAGCTTGGTCAGACCGATTTTACTCTTGACCCGGCAGATTTTCCCAATCTTAAAAACTATGTGGGGCAGACTTTGATTACGACAGACGGGACAACCTTGCTGGGGAGTGATGACAAGTCCGGAATTGCTGAAATTATGACAGCAATGGAGTATCTGGTCAGTCATCCTGAGATAGAACACAGTGAAATTCGTGTTGGTTTTGGGCCGGATGAAGAAATCGGCATTGGTGCTGATAAATTTGACGCAGCTGATTTTGATGTTGATTTTGCCTATACTGTTGACGGAGGACCGCTTGGAGAGCTGCAGTATGAAACTTTCAGTGCTGCTGCGGCAGAGATTAGCTTTGCGGGGCGCAATGTTCATCCGGGAACTGCTAAAAATCAGATGGTCAATGCCCTGCAGTTAGCTATTGATTTTCATGAGCAGCTGCCTGCCGGTGACCGTCCTGAAAAGACAGACGGCTATCAAGGATTTTATCATTTGCTTAGTCTTAATGGAACAGTGGAAGAGGCGCGCAGTTCGTACATTATCCGCGATTTTGGGGATCAGAGCTTTGCTGATCGTAAAGCCTTGATGCAGCAAATTGCTGAAAAAATGAACGCACAGCTAGGAACAAAACGGGTACAGCTTGAACTTCATGATCAATATTACAATATGCGAAAAGTAATCGAGAAAGATATGACTTGTGTTACTATCGCTAAGAAAGTCATGGAAGATTTAGCGATAAAACCCGTCATTGAACCTATTCGGGGCGGAACAGACGGCTCCAAAATATCCTTTATGGGTCTGCCGACCCCTAACCTTTTTGCAGGCGGTGAAAATATGCACGGCCGCTTTGAATTTGTCAGCTTAGAAACCATGCAGAAAGCTGCTGAAGTCATCATAGGCATTGCTAGGTTCAGACATTAAAGTTTGGAAAAAATCACTTAACTATGATAAAATAATGTAACATGGAGGAAGTGTAAGTGATTAAAATATTTGGGAAAGTGAGATACCATTGGCAGCCCGAATTGTCATGGCTGATTATCTATTGGTCGATTGCGATCATGCCGATTTTCATTGCTTTGTCACTGTTATATGAGCAAACCAGTATACCGCAGTATTTCTTTATTTTGTTTATTGCCTTTATTGTGTTGGTCGGTGTTGGATTCCACCGTTATTTCATCATTGAAGATAAGGGTATTTTAAGGGTTGTGTCGTTAAATATATTCAGACCTTCTAAGATTGTTATTGCTGATATCGAAAAAGTAGAAGTAACAAAATCAACTGTAACGCTGTTTGTCAAGAATAAAAAGAAAAGCCTCTTTTACATGCGAAAGTGGCCGAAAAAATATTTTTTGGATGACTTGGCTGTTCATCCGGATTTTAAAGGTGAAGTTGAGCTGATTGATAATTTTGTTAACCTTGATTATTTTGAGGCTTACAAAGACGAAAAAAAGCCCTTACGGTAAAGTAAGTGCTTTTGTTGGACAAGATTTGACTGCAGTGAGAATATCGGCATCATCCGCAAAGGTTTTAACAGTTTCACTGCTGCCTGTAAATTTGACGATACCGTCATCATCGTAATCAAAGACATCTGAATAAGTCTGACAAAGCCCGCAGGCAATACATTTTTCTGGGATAATAGCTACTTTCATAGTAACATTGTAATACTATTATTGACATTTAACAAGGGGGAAATCATGTCCAATAAACCATGGGAAGAAAAAGTAACAGAAACGGATACTGAAAACAAAGAATTAACACGTAATTCCAAAGATGATCGCGCTGTCAGTACACCGGTTTTAACAATTTTACTGAGCCTCTTTTTCCTGATTATTATTGGTATTTTATTTTTTGTACTTTATACTTCTAATGGCGGCAGTGATGAAAAAGCTGCAACTTCGGGATTTTATGGGTCTTCTAAGACCGTCAAAAAATCTAAAAAAGAAGTCAGCCAGTCTTCTGAGTCGGAAGAACAGACCGTGACAGAAACAACTGAGACTGAAACGACTCAAACAGAGACAACGACTTCTTCGGACGGAGAAGATACCCTTACTGTTCAAGGCGGTGAAGGTGCGGCAGCCATTGCTGCGCGTGCAGGAATTTCAGTAGAGCAGCTTTACGGATTAAATCCGGATCACATGACAAAGGGATACTGGTATGCCAATCCCGGTGATAATATAAAAATTAAGTAAGGGGATTTGTATGACAGGAATTAAAATTGCCATTGACGGACCTGCTTCAAGCGGAAAGAGCACGGTTGCTAAAATTATTGCTAAGGATTTAGATTATACCTACTTAGATACAGGAGCTATGTACCGCTCCGCAACTTATTTGGCCCTTCAGCATGATGCTTCTTTGACGGATGAAGAGACCATCGTTAAACTGTTACAGGATTATCCGATTAGTTTCGGCCGCCGCGAAGATGGGCAGCAGCTGGTCTTTGTCGGAGATGTTGATGTCAGTCTTCCCATTCGGGAAAATGAAGTGACTAACAATGTTTCCACAGTGTCTGCCTTACCTTTGGTGCGTGAAAGATTAGTCGAACTGCAGCGTCAGATTGCTGATCAGGGCGGTATTGTCATGGACGGCCGCGATATTGGAACGGTTGTGCTGCCGGATGCCGAGTTGAAGATTTTTCTGATTGCATCTGTGGATGAGAGGGCTGAGCGCCGTTATAAGGAAAATCTTGAAAAGGGAATTGAAGCTGACTTGGCTAAGTTAAAAAGAGAAATTGCAGCGCGCGACTACAAGGACAGCCACCGGAAAGTTTCCCCTCTTAAGGCAGCTGCGGATGCCATTACCTTTGACACAACAGGTGTGACAATTGAGGGTGTTGTAGAGTTTATTGAAGAAAAAGCAAAGAAAATTATTGACAGTCATTAATTGGCATGTTATACTGGTTAACAGTGAGAAAAGCAGAAGTGAGAACTTCTCGCCTTGCGACTAAGGTTGTCTGGCCCAACATGTCAAAATTCCTTTAGGATAAGGAAAGTTATGTGTGCGGGCTTGAAATGTCAAGTCCGCTTTCGTTTTTCTCGAAAAAATTTAAAGGGGTGAAGAACATAGCTAAAAAAGATTTGTTCATTAATGATGAAATTCGTGTCCGCGAAGTTCGTCTTATTGGCCTTGATGGCGAACAATTAGGAATTAAGCCATTGGCAGAAGCGCAGTCTATTGCCGATGACGCCAATGTTGACTTAGTTTTAATTCAGCCGCAGGCTGCACCGCCTGTTGCTCGTATCATGGACTATGGTAAGTTCAAGTTTGAGTATCAGAAGAAACAAAAAGAGCAGCGCAAAAAACAAAGTGTTGTTACTGTTAAGGAAGTCCGTCTCAGTCCTGTTATTGATAAGGGTGACTTTGAGACCAAGCTCCGTAACGGCCGCAAATTCCTTGAAAAAGGAAATAAGGTCAAAGTTTCTATTCGTTTTAGAGGACGTATGATTACTCACAAGGAAATCGGGGCAAAGGTATTGGCTGATTTTGCTGAAGCAACGCAGGATATTGCGATTATTGAGCAAAGAGCTAAAATGGATGGCCGTCAAATGTTTATGCAGCTTGCACCAATTCCAGACAAAAAATAAGTCGATAAAAATAGTAAAAGTAGGAGAAATATTAAAATGCCAAAACAAAAAACACACCGCGCATCAGCTAAACGTTTTAAACGTACAGGTTCAGGTGGATTGAAACGCTTCCGCGCTTATACATCACACCGTTTCCATGGTAAAACTAAGAAACAGCGTCGTCATCTTCGTAAGGCATCAATGGTGCACTCAGGAGATTTCAAACGTATCAAATCAATGCTTACTCGCTTGAAATAAGCGCAGCAGTTTAGACAAATTAGAAAGAACTATTGGAGGATCGATAAATGGCTCGTGTTAAAGGTGGCGTTGTTTCACGCAAACGTCGTAAACGTATTTTAAAATTAGCTAAAGGTTACTATGGTGCAAAGCATATCTTGTTCCGTACAGCAAAAGAACAAGTAATGAACTCATATTACTATGCTTACCGTGACCGCCGTCAAAAGAAACGTGATTTCCGTAAATTATGGATTACTCGTATCAATGCGGCAGCTCGTATGAACGGACTTTCATACTCACAATTAATGCATGGTTTGAAATTAGCCGAAATTGAAGTTAACCGTAAAATGCTTGCTGACTTAGCAGTTAATGATGCAGCAGCTTTCACAGCTCTTGCAGATGCAGCTAAAGAAAAGCTGGGTAAATAAGAGACAAAAAAGTGGGATGACAGTGTCCCACTTTTTTATTTATTCCAAAGACAGACAATATGAAGAATGAATCTGTCAATTATAAGACATCTGCCAGACGTTGTTATAGCCGGCAGATGAAAACCATTTGATTTAAATTGTTTGTCTAGTTGGACGCCTGCTTTCGTCAATAAAATGTCCATACTTAAAAAGACTGGGAAAGAGCACAAAGCTCTTTCCCAGTCTTTTTTTTTGCAGGGCTATTTTTTCGAATCTGTGTTTGTTGATGAGGATTCCTTGGCTGCTTCCGGATGCAATTCCTTATAGCTCGGAGCTTTATATAAATCTTGTGTTGATTTATTGCCGTTTTTGCTGTAAAGGCTGGTTGAATTTTGACCTAATTTTTTCTCAATCTTTTTCAGAGAAGCCAGAGAATCGTTCTTATATGAGATTGAACTGATGTTAATCGGTTTTAGACCGCTGTCCTTATCAAAACGCAGCAGGTCTCCGGTTTGAATCTCGTCGCTCATATCAAGCTGCTTGTCAGCTGCTTCACGGAGTTCTTTGAGTTTCGCGGTTGTTATTTCATCAGGGTTGGTGATTTCAACACCTGTTTTGGTATCGTAAACACGTCCGCTGTAGTTGGTATAGTTAGGAGTGATGTAGTTTCCCTCAGAACGGAAAGCAACCAGCTGCTTATTAGCAGGAGACAGCAAATCCTGACCCAATTCAACATAGTTTTTACTGTCAATTCCAAGCAGATGAAGCAGCGTTGGCAGGGTATCAACTTCACCGCCGTAAGTATTGTTGATGAAGCCCTTGTCTGTTCCGGGAACATGGATCATGTAAGGAACGCGCTGCAGCATGGCATTATTGTATTCTGTCCACGTCTGCGGGTCTTTGCCCAGAAGCGGTGCGAGGTCTGTATTTCTTGAATTGGCAATACCGTAATGGTCACCGTATAGGACAATAATCGAATTTTTGTACAAGCCGGAAGCTTTCAAATAATCAAAGAAACTTTTGATGGCAGAATCTAGATAGTTAGCAGTTGCAAAATAACCATTGATGGTTTCATCATCTGTTTTAGCAAGAGGGAAGCCTGTATCATCACCGGCCAGACTTTGGTACGGATAGTGGTTAGATACAGTAATAAACTTAGTATAAAAAGGCTGCTGCAGATGTTCCAAATACTTAATAGAGTCTGAAAACATGACCTTGTCATTGAGGCCGTACTGGAAAGAGTTGTCTTTAGTCATCTTAGACATGTAAGACTGATCAAAGAAATGCTGGTAGCCTAATTGCTT
Organism: Streptococcus sp. ELY_90; assembly: GCF_058314475.1. NCBI lineage: Bacteria > Bacillati > Bacillota > Bacilli > Lactobacillales > Streptococcaceae > Streptococcus > Streptococcus sp. ELY_90. The sequence goes on from NZ_JBZFUJ010000002.1 coordinate 176,658, forward strand.
GTATGCATTGTTGCGATTCCAGAAGGTGCCGATATTGCCGTGAAAAACAGCACTGCTGTAATTGCTGGTATCATTGAGAATATGCGGAGCAGCCTGCTGGGTATTGTCACCGCCGTATTGGACGAAGAAAGACCCTTGGTTGAGACCAAACAGCGATGTTTCCATGAGGGTTTCGGCATCGGATGTCTTTCCGGCCTTAACCTGATGGAAAAAGTTTGAAAAGGCAAAAGTTTCTTTGGAATGGTATAGGGAGTTGAGGAAAGGTGTAACAACGTACTCTTTGCCATCAACATTGAGTTTGTAATCAAGAAGGAACTGCTGAAAACTTTCCAAGTGAAGAATAATAACATTTTTTCCCTTGGCAAGACCATAATATTTAGGATTGGGGGCAGCGTAATGCTCCTTGACGTATTCCTTGACAGTACTGAGTTCATCGGCAGTCGCCTCAGAGCGGACCTTTTGCGTTTGATAGGTTTGATTGGCACTGTAGGCGCTGAAAGCCGGCAGACCTAAGGCACGGACAATGTAGATATTTGAAAAGCCGCGTGTCAGCAATTCCGGCCGATCAATTTCGGCCATGAAAAGGTTGATTGAAAAGAGAAGTCCGGACAGTGCCGAAATAGCAAAGCTGGCTCTTTTATTAAAAGGTCTTGTATCAAAAGAGATTTTTTTGAGGGAAAAAAGTGTGATGAAGATGATGTAATCTAAAATGTAGATGACATCCCAAGGTCTTAATAAATTAAGGGCGGAAGCACCTAATCCGGCAGAAGTTTTACTGCTGGCAAGGGCTGCGCTGACCGTAATGAAATCTGAGAATTCCCTGAAGTAAATCGAATTTGCAAATAAGAGAACATTGAGCAAAGTGTAAATAACAGCTGTCACAATATAAAAAGCGCGTGTGTTTTTTATATAGAGGCTCAATCCCAAAAGCAGGAGAGAGACTGGAATAGGATTAATCATTGTTAAAAGAAATTGATAAGAATTTCCTACGTCCAAACTAAAATCAATATTATAAGCCCACAGCGTTTTGAGCCAATAAATGAGCACAAGTGTCAAAATAAATCCTAAACGGGTCTTGACAACGCTCAGGAGAAATTTAACTATTTTTTTCATTATACCGATTCCTTATCATTTTAAAGATAAAATCTTATTATTTGATTATAACATAAATTTATTTTTGGCATATAGAAGAAATGTTTTTTTAAGGGAGAAAATTTCTTAATTTTTTGTTATAATGGTTGTTATGAATAGACTTACGGTGGGTTCTTCGGCGGAGAAAAAACTTAAGCGGGGAATTCAGTTATTAAGCAGTAAAGATTTTCCGAATATAAAGCTGAGTGACCAGACGGTTTACCTGTATTCTCAGGCAGGCAGTTTTTTAGGAACAGCTTATCTGTCCAAGCAAAATAAGGGAGTTGGCTGGCTGGTATCATCCGAAAAAGTGGTACTAAATCAGGCTTATTTTGCTCAGCTGTTTCAAAGGGCTAAGAAAAAACGGGAGGCTCTGTCAGATTCGGATTTAACAACAGCCTACCGTCTGTTTAATCAGGACGGAGATTATTTTGGCGGTATGACTGTTGACCGTTATGGTCAGTTTGCTCTTTTTTCTTGGTACAATGCCTTTGTTTACCGGCTGAGAGATCAGATTACAGCTGCTTTTTGTCAGGTCTATCCCGAATTTTCGGGAGCTTACGAAAAAATTCGTTTTAAAGGTCTTGGTTACGAGTCTGCGCACTTATACGGTCAAGAAGCACCGGAACAGTTTACTGTCACGGAAAACGGCGTGTCTTACAGCGTTTTCTTGAATGATGGTCTGATGACAGGTATTTTTTTAGATCAGCATCAGGTGCGCAATAGTCTGGTAAACGGCTTGGCTGCGGGGAAAAGGGTTTTAAATTTGTTCTCTTATACAGCTGCTTTTTCCGTCGCTGCTGCCATGGGCGGAGCTCTTGAGACCACATCAGTGGATTTGGCTAAGCGCTCTAAAGAGCTGTCGTTGGCCCATTTTGAGGCCAATCATTTGGATATGAGCCGGCACCGGCTGATTGTCATGGATGTTTTTGATTATTTTAGATATGCTAAACGCCATCAGCTGACCTTTGATGTTCTGATTATTGATCCGCCGAGTTTTGCGAGAAATAAAAAAGAGACTTTCTCTGTTTTGAAAGATTACCATAAGCTAATTAGTCAGGGGCTTGAGATTTTGGCTGAGGATGGCTTAATCATCGCATCAACGAATGCCTCCAATATGACCATAGCTCAGTTCAGAAAACAAATTGAAAAAGGTTTTGGAAAACAGCAGCACACTTATCTGGACTTGCAGCAGCTGCCCGGCGATTTTGCCGTAAATGAAAAAGATGAAAGCAGTAATTATTTAAAAGTATTTACGATAAAGGTTTAATTATTTATGAAAATAGTAGTTCCTGTTATGCCTCGAAATATTGACGAGGTTAACCAGCTTGATTTAGCAAAAATCAGCAGCGCCGATCTTATTGAGTGGCGGGCGGATTATTTGGCTAAAAATGATATTCTGACGGTAGCTCCGGCTATTTTTGAGAAATTTGCAGGGCGTGAAGTTATCTTTACCCTGCGTACGGAAAAAGAAGGCGGCAATATTTCACTGACCAGTGAAGAGTATCTTGCGATTATTCGTGATATTGCAACTCTTTATCAGCCGGATTATATTGATTTTGAATATTTCTCTTACCGCGACGTATTAAAAGAAATGTATGATTTTTCTAATCTGGTACTGTCCTATCATAATTTTAAAGAGACGCCCGAGAATCTGATGGAAGTCTTCTCGGAGCTGACAGCCCTGGCACCGCGTGTGGTTAAGATAGCGGTCATGCCCCAAAATGAACAGGATGTGCTTGATTTAATGAACTATACGAGAGGTTTCAAGACGCTGAATCCTGAGCAGGAATACGTCACCATGTCCATGTCTAAATTAGGACAGGTATCGCGTTTGGCGGGAGATTTGACAGGCAGCTCGTGGACTTTTGCCAGTTTGGAGCAAGAAAGCGCTCCGGGGCAGATGTCACTGACAGATATGCGCAAAATTAAGGAGGTTTTAGATGCAAATTGACGGACACACTCGTTTAGCAGCAGTTGTTGCGACACCAATCAAACATTCCATTTCACCTTTTATTCACAACTATGCCTTTGACAAAACGGGTGTCAACGGCGTTTACGTGGCTTGGGATATTCCAGAGTCTGAACTTGAGGCTACTGTAGAAAATGTTCGGCGCTACGACATGTTCGGCATCAATATTTCGATGCCTTACAAGCAGGCTGTTATTCCTTATCTGGATGAGATAACAGAAGCTGCTGATTTAATCGGAGCAGTCAATACAGTCGTCAATAAAAACGGCAGACTGTTAGGCTATAATACAGACGGTATGGGCTTTTTTAGAAGTCTGAATACTTTTGCTGATTTTGATGTTAAGGGCAAGGTAATGACCATTCTTGGCGGCGGAGGCGCTGCAACGGCTGTTATTGCTCAGGCTGCAATCAATGGTGCTGCGAAAATCAATATTTTTAATCAGACAGAATTTTTGCAGGAAACCAAAGAGAAGGCTCAGCGGATATCCGCTAAAACCGGTGTTCCTCTTGAGGTTTTTCCTGTTGAAGATGTGGATTTGATCCAGGAAAAAGTTTTGGCATCTGATTTATTTGTCAATGCTACCAGTGTTGGGATGGATGGCAAATCCATGATCATTGACGAAAAATTTGAATTTCCTGAAAATATCATGGTTGCCGATGTTATTTACCAGCCCTTTGAAACACCGTTTTTGAAGTTGGTACGCAGCCGCGGTTTAAAGGCTGTGAATGGTCTGGGAATGCTGTTATTTCAAGCAGCAGAGGCTTTTGAACTCTGGACAGGACAGGAAATGCCCAGTCAGGAAATCTGGCAGGCATTGGCAGAAAAATATAAGTAAGGAATTTAGGTGCTTCCATGAAATTAAATGTCAATCTTCCTCAAAATCCCTATGATATTATCATCGAAAACGGCAGTCTGGCAAGTGCCGGCCAATGGGTCAAAAAACTTTGGAAACCGCAAAAAACAGCGATTATTACTGATAACCGTGTGGGAAGTCTTTATGCTGAAAAAGTAAAGCTCAGCCTCGAAGATGCCGGTTTTGAGGTTGTTGTCTTTGACTTTTTAGAAGGTGAAGCCAGTAAAAATTTGACAACGGTCAATAAGGCCTATGAATTTTTAGTTAAGCAAGGCATGACCAGAAGTGATGGGATTATTGCGCTGGGAGGCGGTGTTGTCGGTGATTTGGCAGGTTTTGTGGCATCGACTTACATGCGGGGCATTCATTTTCTGCAGATTCCAACCAGCCTGACAGCTCAGGTAGATTCTTCTATCGGCGGCAAAACCGGTGTCAATACTCCTTTTGCTAAAAATATGGTTGGGACTTTTGCCCAGCCTGACGGTGTCCTGATTGATCCGGAGACTCTCAATACGCTTGGCAGACGTGAGCTGACTGAAGGCATGGGCGAGGTTGTCAAATATGGTTTAATTGCTGACGCCGAACTCTGGGAGAAGCTGGACGCTCTGGATGGTTCTGCAAATTCTATCTTGGAAAATTCCGAGATGATCATCTACCGTTCCTGTGATGTGAAGCGTAAGGTCGTCGTTGAAGACGAATTGGATAAGGGCGTTCGTCTCTATCTCAATTTTGGGCATACAATCGGGCATGCTATTGAAGCAACAGCTGGTTATGGTAAAGTGATGCACGGTGAAGCAGTGGCAATCGGGATGGTTCAGATGTCTCGGATTGCTGAGAAAAAAGGTTTAATGCCGAAAGGTATTACAGAAAAGATTGCGGCTATGTGTGCTAAATTTGGTCTGCCAACGGTGTATGAACCATGGGACGCCGAAAAGATGTATGAGGCGTTAAAGCACGATAAAAAAGCCCGCGGTCAGATGATTAAGACAGTGATTGTTCCCCAGTTAGGGCAGGCTGCAATCAATGAAATCAGTCTGGAAGAGATGAAAGAGTACTTGGAGAAATAAGATGAGATATTTCACAGCTGGGGAGTCACATGGTCCCCGTCTGACAGCTATTATTGAAGGGGTGCCGGCAGGCCTTCCCTTGACGGCTGACTATATCAATGCTGAATTAAAGCGGCGTCAGGGCGGCTATGGCCGCGGCGGCCGCATGAAAATTGAATCCGATCAGGTAGAGATTACCTCAGGCGTTCGCCATGGTTTGACAATGGGCAGTCCGATTACGCTTAATGTTAGCAATCGGGACTTTAAAAACTGGACGGAAGTCATGAGTGCTGCCGATATTGAAGACAAGAAAAAATCAATTCGGAAATTGACCAAACCCCGTCCGGGGCATGCCGATTTAGTTGGCGGTATGAAGTATCGTTTTTCTGATCTGCGTAACAGTTTGGAACGCTCCAGCGCACGTGAAACAACCATGCGTGTTGCGGTAGGAGCAGTAGCCAAGCGCCTTTTGGAAGAGCTTGGCATGGATGTTGCCAGTCATGTGGTCGTTTTTGGCGGCATTGAAATAGATGTTCCTGAAAATCTGACAGTAGCTGAGATCAAGGAACGCTCCCGCCAATCAGAAGTTTCTATTGTCAATCAGGAGCGTGAGCAGGAAATCAAAGATTATATTGACCGAATTAAAAAAGAAGGCAATACAATCGGCGGTGTTATTGAGACTGTTGTTGGCGGTGTTCCGGTTGGTCTGGGATCTTATGTCCAGTGGGATCGAAAGCTCGATGCTAAGATTGCTCAAGGAGTTGTTTCCATCAATGCTTTTAAGGGCGTTGAATTCGGTCTGGGCTTTAAAGATGGCTATCTCAAAGGGAGCGATGTCATGGATGAGATTATTTGGTCCAAAGAAGACGGTTATACGCGCAAATCCAATAATCTCGGCGGTTTTGAAGGCGGTATGACCAATGGACAGCCTATTGTTGTTCGCGGTGTTATGAAGCCAATTCCAACACTGTACAAGCCGCTGATGAGTGTTGATACTGAGACGCATGAGCCCTATAAGGCCAGTGTAGAGCGCTCCGATCCGACAGCTGTTCCGGCTGCCGCAGTAGTCATGGAAAGTGTGGTTGCAACGGTGCTTGCGACCGAGGTATTGGATAAATTCTCGTCTGACAATATGGAAGAATTACAGGAAGCTGTAGAGCGCCATAAGCAGTTTGTCAAAGACTTTTAAAGATTTTGAGGAATTCTTATTTGCATTAACAAAAAGGTTTGTCAAAAGTGAGCAGCATTGATTTAGTTCGGAGAAACGATGGAAGGAAAAACAATTTATATTGCAGGCTTAGGGCTCATCGGAGGTTCTCTTGCTTTAGGAATCAAGCGCGGACATCCCGATTATAAAGTTATTGGCTACAATCGTTCTGACCAGTCACGAGACATTGCTCTTGAACGCGGAATCGTAGAAGAGGCAACTGCCGATTTCAAGGAATTTGCGCCTTTGGCAGATGTTATTATTTTAGCAGTGCCTATTAAAAAAACAATTGATTTCATCAAAATGTTGGCAGAATTAGATTTAAAAGACAATGTTATTATTACAGATGCCGGTTCTACCAAATTTGAAATTGTCAAAGCAGCAGAGCAATATCTTAAGGACAAACCAGTACAATTTGCAGGCAGCCATCCTATGGCGGGAAGCCACAAATCAGGAGCTGTTGCAGCAGATGTTAATCTTTTTGAAAATGCCTATTATATCTTTTCGCCGTCAAGTCTGACTAAAACCGGTACAATACCTGCTTTGCAGGATCTCTTATCCGGCCTGCATGCCAGATATATTGAAATTGACGCAGCAGAACATGATCTGGTCACCGGTCAAATCAGCCACTTTCCCCATATTATTGCTTCAAGTCTTATGGAACAGGCGGGCGATTTTGCCGAAAGTCATGAAATGACCAAACATTTTGCTGCGGGCGGTTTTCGCGACATGACACGGATTGCTGAAAGTGAACCCGGTATGTGGACGAGTATTCTGCTAACAAATCCTGAGGCCGTTTTAGACCGTATTGAAAATTTCAAGCAGCGCCTGGACAGGATTTCCGATTTGATTAAAGCCAAAGATGAAAATGCCATTTGGGAATTCTTTGATCGGGGCCGGCAAATTCGTAAAAATATGGAAATTCACAAACGTGCCGGTGTTGACAGCTTTTATGATATTTATGTAGATGTTCCGGATAAAGAAAATGTTATTTTGGAAATTTTGGAACTGCTGAGAGGAACATCGTTAGTTAATATCCGCATCAATGAAGAAAATCGGGAAGATATCAATGGTATCCTGCAAATTTCGTTCAAGAATGAGCGTGATCTGAAACGTGCTCGGGAATTGATCAGTAAAAATACTGCTTATCGTGTCTATCTAGATTAAATAATTGAACACGGGCTAAAATCCTAGTAAAAAAGATAAACGTCCCTGTGTCTTAGCGACACAGAGTCCGCTTCCTATTTTTATACGGATTTCTTAACGCTCTTAGTATCTTGATAATTGAACACGAGCTGCGAGCTGTGTCAAAAAGACAGCTTCTCCTAGCGTCCTGTGACGCTTCGTCGAACCTTCTATTTTGCCTTTGCTCGCTGACGCCCTTAGCGACACGTCGTTTGGTTAGTCGATCTTACTAAGCAAACGACGTTAGCGGGAGAGGTAGCCAATTCACAATGGTGATTGGCGTTTGTTATCAAGTGCAAAGCACTTAGATAACAATCCTCTACCGTATCTTGTTAATTGAACACGGGCTAAAATCCTAGTAAAAAAGATAAACGTCCCTGTGTCTTAGCGACACAGTGTCCGTTTCCTATTTTTATACGGATTTCTTAACGCTCTTAGTATCTTAGTTAAAGGAGAAACTATGGCAGAAAATATCTATGATTTAGCAAATGAAATGGAGCGCAGTATTCGTGCTCTGCCTGAGTATCAAGCGATTGTTCAGGCAAAAGCTAAGATTGACGGAGATGAGGAAGCTAAAAGACTGTGGTCTGAATTTACGGAATTTCAACAGAAGATCCAAGGTCTCATTCAAACAGGACAGGCGCCTACTCCTGAAATTCAAGAGGAAATGCAGCGTTTTGGTCAAAAGATTGAAGCTAATCCGCTGTTAAAAGACTATGCTTCAGCTCAGCAAGCTCTGGGCGTTTACCTCAATGATATTGAACGCATTATTTTTCAGCCCCTTCGGGATGTGCTTGAACAAGATAATTAACTGTCAGATGTTTGCAAGAATTTCTGTGTTAAAAATGCTAAGCTTGTTTGGCAATCACCGGCAAATTCATGCAAACCACAGGGCAGTGTGCCCCCCAATGGATTTCTGCCGGAAAAAGAGCTAAATTTTTTGGAATGAAGCCGCTGTTTTTAATAACTTATCAGACAAAAACCCCGTCAGATGACGTATCTGACGAGGTTTTTGTGTGTATTTTTACAGGATGCTTATTCTCAGACTGCAGGCTGAAAAGAAGGGTTTTTTAAATCGATAAATTCATGATTTCTGACTGTGTGGCGATAAAATCAATAAAATTTTTTAAGTCGGCATGCAATTCTTTGCCTTTATGATAGGCCGCATAATAGATCCGGCGATTTTCTAACGACTTAATAGGAATAACATCAATATCATCGAAATCCTTTAAAAAATCAGCTTTGGGGGCGATAGCAATTCCGAACTGCTGGGCGACTAAGCCAACAACGGTTTCATCTTCACTGACTTCAAAAGCGATTTCAGGCCGTTTGCCTGTTTCTGAAAAAACCTGATCTAATACAGGACGCATTCCGCTGCGCTTTGAAAACCAAACTTGGGGATATTCCAAGGTATCTTCAACCCTCACCTGCTCTTTAGCTGACAGAGGGTGGCCTTTAGGAACAATGAGTACAAGATCTTGGGTGAAGATAGGAATAAAGGAGACAGAAGAAAAACTTTCAATTTTAGAACAAAAGGCTAAATCATATTGATCATTTTGGATTCCTTCCAGCATATCTGCTGACATGCCGCTGTCATTGTGAAAGTCAAATTCTGATTGTGTATCAGGGTGCTGTTCAATGAAGGTGCGAACAAGATTGGGAACAGCTTTTCGGCCCAGAATACGCAGCAGTGTAAGGTTAATACGATGCTGCTTCTGATGGGTCTGCTGCAATTGCTTAACACCTGTATCTAAGAGATTAAGAGAGGTTGTGACGACTTTGTAAAAATCTTTTCCTGCATCTGTCAAGACGACATTGCGCCCTTTTTTTACAAAAAGAGAAACGTTGACCTCATTTTCCAAAGCAGCAATAGCATGGCTCAGCGTTGGCTGGGTGATATGCAGCTGCTTTGCAGCATCGGTATAATGCTCCAAATCGGCTAGAGTCAGGAAGTAGCGTAAGTGTTGAAGATTCATCTGTCTACCTGTGCCTGTTTTTTTGTTTATTATAGCACAAAATGATTAAAAAAATCTATGAATTGCTGAAGAAAGATTCATTAGTATTTGCTTTTAATTCATTGTATAATCAATGTGATAAGTGAAAAAATTAACAATATAGGAGGAAAAAGTAATGTCTAACCTTTCACCAATTACAATCAGTTCATGGACTCTTGGCGATCAGTGCCAATTTGAAGACCGTGTAAAAGCAGCCAAAGATGCAGGTTACGAAGGTATCGGACTTCGTGCAGAAACCTATGTCGATGCTTTGAATGAAGGACTGACCGACCAAGATATTCTAGCTATTCTGGACAAATATGATATCAAAGTGACCGAAGTAGAGTATATCGTTCAATGGGCTGAAGAACACCGTTCCTATGAACAAAAATACAAAGAGCAAATGTGTTTTCATATGTGTGATTTGTTCAACGTCGGTCATATTAACTGTGGGCTGATGGAAAACTATTCGGTAGAATATACGGCTCAAAAATTGAAAGAACTGTGCGCGCGTGCGGGCAAATATATTATCGGAGTAGAGCCCATGCCCTACAGCGGTCTTGCGACCTTTGACAAGGCCTATGAGGTTGTCAAAGCATCTGGTGCTGACAATGCCATGCTCATTCTTGATACCTGGCATTGGGTGCGTGCAGATCAGCCTTATCGCACTTTGACAGCAGATGAAGCTGCTAAAATCATTTCAATTCAAATCAATGATGCTTACGAGCGTCCCTATGCCGATGCCATTTTGCGGGATGAATCGATGCATGACCGCTTAGCTCCGGGAACAGGAGCTAAGGATACTGCCGGCTTTGTCCGAATGATTAAAGAAGCAGGTATCTCACCAAAAGTAATCGGTGTGGAAGTCATTTCAGATGCCATTTTAAGCCGGGGTCTTGCTGAGGCCAGCAGATTTACATTTGAAAATGCGGTTAAGGTTCTTAAAGAAGCTTGGCCGGAAGTGGTAGCAGAAAATTGAAAAGAATAAAGGAGAAAAGCTATGTCAGACAAATGGTTAGGACTTGAAGAAAAAACAGCAGCAGTTACTGGAGCTGTTGGCGGTATGGGAAAAACAATTGTTCAAGAATTTGCAAAACAAGGCACCAATGTTGTCTTATTGGACATTCGTGAGCAAGAGCTGAAGGATTATGCCGACGAAATCGCTAAAGAATACGGCGTCAAAACCCTGGCAGTGCCTGCTGATTCAACCAAGGAAACAGATGTGGACAATGCCGTTGCAAAAGCAGTTGAAACGTTTGGCTCAGTTGATATCCTTGTCAACACAGCTGCCATGCTCCGTGCCTGTCCTCTGGAAGATCTTCCTTTAGAAGAATGGCGTCAAACGGTTGATATCAATCTAACAGGCTATTTTCTGGTATCACAGCGTTTTGGCCGTCAAATGATTAAACAAGGCCACGGTAATATGGTGCATATTTCAACAATTGCTTCTGTATTTCCGGAAACCTATTCAGCAGCTTACAGTTCAACAAAAGCCGGTGTCAATATGATGTCACGTCAAATGGCAGCAGAATGGGGACAGTTTGGTGTTCGTTCAAACTGTATTCAGCCATGTTTTGTCAAAACCCCTTTGTCAGAACCTTTTTATGCTGATCCAGAAGTAGAAAATGGCCGTAAAGCCTTGACAGCTAATAAACGTATCGGCAATACCATGGATATTGCCAATGCGGTGCTCTTTCTTGCAAGTGACCGCTCAGACTATACAAATGGCCATGAGCTCCGTGTTGAGGGCGGTTTTGGTATTATGATGGGAGATCAGACGCCAAAACCGGGCGGCCGCCGTGAATATGCGGTTAAAGAGCACAATGCCTATTTGGAACGTTTAAAAGGAAATCACTAATTTGTCTTAAGGAGCTTATACCGACATGTTTAAAAATAACAAATTTAATTTCTCTGCTGTCATGCTTTGGTTTACCTATTTCTGCCACGGCATGCAGGCCATTATTATCTCCCAAAACACAGAATATTTTGCAGATAAATGGGGCATTACCACAGCAGCTGTTTTGGGTGTTGTTGCCTGGGTTGGTATTGGTAAAATTACCTTTTTGATTTTTTCTGGTTCTTTATCGGATAAAATCGGGCGTAAACCGGTCGTTTTGGCAGGTCTGGTCGGTTATGTTATCATGTTTGCTTCGCTTTTGATTGCCAATAATGTACTGGAAGCTAACATTTTAGCATTCATCGGCGGTGCCATGACTTCTTTGTACGATGGTTCCGTTAATCCGGCTCTCTTTGAGATGTACCCGGAGAACAAATCAACTGCCTCTGTTTTGTCCAAAGCATTTATCTCTACCTCATCTATTCTCTATCCATTATTTGTTGCTTTTTTGGCAACAAACAAACTGGCTCCTGAGCTTGCCATTATTTTGCCGCTTGCTGTCAGCGCTCTTGTTTTGATAGGTGTCATTTTTGCACCGTTTCCGGACCGTGAGCTGCAAAAATCTGAAAAGCTGAGCCCGGCACAAGCCATTAAAGAGTTAGAAAAACGCCAGGATACTGCTAAAACAGCTGCAGAAACAAAAACTCAAAGTTCAGGAAAAGTCAAACCCAAATTTGCCATTGACGGCGTTGTTTTATCGCTTTTTGCCCTCACTATTTATTCCAATTTCTATCTGTTCCAGCAAGTTTCAAAAATTTATGCTAAAAACATTATTCACATGAGTGAAAGCGCCGCTGCTTCTGTGACTTCTCTTTACCAGCTGGGCGGTCTGGTTGCAACTATCGTATTTTCACTCATTATGGCACGCGGTATTCGTGATATGGCCATCTTAATCATTGCACCAATCTTTGCCGGTCTTGCAGGCTTGGCGGTCTATTTTGTGCCGACACCGACTGTTTTGACCCTTGCGGGGATTGTTGTCGGTTTCTGTGCAGCCGGCGGCCTTCTTCAGATGGGGAATGCTGTTCTCAATCAGTTCTTTGATACGAATAAGGGACGCAATACCTCCATTTATTATTTTGTGATGGCGCTGGGTTCTTATATTGTACCTGCAGCAGCCGGCGGATTATTGCAGGAAGTCAACGGTTCATTTCCAAATGCACCGATTATCTTATTGATTATTGCTGTTACCGGCTTTCTTTCATCTGCTTTGATGATTTATATTGGCTGGCGGTATAAACAAATTTTTGGTCAATCCGTATTTTCCAATGCCAATAAAAACTGAATCCGGTGCAATCAGAATTTGCCGGACTTTGGTCTTAGTCTCTTAGAAATGTTATAATAATTGTAATTTAGAAAGAAGGATTTTATCATGACAGAACGTATTTCAGGTCACACACTTCTCGTCAGCTTAATTGCTACCCCCATTCGCCATTCCTTATCACCTAAAATGCACAATGAGGCCTATGCTAAATTGGGCTTGGATTATGCTTATTTGGCCTTTGAGGTTGGCACTGAAGAGCTGAAGGATGCCGTTCAAGGGATTCGTGCTTTAGGTATTCGAGGATCCAATGTTTCTATGCCAAATAAACAAGCCATTATACCTTATCTGGATGAACTGTCTCCTGCGGCTGAATTGGTCGGTGCTGTTAATACGGTAGTCAATAAAGACGGTAAAGGCCATCTTGTCGGCCATTGTACGGACGGTACAGGCTGCGTGCGTGCCCTAGCAGAAGAAGGGGTGGACGTTAAGAATCAGGTCATTACCCTGACCGGTGCAGGCGGTGCCGGAACGGCTATTGCCATTCAGTTGGCCTTGGATGGTGCCAAGGAAATCCGTATCTTCAATCGTAAGGATGACTTTTATGTCAATGCTGAGTTAACTGTAGAAAAAATCAATACGCGGACAGATTCCCATGCGACGCTGACAGACTTGGCTGATCAGGAAGCTTTTAAGAAGTCCATTGCAGAATCCAGTATTTACATTGATGCAACAGGTGCCGGTATGAAGCCTCAAGAAGATGTATCATTGATCAATGATCCCCAGGTTATTCGGTCTGATCTTGTTGTTTTTGATGTGGTCTATGCACCGCTTGAAACCAAACTTTTAAAATTTGCCAAAGAACACGGTGCCAAAAAGGCTATCAACGGTATTGGCATGATGCTCTATCAAGGTGCAGAAGCCTTCAAGCTGTTTACCGGCGAAGATATGCCGGTTGACTACATTCACGATTTGCTTTTTAATGAAGAATAGTCCTTGATGACTGTTAAAGGAATAAGCGGCAGCTGTTAAGGAGAAACACATTCTTCTCACAAAAAAGCGAGGGGAGTGCCTCTCGCTTTTTTAGTCAAAAAAAGTAGGATCATGAGATAGAAAAGGAGAATTTATGACTAAAGCTAACGTGATTCGTCAAGCTAGTGAACTGCCATACATTAAGGCCGGTCCCTTTAAAATACGCTTTCCCTTTATTCACTACAAAATAGAAAAAGTGGAATTCATTCAAGGGCTGATTGTTGGAGCAACCGCCCTGTCTGCCATTCCTTATATTACAGATTATCTGGAGCTGCCTTATGAGCTGGCCTACAGCATGGTCATTTTGGAGACCAGTCTGTACATTCTCCATGGAACCTTGGGCGATCCTGTGGTGCCCGGCTGGATTACGGCGACGCTTCCGTTGACCTTAACCTACCTGACAAAGTATGATGCCGGTACCGATCGTATTAGAGCAATGATTGCCCTGCAGCTGTTGGTGGCGGCTCTGTTTATCTTTATGAGTCTTACTAAACTGGCCACACGATTTGTTCATTTGGTACCCAGCGGTATGAAAGCAGGCATTTTGCTGGCAACCCCGATTTCAGTCCTGCAGACTCAGCTGGGTGACAAGGGAGGCTTTAAACAATATCCCATATCGCTTATAGCAGGCTTTGGATTGCTGATTATCCTGTCTTATTCAGCTTGGTATAAAAAACTGAGAGCTAAAAATCGTTTGCTTGATTTTATAGCCAGTTACGGCAATCTTTTTCCCTATCTTTTTGCTATGCTGGTCGGTGTTTTGATTTCTGAATTGCCGCTGCCGACATTTGAATTGGGAACTGTTTTAAAAGTTCCTGATTTTCAGAGGATTCTCAGTCAGGTCAGTGTCTTTGCAGTCGGCTTTCCCAAAATCCATTATTTTGCGGATGCGCTGCCTCTGGCTTTAGTCAGCTATGTTATTGCTTTTGGAGATTTTGTCACCACAGAATCATTGGTTGAAGATGCCCGCGAATCAAGAAATGACGAATACATCGATTTTGATTCAAACCGTTCAAACCTGATTATCGGCATTCGAAATACCATTCTTGCTCTTGTGGCACCTTTTCCGCCTCTGTCCGGTCCTCTCTGGGCTGGGATGACGGTATCTATCAGTCAGCGCTACAAGGAAGGAAAGGCCGCTATGGACAGTTTGATCGGCGGTATGACTTCTTTCCGTTTGGCGACCTTGCTTTGTGTGCTTCTTATTCCCATCACAAGTTTTATGCGGCCTATTTATTCTGTCGGAGGTGCCATAACCCTTCTTTTTCAAGCCATTGTCTGCGCCAAGATCGGCATGGAATACTGTGAAGACGAGACCGATAAGATGATTGCCGGTTTTATGGCAGCAGTGCTGGCATTTGCAGGGTCAGGTATCGGCTTGCTGACAGGGATTGTTTTGACTCTGGTTTTAAAAGATGTTTTTGCTAAGAATAACTGAGTTAACTGAACTGGGAGTTAACCATAAAAATTCATGACTAAATTGCTTAGTTATGGATTTTTTATTGATAGAAAAAATTTTAAAATCGAAAGAAATTTTTCATCAAAAACTATGTGAAAACGTTCTCAAAGTATGGTAAAATAAAAACAAGTATCACACGTTAAGAAATCGTGAAAGAAAGGGGTTAAATCATGGAGATTAAACCATTTCCAGGTTATGAGGACCATCTGTTCAGCAATCTTGCTGAACAAAGTGAAGAAGTCAAACGCCGTAAGGCAGCACAGACTGAAGCCATGCTTGCTTATGAACTGCCGGAAGGTATGACAATGGAGGATCGTTTCATTCCGACTGAGGAAGGCAAGCAGGAACTGAAAATTCGCATTTTTACTCCAGCTGATCTTTCTGAAAAAGCTCCGATGATTTTGGATATTCATGGCGGTGCTTTTGTTGCGGGCAGTGTGGATATTGACAATGCCCGCTGTATTGCAATTGCCCGGCGTGTGCCTGCTATTGTCGTTTCTGTTGAGTATCGTTTGGCAGGAGCTGACGGCGTCAGCTTTCCGATGCCGCTGGAGGACTGCCATGCAGCCTACATGTATTTGCACGACCATGCTGAAGAACTGGGCGGTGATCCTGAAAGAATCGGGCTTCACGGATCAAGCGCAGGAGCAACTATTGCAGAGGGACTTGCCCTTTATCTCCGTGACCGAAATGAACTGCAGCCTGCTCTGACTGTTCTCAACTGTCCGGCTCCGAGTTTGGCTTTGGAGGAAAGCCGCTCTTATCACCAGTTCTATCAGCTGCGCATGGGTCCGGCTAATAAGGCACTTGGAGCTGAACCGGCCTATCTTGGCGGTTACAATGGCAAGACACCGTCTTACTATGCTTTTCCGGCTTATGCTCCTGATTTAGGAGGCCTTAAGGCACATATGGTTATTGTCGGAGAATACGACACCTTGCGTGATACCGGCCTTGATTATGCTCAGCGCCTTTTACGAACCGGCGTCCCTTGTGAAATTTATCAGGCTCCGCGTTTAGGACACTGCTATACTTCGGCATCGCATCCATTTACTGATTTTACTCATGATATGATGGCTTGGTCCTTCAAACGTGAATTTGGAATGTTGGATAATTTGATTAAAAAATAAATGCGTTAAAGAGATAGGAGAAAGATATGAGTCCAGCTATACTTGCCATTATTATGTTGGCAATTGTTGTCACTTTTATTCTTTGGAATAAAGTCCCTTTGAATTTTGTCATGTTTGTTGTTCCGGTTGTTTTCAGTTTTTTGATGGGCTATGACTTGAAACAAACCAGCGATTTTATTATAAACCAGATTAATGTTGTCATGACCCAGTCCGGCTACATGCTTCTATTTGGGCTGATTTATTTTGGTATGCTGACAGAGTCGGGTCTGTTTGATACGATGATAAACGGTGTCATGAAAATTATCGGCAATCGGATCAATGTCATCGGCGTCATGATTTTGACAACTGTTTTAAGTGCCATTGCCTATTTGACAGCACAGATGTCCACGACCTACCTTGTTGTTTTTCCCATTGTCATTCCGTTTTTCAAGAAATTTAAGATGGATCGTAATTTTGCCTTTATCATCTGTCAGACCGCTATCGGAGCCATGTGCTGGCTGCCATGGGGAATCGGTTTGGTCATGTCAGCAACCATGGCTAATACTCATGCTGAGACCCTTGCCGTTGCTTCTATCCCTTGGGGGCTGTGCTTTATCCCGGCTATTATCCTGCAGTACATCTATTTTGCACGCAAACATAAAAAAGAGCATGGAACACTTGGACTGCCTGCAGATGCACAAGGCGATGCCACACATAAAATTGAAGAGCGGGAAAATGCCAGACCAAAATTATTTTGGATCAATATGCTGATCTTTTTGATTGTTATTGCTGCTTTGGCTGTCTTTAAAGTGCCGTCTTATTTGGTCTTTATCATGGCTTCAGTCGTTACTGCCCTAATCAACTATCCAAAGGATTTTGGGGCTATTTGGAATAAGCAGTCAGCGATGTTCTTCAATGTGTTAATTATGCTCATTGCGATTTGTTTTTATTTGGCTGTCTTTAATGCCAAGGATGCATCACACGCATCAATGGTAGAAAGCCTTGCTAAATTATTGGAAGCACATTTCCCAAGCTTCTTGATGCGCTACATCCATATCATTTTCCTTCTGCTCTGTGTGCCGATTATCTATTTTGTTCCTTATCAGCTGTATAATGCGCTTTATCCGCTCTTTATCTCAATCGGCGCTTCCTTTGGTCTGTCTCCGATTGCTATCATCGCGCCTTTCGTATGTAATCTGGCTTTGGCAACGTCGGTGACACCGATGAATTCATCTACCTATGTCGGGGCAACGCTTTGCGAAGTTGAAGCAGAACCATTTACCCAAAAGGCTGCCCCTATCATGTTTGTTACTAACGCAGTTGTCGTAGCAGTGGCTGCTGTATTTGGTGTCTTACACTTTTAACAAAAAGAATTCATGTTGACATGAATTCTTTTTGTTATGCAGGATTAATCGGTTTGGTCTTGCAAATGTGCAGCAAGCAGCTGCTTGGCAAATGTTTTGAATGCTGTTTGAATTGGCGGATAAAAATCCGATTTATTATAAGCAATATAAATCATACGTTCATCCAGTGCATCAGTAATTTTAATCTTTTTAACAGGGTAAGCGTCTATGCTGATAATATTTGGGATAATGGCAATACCGAAATGATGGGCAACAAATCCCAGCACACTCTGATCATCTTCCAGCTCGATTTTTATGCGGGGCTGCAGTCCTAATTTTTTAAAAGACTGATCTAGATAGGGTCTAAGGCCGCTGTGCTTGTTATAGTAGACATAATCATAAGCGATGGTATCAGCCAGGGAGATGCTGTCGTATGGTGCTAAAGGGTGGTCTTCCGGCACAATAATGACTTGTTCTTCGACCATTAAGGGTTCAAAGTGAATTTGACTGAAATGATCAATCTTAGAAACAATGGCACAGTCCAAGTCTTCTCTGCTCAGGGCCTGCAGCAAATTGTGGGAGTTGTTTTGCTCCAACTGAAACTCAACTTGGGGATACTTCTGCAGAAACTGACTGATGAGATCAGGGGCAGTATTTGATCCAAAAGTGTAGATAAAACCAACAGAAAGTTTTCCCTGATGCGGATGGATTTCGGCCTGCAGCATATCGTAGGCTTGTTTGATGGTGCGGAGAGCTTCTTTGGCAGAAATGTAAAAGATACGTCCGTAGCGTGTTAATTTAATGTTCCTGCCGTCTTTTTTAAAGAGCGGCAGCCCCAGTTCTCTTTCCAGCTCTGCAATCATGTAAGAAAGGTTTGGCTGTGACGTGTTCAGCTCTTTTGCTGTCTTTGTCATATGTTCGCTTTCGGCAAGAGCAACAAAATACTCTAAATGCTGGATATTCATCATGGTCACCTCAGAATTATTATAGCAAGTTTTGCTAAAATTATAAAGATTTTTTATTGATTTAATAAAATATATCTATTAGATTTATTGATAGTGATGTGTTAAAATCTTAAGTGAAATAAATCACAAATTGGAAAAGTGATGAAAATAATCATGAAAATGGAGGGCTTATCATGAAAACAGTTGCTGTTGAAACGATTGTCTTTGGACAGGGAAGACCCAAAATTCTGGTTCCTTTGGTTGGAAGAACGGAGCATGACATTTTAGATGCCGCTGCGCAGGCTAAGGATTTGGACTGCGATGTCATTGAATGGCGGATCGATTTTTATGAATTTGTTGAAGATGCTAAAAAAGTTGCTGCTCTTTCTTTAAAAGTGAAAGAAAAAGCACAAAAGCCTGTATTGGTTACTTTCCGCACAGCTAAAGAAGGCGGTGCTCACGAAATACCTGATCCCCTTTACTTTGAAATTTACAGAACTGTTTTGGCGCAAGGCAGGGCCGATTTGATTGATTTGGAACTTTTTCTGGATTCGGCTGAAGTTCAAAAAATCATTGAACTGGCACATGAAAAAGGCACAAAAGTCATTATGAGCAATCACGACTTTAATGCAACGCCGGCTAAAGATGAAATCGTACGCCGTTTAACCATGATGGAAGAGCGTCAGGCAGATATCTGCAAAATAGCGGTGATGCCGCAGTCAAATATTGATGTGCTGACTCTGCTTCAAGCAACTGCCGAACGTTATGCAAGTGCTCAGACACCCTTAATTACCATGTCTATGGGACCGCTTGGAATGGTGTCCCGCGTATCGGGGGAAGTCTTTGGTTCATCAGCAACCTTTGGTGCAGCTGCCAAAGCCTCAGCACCCGGTCAGGTTCCCGTATCGGAACTGCGTACAATCCTTGAAACATTGAAATTACAGTAAAGAGGCAAGAGATGTCAAAACAATTATTTGAAGAAGTTAAACTATCTTCCGGAGCTGTCTTGAAAAACCGCATTGTGATGTCTCCTATGACAACTGAATCGGCTTATTATGACGGCAGTGTTCCAAATGATTTAGTGGCTTACTATGCGAAACGTTCCGGCACTGTCGGAACTGTCATTGTCGAGTCAGCTTTCGTTGAAAATTATGGACGGGGCTTCTTTGGTGCGCTTGGAATTGACAGCGATGATAAGATAGAGGGATTATCCAAAATTGCAAAGGCCATTAAAGATAAAGGGTCTAAAGCACTTATCCAAATTTACCATGCGGGGCGCATGGGATTTGAACCAATGAATGAAGGGCACATTCCTATTTCGGCGTCGCCTGTAGCGGCTCTTCGTCCCAATGCGCCTGTTCCGACTGAAATGACCCACCATGACATTTTGGATATGATTGACCGCTTTGCTGAAGGAGTACGCCGTGCCATCAAAGCCGGTTTTGACGGTGTCGAACTGCACGGAGCCAATACTTACCTTTTGCAGCAGTTCTTTTCACCTCATTCAAACCGTCGCTCAGATGCCTGGGGCGGTACGCTTAAAAAGCGCAGCAGATTCCCAATAGAAGTCGTAAAGGCGGTCAAGCGTGTTATTGCAGAAGAGGGGGTTTCAGACTTTATTCTGGGCTATCGTTTTTCACCGGAGGAGCTGGAAAAACCCGGTATTACTTTTGATGACACTATGTATTTGCTGAATGCACTGGCTGAGTATGACCTTGATTATTTCCATTTTTCGATGGGCAGTTATACACGGTCGTCTATCATTGACACAGCCAATCCGGAAATGCTGATTACAATGTTTTTAGATCAGCGTTCTGAAAAACTGGCAAAAACACCGATTATGGGTGTCGGCGGGATCATGCAAAAGGCGGATGCTGAAGATGCTTTGTCCCTAGGCTATGATTTAGTGGCTGTAGCTAAAGGCTTTCTCGTTGAACCTGACTGGGCAGGAGCCATTCAAGCCGGTAAAGAAGTCAATCCGCTTGCTGACATTCACGACCGTGAAAAATTAGTGATTCCAAGACCGCTTTGGGACTTTATGGACACAAGTTTCGGCTTAATTAAAGACTTTGAAGCAGAAAAAGCCAAGGCTGAGCGCCTGAAGGATCTGATGACCAAAGATCTTGAATTTAAACCGGGTCAATACCGTGTCATGGCCTCAGGTCACAACAGTGAGCTGCCAATGGTAGTAACCTTTGATAAATCGCGGATTACAAATATTGAAATTGACAGTGCCGGTGAATCAGAAGGCCTGTCAGATTTGGTATTTGAAAAAATGCCAAAACAAATCATCGAATTTCAAACCCTGAATGTCGATGCTGTTTCAGGAGCTTCCTCCACTTCCAGAGGTGTCCTTGAAGGGGTTGCTGATGCAGCACGCCAAGCAAGCGGTCAAGATGCTGTTGATGTTTTGGAGGCCCGTCCAAAACCGGCAGAAGTCAAGTCGACAGAAGTTTTGGAAGAAACAGCAGACCTTGTGGTTATCGGAGGCGGTGCTGCCGGTATAGCGGCCTCTCTTCGTGCGGATGAGCTTGGTTTGAAGACGATACTGGTTGAAAAACTCAGTTTTATCGGCGGAGCTATTTCTGTTTCCGGCGGCAATCAAGTGGTTATGGGATCCAAACTGCAAAAAGAAGCGGGGGTCACTGATGATACGGTGAAATCCATGTTTGATGACTTCATGGCCAACGGTAATGGGCAAAATGTGCGCTCTCTTCTGACACTTTTAGCAGAAAATGTCGGACAAACGACCGACTGGGTACACGAATATGTTGGTGTTGAATACGACATGAAAGGCGGTCTGCATGTTTTGGCCGAGTATGCCAAGGACCGTGAACTAGCCTATGCTCACGGCGGACATGGCTTTGCAGCTTCAGTCCGAGCCAAAATGGCAGCATCTCATGTCAATGTGCTTTTGCAGACCAAGGCAGAAGAACTGCTGACAGACGGAAAAGGGAACGTAACAGGTCTTGTTGCAGTAGAAGACAATGGAAAGACTCACCGAATTTCTGCCAGGGCTGTCATTATTACGACAGGTGGCTACGGTAACAACAAATCTATGCTGCCGGATGAGCTGAAAGGTCTCCTTTTCTACGGAACACGCTCTTCCATGGGTGAGGGCGTTCAGATGGCTCAGGCTCCCGGTATTGATGCTGCAACCCGGATGATGAATCTTGGTAAGATTTATCCTAATGGTGTCGAGGTTTCTCCCGGAACGGCTAAATCAACGATTGACGGAAACCTGCTCGTTCTAAAGGAAAACGGTCTTTTGCTCAATAGCAAGGGCAAACGTGTTGTCAATGAACGTGCTTCCAACCATGCTATTTTGGATGTCTTAATGCAGCAGGAACCTAAAATACTGTATTTGCTGCTTGATCAAAAGCATTTTGATATTTTCCGAGAAGGAATTGCTGAAGGAGGTATTTCCTCGGCCGAAGTTGAAAAATGGCTGGCCAGCAACGGCCGTGAGACCCCTTATTTTTACCATGGTGAAACCCTTGAAGAACTGGCAAATGCTGCCGGTATGGACGGAGCTACTCTGGAAAATACTGTTGCCCGCTACAATGACTTTGTGGCCGGCGGTGAAGATAAAGATTTCCACCGTGAACAACGCTTCCTGCAAGTGCCGGTTGGTGAAGGCCCTTACTATATGATTGAGCAAAAACCTCGTTTTGCAACGACGATGGGAGGATTAGTGGTCAATAATAAATTGGAAGTTGTCAACACTTCAGGAACTGTTATCAAAGGCCTCTATGCTGCCGGTGAAGTCGTCGGCGGTGTTATGGGAACAGATTCACCGTCAGGAGCTAATAATGCCTGGGCCTTGACATCAGGTAAGCTGGCCGCTGAAAAATTAAAAAGAAAATGAGACGATAATATTCTGCAGACGGCCTGCTTCCTGTCATTTAGGGGACAGGCCGATTTGTTTGCAAAGATGCGGAATGATAATTTTATCGATAAGTTTGCGAAAAGGTCAGAAAATTTAACAAAATTATGATAGAATGAATGTAACTTTCCTAAAAATCGCTATGATGATCTTTGGCAGTCAAAGATGGGGAAGTCGGCTTTAGATCATAAGAGGCAATTATTGCATCTTATCTGAGTTTCTTCTTGAACTTGGATCAGTTTCGTTAAAATCAAAGGAGTTTATTATGGCAAAAGTGTTACTTGGATTTATGGGTGCCGGCAAGACAACCGTTGCAGGGGAACTGCAAGAAAGCTTTGATCAGTTTTTAGATATGGATCTTATCATTGAAGAGCGCATCGGTATGTCTATTTCAGAATATTTTGCACGTGAAGGAGAAGCTAATTTCCGTAAGATTGAGTCTCAGGTCTTAGAAGAACTATTGGCACTGGATGGCAATATCATCATCTCCACAGGCGGCGGTGTTGTTGTTTCAGAGCACAATCGTGAATTGCTGAGGGCTAATCGCAAGAATAACGTGCTGCTGGCAGCATCTTTTGAAGTTTTGTACGACCGCATTGAACATGATAAAGTGTTCCAGCGTCCGCTGTTTTTAAATAATTCCAAAGAGGACTTTCACGGGATTTATGAACGCCGCATGAAACTCTATGAAGGTTTATCCGATTTGATTATCAATACCGATCACCGCACTCCAAAAGAAGTGGCAAAAATCATTGAATGCATGTAAGGCAGGCCTTGCATTTCAGGCGACAGGATTCCACCCTTGCGGTGGTTTTTTTGTTTGTGAAATTATGGTAAAATAAAGGAAAATAATTTTTGGAGCAATGAATGAAACTACGGACAAATGCAAAACAGTTAAAAGGATACCTGAAAATTCCAGGAGATAAATCCATCAGCCACCGTTCTGTCATCTTTGGCAGTTTAGCTCAAGGCGTGACAACTGTTTATGGTATTTTACGCGGCGAAGATGTCCTTTCTACCATGCAGGTTTTTCGCGATTTGGGTGTTGAGATTAAAGATGAAGGATACAGGGTCGAAATTCACGGCCGCGGCTTTAACGGGCTGAGAGCACCTGAGCATGCTCTGGACATGGGAAATTCAGGGACGTCTATCCGCTTGATTTCAGGTGTTCTGGCAGGTCAGGACTTCGAAGCTGAGATGTTTGGCGATGACAGTCTCTCTAAGCGGCCCATGGATCGGATAACGATACCGCTTCGTCAGATGGGTGTCAGAGTGTCCGGCCGAACTGAGCGTGATCTGCCTCCTTTAAAAATGAAGGGTTCAAAGGCACTTAAACCCATCCATTATCAGCTTCCTGTGGCCTCTGCCCAAGTAAAATCAGCTCTTATTTTTGCAGCGCTTCAGGCTGACGGTGAAAGTGTTATTCTTGAAAAGGAGATAACGCGCAATCATACGGAGGATATGCTCAGGCAGTTCGGCGGCCATTTGGAAGTAGATGGCAAGGAAATTCGGATATCCGGCGGTCAGCAGCTGACTGGACAGACAGTCACTGTTCCCGGAGATATTTCCAGTGCAGCCTTTTGGCTGGTTGCAGGGCTCATTGTTCCCAATGCTAAACTGACTCTTGAAAATGTTGGTATCAATGAAACACGGACAGGTATTTTAGAAGTCATTGAAGCTATGGGCGGCAAGATTAGGCTGACTGATAAAGATGAAACAGCCAAATCAGCAACGATTACAGTTGAGACGTCTGCTCTTAAAGGAACCGAGATTGGCGGAGATATTATTCCGCGCTTAATTGATGAGCTGCCGATTATCGCTCTGTTAGCAACACAGGTCGACGGCAAAACGATTATTCGGGATGCTGAGGAGTTAAAAGTCAAAGAAACGGATCGCATTCAGGTTGTAGCAGATGCCTTAAATGCCATGGGAGCTGATATCACGCCGACAGAAGACGGTATGATCATTGAAGGGAAAACGAGTCTTCATGGTGCTAAGGTCAATACTTTTGGCGATCACCGCATCGGGATGATGACAGCTATTGCAGCTTTGCTGGTTAATGATGGCGAGGTTGAGCTGGAGCGTGCTGAAGCTATCAATACCAGCTATCCCAGTTTTTTCAGTGATTTAGAAAGCATTATTAAAGACTGACAGTTGATGTGAATTGCCGCCATGCTCTTGTTCGAAATGATAAAAGTCATTTATTTCAGAGTCTTTTGAGTCAAGACAGGCAGGATATGAAAAGACAAGTAGAACTAGTAATGCTGCTGATACAACAGCCTAACCAATCATTGAGGAAATAAATCAAATGAAAATTGCTTATCTGGGCCCCAACGGGTCTTTTACGCATAATGCCGCCATGCATGCTTTTCCGGAGGCTGAATTGCTTCCTTTTGCTAATATTACAGAAGTTATCAAGGCTTACGAGGATCAAAAGGTTGATTTTGCCATTGTCCCTATCGAAAATTCGATTGAAGGCAGTGTCCATGAAACCACTGACTATCTGTTTCATCAGGCAGAAATTCAGGCTGTGGCTGAAATCATTCAGCCCATTAAGCAGCAGCTGATGGCTGTCCGAACAGACAGCAGTATTGAGAAGATTTTTTCCCATCCTCAGGCCATTGCCCAAGGGAAAAAATATATCAAACGTCACTATCCCAATGCCAAAATTGAAATGACCGCAAGCACCGCCTATGCAGCCAGACTGGTAGCTGAGCATCCTCAGGAAAATTTTGCGGCTATCGCTCCCAAGGCTGCTGCTGATGAATACGGTCTGTCTATTATTGCC
Source organism: Streptococcus sp. ELY_90 (assembly GCF_058314475.1). Taxonomy (NCBI): domain Bacteria; kingdom Bacillati; phylum Bacillota; class Bacilli; order Lactobacillales; family Streptococcaceae; genus Streptococcus; species Streptococcus sp. ELY_90. Next base: position 201,762 of record NZ_JBZFUJ010000002.1, read on the forward strand.
CGGGATATTCAGGAAATTGAAGAAAACTATACACGTTTTTGGGTGCTGGGCCACCAAGTACCTGAAACGCATCTGGAAAAGACAGATGATAAAGTATCTCTTGCTCTGACACTGCCTGATAACCTTCCGGGAGCTCTTTACAAAGCGCTGTCAACCTTTGCTTGGCGAGGGATTGACCTGACCAAGATTGAAAGCCGCCCTTTAAAAACAGTTTTGGGCGAATATTTCTTTATTATCGATTTTGAAAATCACAATAAAAAATTAGTTTCTTTTGCCTTGGAAGAGTTGACAAGTATCGGAATTCAGTATAAAATTTTGGGTATGTATGCCGTTTACAGGCTTTGAAAGAATTGCTAAGTATTAGAAAAAAATTAAGTTAGAGACATTAAAAAATGAGCAGAAACGACAAGGGGAAAGTAAGCCGCCATGAACAGCTGCGCTATGAGTACCTCTTAAGAAACATAGCCTATCTCAGCGAGCGTGAACAAGCAGAGTTTGACTATCTTAGAAAGAAGGTTGAAGCTAACAGCGCTGAAGAAGCCACTTATTATTATGATGATGAGCCTGAGAAAGATTACTATCAGGATTACGGACAGTCTTATGATGATTACGATGCCGATGATTATCAAGATGCCGATTCTTGGGAGGATGATTCTGCAGGCAGTCAATACACCGATCAGGGTTTGCCTGTTTATCCGAATCAAACGTTAAAACCTTCCCGCCAGAGCCGCAAGGAGAAAAAAGCCGCTCAGGCACTGACTAAGGCCAAGACAAAGAAAAAGCCGACCTTCAAACGTTTTTTAAAAATTATCAGTCTGATACTGCTGGCAGTCTTTGTCGGCATGATTATCATGTTTATTAAAGGAATGCATGATATTTCCTCGGGCAAAAATGATGACTATAAACCAGCTGTTGTCGAAGAATTTAACGGCCAAGATGCCAAAGACGGAACTAATATTTTAGTTTTGGGAAGCGACCAGCGTATTACACAAGGGTCATCAGAAGCTCGGACGGATACCATCATGGTTCTAAATATCGGCAATAAAGATAAAAAGGTCAAGATGGTCAGCTTTATGCGTGATACGCTTGTTAATATTAAAGGGGTCAGCACCGATAATTATTCTTATGACAACAAGCTCAATACGGCCTTTAATATCGGCGAGCAGGATAATAATCAAGGGGCTGAGCTGATGCGTCAGACCCTCAAACGTAATTTTGATATTGATATTAAATATTATGTCATGGTTGATTTTCAGACGTTTGCAGAAGCTATTGATACGCTTTTTCCTAATGGAGTAGAGATCAATGCGAAATTTGCGACGGTTGACGGTGATGCGGTGGATTCTGTTGAAGTGCCTGATGATCTGAACATGAAAAACGGTGTCGTTCCTAATCAGACCATTTCTGTCGGCAGGCAGAAAATGGACGGCCGGACCCTCCTTAACTATGCACGTTTCCGCAAGGACGACGAGGGAGATTTCGGCCGCACCAAGCGTCAGCAGCAGGTGATGTCGGCTATTATGTCTCAGATTAAAAATCCGGCCAAACTCTTTACAGGTTCGGCAGCTTTAGGTAAAATCTATGCCTTGACCTCTACCAATGTATCTTATAGCTTTTTGCTCAGCCATGGTTTATCGGTCATGACTAACGGCAAGGAGATTGAGCAAGTGACGATTCCTGAGAATGGTGACTGGATTGACGATTATGATATGTACGGTGGTCAGGCTCTGTCCATTAACTTTAAAAAATATAAAAAGAGACTGTCAAAATTAGGCGTTCGTTAATTATGGTATAATAAAAGGCGGTACAGGCTATCGCCTTTTGTATTGGAGAAAAAATGTTAAAAAAGAATGATATTGCAGAAACAGAAATTGTCGATTTAAGCCATGATGGCGCAGGTGTTGCCAAAATTGACGGTTTGGTTTTCTTTGTGGACAATGCTTTGCCGGGTGAAAAAATCCTGATGCGCGTGCTTAAAGTCAAAAAGAATATTGGGTATGGGAAAGTGGAGAAGTATTTCACCAAATCACCCTACCGAAACGAAGATTTAGATACTGCTTATTTGAGAAGCGGTATTGCCGATTTAGGCCACTTGGCTTACAGTGAGCAGCTTAAGTTCAAACGCAAGCAAGTAGTGGATAATCTCTACAAAACAGCAGGGATTGCAGATGTAGAAGTTGCTGAGACGCTCGGTATGGAAAATCCTCTTGCCTACCGCAATAAGGCACAGATCCCTGTCCGCCGTGTCAACGGGCAATTGGAGACGGGATTTTTCCGCAAGAATTCGCATGATCTCATGCCTATTGATGATTTCTATATTCAGGATAAGGAAATTGACAAGCTCATCACTTTCATGCGTGATTTGCTGCGCCGTTTTGACCTTAAACCTTATGATGAAACAGAGCAGACCGGTCTTATTCGCCATCTGGTTGTTCGCCGCGGGCATTATTCAGGTCAGACGATGCTGATTTTGGTAACAACGAGACCCAAAATTTTTCGCATTGAACAGATGATTGAACAAATCACCGAAGCATTTCCAAACGTCAAGTCTATTATTCAAAACATCAATGATAAGAATACCAATGCCATCTTTGGCCCCGAATTCCGCACGCTTTATGGCAGTGATACGATTGAAGACACGATGCTGGGCAATCGCTTTGCCATTTCCGCCCAGTCCTTCTATCAGGTTAATACGGTCATGGCAGAAAAACTTTATCAGACAGCGATTGACTTTTCAGATCTGTCTAAAGACGATGTTGTCATTGACGCCTACTCAGGTATCGGAACCATTGGTCTGTCTTTTGCCAAGCAGGTCAAGGCCGTTTACGGCGTGGAAGCCGTGGACAGCGCTGTCCGAGACGCTGAGAAAAATGCTGCGCTCAATAACATCACAAATGCTCACTACGTGACTGACAGTGCCGAAAATGCCATGGCTAAGTGGGGCAAGCAGGGCATCAAACCAAACGTTATCCTAGTCGACCCGCCGCGCAAAGGCCTGACTGAAAACTTCATCAAAGCTAGCAGCGCCATGCAGACCAAGAAAATCACCTACATCTCCTGCAATCCAGCCACCATGGCGCGTGACATCAAGCTCTATGAAGAGCTGGGCTACAAGCTGAAAAAAGTGCAGCCGGTGGATCTGTTTCCACAGACGCATCACGTGGAGTGCGTAGCTCTGCTCGTAAAAGCTTAGAAAACTTTGAACGAAAGGGATATTAAAAAGCCTTGAAACCAAGGCTATAGTGGGGGAAGTATCAGAGTGACTAGATCAGTTGGGGTAGTTGTTTTGTTGGGGGTATTTACTAGTGATTTATTTCCAAAGATGCACGGTGGGGACATGGGAGAAGGAGTACATGGGAACAGATGTCCTACTATTTTTATCTCTCAAAATATGGTATAATTTATTTAATCATAATTTTGAATGGCATTTGTCTGAGAATGGCTATTTTTTAAGATGGGTAGATTATGATGAAATATACGCTTTATTTGAAGTTAAGTAGGCGGACGAAAAATGAATATCCGAGAATTTAGAGAAGGTATCTTCTCTCTTCGTACTAGGAGATTTGGTACTGTTGCTGAATACATGATTAAGGCACTTGTTAGAGTAGAAATGTCACGTAATTTAGCATATGATTTAACCGATTCTGATATGAATCGTATTGAAGTGAAATTTTCTACTGTGATGAAAAAAAGTAAATCCACTATCACAGAGCAAAATGTCATCCAGCAAATTCTTGATTCTACGGTAGATCATCGAATGATGGATAGTCATGATATCTATACTTCAAAATTTGATTGTAACATTCAACAAGTAAAAACTGCTGAATTCGATGTCCTCTACTATGGTTTGTTCTTCCAAGATAAAATTGTGATATTTAAAGTGGATAGCCATGAGGTATTTTCATTACCTAACTATTCAAACAAGCAGCACCGTGGGAATGAAGGTGAAGGTCAGTTTCATTTAAATGAAAAAACTATTCAGTATCACCTTGATCATCAATTGTATCGATGGGTTAGTTATGAGGAACTTTATGATTTATTCCTAGGATTAGGAAATAACTGATAAATTACTTGATAATAAATTTGAGTTGAGGTAATATATAGACGATTGAAAGGAGGAAAATGGAAAATTTAATTTCAGATGCAACACGACGAAATTGGGAAAAACTCTCGGTAAATATTGATGATAAATTAAAGAGTCGTGCCAATAAGCAAAAGTCATTAAAAAAGATAATCCCAGTTGAGTACTTACAAGATACTAATAAAATTAACCTCATTGAAAAAATAAGTGAATCGTATACAGAAAGTAGCATACCTGAGGTTATCTATAGTATTGCTGTGAGTTTGTTACAAGCAGAGGGAATCTATGAAAGGGAGTCAGTTCAAGAAATATTACTGACTTTTCAAAGGGAAAACAATATTGACCTAATACAAATTGATGAGACAATACCCAGATTCAATCACAGTGATGATTTTCTTGGAACATTATACCAAAGTCTTTTAACTGAGGGAGATAAGAACAAAAATGGTTCTTATTATACACCAAGACAAATTGTAAATGATATGTTGTCTGAATTTTATTTGACAGAGGAAGTAAATTTTCTCGATCCGTGCTGTGGGAGTGGAGCATTTTTGATGGGAGTCCACACAAATAATCCATCGAGTTTATTTGGTATCGAGAAGGATCCAATTGCAGCTTTCATCGCAAAAGTGAATCTTCTTCTTTCTTATAAAGATATTGACTTTAAACCTCAAATATTATGTGGAGATTTTTTCCAAAATGAGGTATCCTTTAGTTCACATGATAGCTTTGATTTCATTGCAACTAATCCACCATGGGGTAATAAGACAAAAATAGTTTCCAATTTGATTGATTCAAAAGAATCTTTTGTACACTTTTTTGTAAAATCATATTATCTATTGAAAGAAGGCGGTAGAATCAATTTTTTGTTTCCAGAATCAATTCTTAATGTTAAGTCACACAAAGTTATTCGTGAGTTTATAATATCAAATCATGATTTGAATGAGATACACCAATATAGTTCTTCATTTACTGGAGTTGTAACAAATTTTATTAGTATGAATTTCATCAAGGGAGTTAAATCTAGTACAATTACAGTTCGTAATAAAAACGAAGAGTTCAATGTTGAGTACACTGCATTTAAACACACAGAAAATAAGGTTTTTTCGTTATTGAAACCACAGGAAGAACAAATTATTGAGAAGATTTTAAGTAAATCAGCTTATTCACTATCAAGTAGTCAATGGGGACTAGGGATAGTTACAGGAAACAATAAAGAAAAATTAAAATCTAGTGATGGTCCAAATTTAGAGAAGATTTATACTGGAAAGGAAATAGATAAATTTAAACTAAAAGAAGCTAAAAATTATATCTATTATGATAGAGATTCTTTCCAGCAAGTAGCTAAAGATGAAATCTACAGAGCTAAAGAAAAATTAGTTTATAAATTTGTTTCAAACAAACTGATGTTTGCATATGATGATTCTTCTAGCTTATTTTTGAACAGTGCTAATATCTTGATACCAAATATTCCTGGTATGTCTACTAAAGCAGTGTTAGCTTTTTTAAACTCAAGTTTGTATCAATTTTTGTACGAAAAACTTTTTGGTGAATTAAAGGTTCTTAAAGGAAATCTTTCTGAGTTACCTTTTCCAAAAATTGACTCTAAAACCAATAATGAATTGACTCTCATGGTTGATGAGATTATCTATGAAGGAAAAAATAATCAAAAAGAGATTGATGAGGTAGTCTATAGATTATTTGATTTGGATGGAGAAATGATAGTTAGCTAATATAGATTAAATAAAAGGGCAATCGCTCTTTTATACTAACCCCAAAAAATTGGACAATAAATATTAGTGAAAGGATTTAGTTCTGTATTGCACAGGGCTAAGTCCTTTTCTACCATTTGTCAAGGATATCAAAGCTTTAACTGAAAAAATTTTTAAGACAATAGCTTGGATTTAGCTATTGTCTTACTTTTTATGCTCTGATTGCGTAAAAAAGTGTATACGAAAACAACACCTTGCCTAGTATTTTTAAGACTAAGGTGTTACAATGATAGGGCATAAACGACTTTACCGATTTTGGGTGGAAAGATAATCGTAAAGCTTGTTATGCGTGACGAGGTAATACATTGTCCTGATAAGACGATGTATAGAGGCAATCGT
>NZ_JBZFUJ010000020.1:0-19243 GCF_058314475.1 Streptococcus sp. ELY_90
TGGCGCTTGAGGGCGTGGGGGTTCAAGTCCCTTCACCCGCATGAGGGATAGGCCGGCTTAGCTCAGTTGGTAGAGCATCTGATTTGTAATCAGAGGGTCGCGTGTTCAAGTCATGTAGCCGGCATTGTATCTGTTCTAGTCAGTACAATATTAATATAATAATATCTTAAGCGTTTTGGGCGCGTAGCTCAGCTGGTTAGAGCGCACGCCTGATAAGCGTGAGGTCGGTGGTTCGAGTCCACTCGTGCCCATAAAGAATGGTCCGTTGGTCAAGGGGTTAAGACACCGCCTTTTCACGGCGGTAACACGGGTTCGAATCCCGTACGGACTATTATGAATCTCTATTTATGAGGTTCTTTTTTAGTTGCAGTATTATTTTCTAATTATCATTTTAAGATTGCTGATAAGAAAACCTGCTTTGCTGGGGTGTTTTCTGACTGGATCATAACATAAAAAAGCATGATAGCAAAATAATCTAGGGATTCATTTTGCTATCATGCTTTTAGTTATATAGAAATAACTTTTAAAGATTGGTGTCTAACTCATGCGGCAGAAGAATGGTTTCTCTGCCGTTATTGTCAACAATTTGGACGATTTCCGGATAAAAAGGATCATATTTAGCTGCATAATCAGACACGATAGCCGTCTGACTGTACTTATCATAATATTTAAAGCTCAGCTGGCCATGATTATTGAGCAGCTGAAAGGTTAAGATATTATCCAGTGTGAAGACATCTTTTAGATTATTATCAAGAATTTCCCAGAAAACATCAATCAATTCCGGCGGCAGGCTGGTGACAACTCCAAAGCTTGCATACCGCCCTTTTGTATTTGCAAATGCCATAATACGAAGCCTTCCTGTTTGGTTCTATAAAAAGAAAGCACCATGCAGTGCTTTTTTGACAACCTTAACGATTCTTAAGTTCAAGATAACGTTTGTACCAAATATTGATATAGGATTGTGAAAAAGGTCCCTTACCATTGTTAATCCAATCAACTAAAATTTTAACATTTTCCTTTAAAATATAGTCAATATTAGCAGAATACCCCATTTTTTGTTTGTGTGTCTCATATTCATCAACGTCCAGAAGTTTTTTTTCACCATCAGCGAAAACTTTGACATCTAAATCGTAATCGATATACTTTAAGGCCTCTTGATCCAGTACATGGGGACTGGCCAAGTTGCAGTAGTAAGAAACGCCATTATCTCGGATCATTGCAATGATATTGAACCAAAATTTTTTATGAAAATAAACAATCGCCGGTTCGCGGGTTACCCAACGTCTGCCGTCGCTTTCAGTGACGAGGGTATGATCATTCACACCAATAACAGCATTTTCTGTTGTTTTTAGTACCATAGTGTCGCGCCAAGTCCGGTGCAAACTACCATCATGCTTATAACTTTGAATTGTAATAAAGTCGCCTTCCTTAGGTAATTTCATTGCCTTACCAACTTTCTACAATTAAGTTTGTCTTTTACAGTTTATCATATTTTTTTGAAAAAATCACTTTTTCTGTCATGAAGTTTACAAATACTCGCGAAGGGCGTTTTTTATCTGATCGAAGTCAAATCCTTTTCTGGCCAGGCTCTGTGTCAGGCGCTGCTTGAGTTCGTAGTCATCGTATTTTCTACTGTACTTGCGGTACTGCTTATCCAATTCTTTGTAAATCAGTTCCTCCTCATTTTCAGAAAATTCTTCCAAAGGAAATTCAGCGATTGCTGCCTTGGCTTCCGGATAAGAAAAGCCTTTGTTTATCAATGTCTGGCTGATCTTGTCTCTCAGAGCTCTTTGCGGAAGTTTGCCTTGGTATTTTTTCAATGCTTTTTCAGCAGTTTTTCTGCAAATATTTGAAAAATCAGCTTTTTCCAGAGCAGAGTCAATCAGTTTGCGGTCAATGCCTTTTTGAAGTAACTTTTGCTTTAATACATAGGCTCCTTTGTCACCGGAATGAAGATTTTGCTGAAGAACCGTTTCAATGTACTGCAGATCGTCAATCCAACTTTCTTCTTTAAGTGCCTTAATGACCTCTGAAATACTGTCTGGGTCAATGTCATGTTTTGCCAGATAATCCCTGATTTCTTTTTCAGAGCGCTGCTTGAAAGACAGATAATAAAGCGCTAAGTTTTTACCGTAAGAAAACTGGGCAAAAGTTTTGATTTGCTCCAGGTCGTTTGATGTGATTTCTTTGTCTTTGCTCAGCATGAAGCGAACGATTGTATCTTCTGTGACATAAAGCTTGTCGGTTTCATCTATTTCAATCAGATAAAGTCTTTTTTTCTTTTCAATTTTGGTAATTTTCATGCCTTTATTATAGCAGAAAATGATAAAATAGTAGTATGAATTTACGAGTGAAACAAAAGATTCCCCTGAAGATCAAAAGAATGGGGATTAACGGTGAAGGAATCGGTTTTTATAAAAAGACCCTGGTTTTTGTTCCCGGAGCTTTAAAAGGTGAGGATATTTTCTGCCAAATAACCAGTGTCAAGCCAAATTTTGCGCAGGGCCGGCTGCTTGTGATTAATAAGAAGTCTAAATTCCGTGTGCAGCCAAACTGTCCGATTTATGCTGAATGCGGCGGCTGCCAGATTATGCATCTGCGCTATGACAAACAACTGCATTTTAAAGAGGATTTGCTCAGACAGGCTTTGAAAAAATTCAAACCGCAGGGTTATGAATATTATGATATCCGTCCGACAATAGGAATGGATGAGCCTTGGCATTACCGAGCAAAGCTGCAGTTTCAGACTCGAAAAATCGGCGGCGTAACTAAGGCGGGTCTCTTTCAGGAAGGAAGCCACCGTTTAGTTGATATCAAGGACTGCTTGGTGCAGGATGAGCTGACACAAAAGATTGTCAATCGAGCTTGTCAGCTGTTGGATAAGTATAACATTCCTATCTATGATGAACGGCGAAGTGCCGGTATCAGAACAATCATGGTCAGAAAGGCGCAGGCGACAAAGCAGGTACAGCTGATTTTTGTAACAAGCAAAGCGGTTAATCTGGCAGCTGTTATTCGTGAGCTGACTGAGGCATTTCCAGAAATTAGGACCGTTGCACTTAATTTTAATTCAAGCAAGTCCAGCAGCATTTATGGGGATAAGACAGAGATCCTCTGGGGTCCTGATACCATATCTGAGAAGGTCTTGGACTATTCGTTTTCTTTGTCACCGCGGGCCTTTTATCAGCTCAATCCCGAGCAGACACAGGTTCTTTATGCGCAAGCCATCAAAGCGCTTGATGTCAATGAAAGGGATGAGCTGATTGATGCCTACTGCGGGGTTGGCAGCATTGGTTTGGCTTTTGCAGGAAAAATAAAATCAGTCAGAGGCATGGATATTATACCCGAAGCTATTGACGATGCTAAGGAAAATGCCAGACAGATGGGCTTTTCTAACATGCACTATGAAGTCGGAAAAGCAGAGACGGTTATTCCCAGATGGTATAATGATGGCTATAGGGCAACAGCGCTCCTTGTTGATCCGCCGCGGACAGGGCTGGATGATAAACTTTTAAAGGTTATTAACCGCTACCAGCCTGAAAAAATGGTTTATGTGTCCTGCAATGTATCAACGCTGGCGAGAGACTTGGTTAAGCTGGCGAAGCATTATGACGTTGTCTATATTCAGTCAGTCGACATGTTTCCGCATACAGCAAGAACCGAGGCGGTGGTTAAATTAATCAAGCGTCAGAAAGATTTATCGTAAAGGGGAAAAGATGGCATCATCAATTAATTTAGTTTATATCAGTCTGAGCGGCAATACGCAAAGCTTTGTCAAACGTTTAAAAGACTATTTGGAATCAAAGACAGATCTGCCAATCAAGACTATTAATGTGAAAGATATGGTCAAAGATCAAGAAGATTTTTTTGCTATGACAGATTATTTTGTGGCTTTTCTGCCTACCTATCTTGAGGGGGGAAACGGTCTTGACAGCGGTGATGTTGAAATCCTGACAACACCGCTGAGGGATTTTATTGCTTTTGCGGATAATTATCGTTATTGTTACGGTGTTGTCGGTTCCGGTAATAAAAATTTCAACAATCAATACTGTCTGACAGCCAAACAGTATTCTGAGCATTTCGGTTTTCCTATGCTTGATGATTTTGAACTGCGCGGCCTGACTGATGACATTGAGCGTATCGGCAATAAGATTTTGAAGCTGTATACGGCACAATAAATTTAAAACTCCGAACAAGAACGGTTCCTTCCAGATTCAAGCTGTCTTGTTCCGGTTTTTTTATTTGTGTCAAAACAGAACAATCAGCACTAAAAGTATAAAAGTATGAGGAGAGAGACTGTTGTAGTGTTTTTATACTGTCAATTTTGGTTTGTGTGCTGCCTTTATGAGTAAGTGCAGCAAAAAAGAGCGGCAGTACTGTCTTTGAACAAAGCGTGTCAGCCCTTTGCATTCGCTTACAAAAAATAATTTTTTGATGTATAATAAAGGCGAGATATTATTTTACAGGGAGGTCTTTTGAATGAAATTAGCTGGCATTGTTGGAACCAATTCAGACCGTTCCACCAATCGTAAATTGCTGCAGTTTATGGCAAAACATTTTGCAGATAAAGCGGATATTGAAGTCCTAGAAATCAAAGATTTACCAGCCTTTAATGAACCTGAGGACAAAGCTGCTCCGGCAGCGGTGGCAGCTTTCAGCCAAAAAATTGCTGAGGCAGATGCTGTCATTATCGCTACTCCGGAGTATGACCACACGATTCCGGCTCCGCTTGCTTCGGCCTTGGAATGGATTGCCTACACCAGCCGAGTGCTGATCAATAAACCTGTTATGATTGTAGGAGCTTCTCTGGGGGCTCTGGGAACATCAAGAGCGCAAGGGCATCTGCGCCAGATTTTGGATGCACCTGAAATAAAAGCGCGTGTTATGCCGGGAACCGAATTTCTCTTGGGACATTCTGAGCAGGTTTTAGATGATCAGTCTAATCTTGATAATCCCGAAAAAGTAGCAGAATTAGAAGAGCACTTTGAGGAATTTCAAGAATTTGTCAGCCTGACCAAACAGCTGGTCAAACCGTCTGACACTGAGCGCAAGAAATCCTTCATCTGGGAGGAATGGCTGAAAGCATAAGGCATAAAACGGCTGCAGCTCTTCTTAAAAAGCATGCTATGAGAGATTCATTAGCTGTTTTGGGCAGTGACTGCAATCTTGTATATGATTGCTGCAGATAAGGCACTCTTTGGCAAAACAGCTACAGTGCCTTAAAAGAGCTTGCTGAAAATCGGCTGGGCGATAGCATCTGGACAATTCTCGAAACTCTAGACTAAATGTTAATCGATGAATCGTTACTGCTGTGGCTGACAGCTGAAAAGAAGTAATAAAGAAAGGAATGAAACACGAGCGAAGAAGTTAAAAGCCGATAACGAATTTTAAAAATGGTCATTTTTAATTTTAGCTGTTTTCGCTGCGGCGGTGAGCCCGGCTCGCCTTCTTTTGCCGCTTGGAGTGTCTCACAGGCACTTTCAACGTTTTTTGGTATCTTAATGATGAAATTAGTTGGTATTGTTGGTACAAATGCTGCTAAATCCTACAACCGCATGCTGCTGCAGTTCATGCAGAAACATTTTGCTGCTAAAGCGGCGATTGATATTTTAGAAATTACAGATGTACCGATGTTTAATGAAACAAATGATCAAACCAATACACCTGTTATTCAAGACTTTAATACGAAAATCACGGCTGCTGACGGTGTTATTATTGCGACGCCTGAGCACAATCACTCCATCCCTTCAAGTTTGAACAGTCTTTTGGAATGGCTGTCTTTCACCATTCATCCGCTTGACGGTAAACCTGTTATGATTGTAGGAGCTTCCTATGATGTTCAGGGGTCATCCAGAGCGCAGCTCCATTTGCGTCAGGTCTTGGATGCTCCCGGTGTCAATGCAACGGTTATGCCAGGCAGTGAATTCTTACTTGGCCGTGCTCACCGTGCTTTTGATGAGAATGGCGATTTGAAAGATGAAGGAACAGTAGATTTTCTGGATAGCTGTTTTTTGCGTTTCCTGCGTTTTGTGGATGTGGCCAATCAGCTTAATCTGCCGGAAGATGTCCGCTTTGAACCGGGAACCTATCAAGTAACGACAGAAGGCCATAATGGCAAGCTGCCTATGGCAGTGACCCTATCCGAAGAAAAAATCGAAAAAATTGATATTGACAGTTCCGGAGAAACATCCGGTATTTCAGATATTGTCTTCACCCGTATTCCTAATGAGATTTTGGAAGGTCAAACGCTTAATGTAGATGCCATATCCGGCGCTTCGGTGACCAGTCAAGGTGTTTTAGACGGCGTTGCTCGGGCAGTTAAGCTGGCGGGAGGCAATCCTGATGTACTGCGCAAGCGTCCCAAAGCACCGTCAGCTCTGGACAAAGAAGATAGAGAATACACAGCTGATGTTGTGATTGTTGGCGGAGGCGGTGCCGGCCTGGCGGCGGCAGCGACTGTTCTGCAGCAGGGTAAGACAGCGATTATTGTTGAGAAATTCCCAGCACTCGGCGGCAATACTGTCCGCGCAGGCGGCCCGGTCAATGCACCCTGGCCTGAGTGGCAAAACAGCTTTTCAGCTCATCCCGGTGAAGCACAGACGCTGCAAAAACTTCATGATACGGACGAAGCTGATATTGATCCGGAATATTTGGAGGACTTCCGTGCCTTGAAGCTGGAATTGGAAGATTATCTCAAAGATCCGAGCTACCTTTTTGATTCAAAATTACTCTACCGTATTCAAACCTACATCGGCGGCAAACGAACAGACCTGCAGGGCCACGAAATCCACGGCAACTATGATCTTGTCAAAATTTTGACAGAGCGGGCTCTGGAATCTGTCAAGTGGCTGGAGGATGTTGGCGTAGAATTTGACCGCAATGAAGTCACCATGCCGGTTGGAGCCCTATGGCGCCGCGGCCATAAGCCCAAAATGCCCATGGGCTATGCTTACATCTCTGTCCTGGATGATTATGTGCGTGCAAACGGCGGAACTATCCTGACGGACACCCCAGTCAAAGAACTTATTGTAGAAGACGGTGTTGTTCGGGGTGTGATCGGTACCGGCCGCAACGGTCAAAAAATTACAGTTCATGCCAAGGCTGTGGTGCTGGCTTCCGGCGGTTTTGGTGCCAATACGAAGATGCTGCAGAAGTACAACACGTATTGGACAGAAATTGATGACGATATTAAAACGTCTAATTCACCGGCCATTACCGGAGATGGCATTGTCCTTGGACAAAGTGTCGGAGCAGATCTTGTCGGCATGGGCTTCACGCAGATGATGCCGGTATCCGATCCCGAAACCGGTGCACTCTTTTCAGGTCTTCAGGTACCTCCTGCGAACTTTATCATGGTTAATAAAGAAGGCAAACGCTTCGTTGACGAGTATGGCAGTCGGGATAAACTGTCACAGGCAGCGATTGATAATGGGGGACTTTTCTATCTGATTGCTGATGATAATATCAAGAAAACAGCCTACAATACCAGTGATGAAAAGATTGAAGCACAGGTTGCAGCAGGCACCCTCTACCGCGCCGATACGCTGGAAGAATTGGCAGCGCAGATTGCTGTTGATCCAAAAGTTTTGACTGAGACCATTGCAAATTACAACAGCTATGTTGATGCCGGCTATGATCCTGAGTTCAACAAAGGCAGCTTTGATCTTAAGTGTGAAAAAGCACCGTTTTATGCAACGCCGCGCAAACCGGCGGTTCACCATACGATGGGCGGCCTTAAAATTGATACGAAAACCCATGTTATCAATGGAAATGGACAAATGATTCCAGGTCTTTATGCAGCAGGTGAAGTTGCTGGCGGTCTTCATGCAGGCAATCGCCTCGGAGGCAATTCGCTGACCGATATCTTCACGTTTGGCCGTATTGCAGCTGACAGTGCCATTGAAGAATGTGTTAATTAAACGGCAAGACATCCTGCTTGTTTTAAAACAGGATGTCTTTTTATGATTAGAAATGAAAAAAGAAGTCCGATCGGACTTCTTTAAAACTGCCACCACCGAGAATCGAACTCGGAACGGAGCATTACCATTGCTCTATTATACCATTTAACTATAGCGGCGACTTTTATATAATACTATAAAATAGAAAAGAATGCAAGCTTGAAAGAAAAAATACTTGTTGGTCTGTCGATAAGTAGTTTTCCTTTTATTTTTGGAAGGAAAGAGCTATAATATAGGAAATTTCTAAGGAGGATGACGATGAAAATTTTTGTCGCAGGGGCAACCGGACGTGTTGCTGAGCAATTAATTCAACAGTTAGCTGAAAAGCATTTCGTATATGCAGGGGCCAGAAAGCCTGAAAATGTCATTAAGCATCAAAATGTTACAGCAGTGCCTTTTGATCTTCATGATGATCTGCCGGTTTTGACTGAGCGTATCAAAGGTATGGATGCTGTTTATTTTACTGCAGGTTCCCGCGGTCAGGATCTTTTACAGGTTGATGCTTTCGGAGCCGTCAAATTGGCCCAAGCTGCCGAGCAGGCCGGCATCAAGCGTTTTATTCTTCTGAGCTCTATTTTTGCTCTGGAGCCGGATAAGTGGCATCTGCCCGGTTTAGATAAGCTGACCAATTATAATATTGCCAAATTCTTTGCGGATAATTATGTGGTTCATCAGACAGATCTAGACTATACGATTATTCAGCCGACCGGACTGACAGAAGAAGCAGCCAGCGGTAAAATAGCTCTCAATCCCGCTAAACCCGGCACTAACAGCATTGCCGATGTTGCTCATGTTTTAGCAGCAGTTTTGGAACGCCCGAATACTTACGGCAAGGTCATTAAAATGTCTGCCGGTGATGAGGTAATCGAAACCGCCCTTGAGAGTCTTTGAGTTTTATAGATTTTTGGCTGTCTTTTGCCTGTCATCTTGAATTCCCTTGATTTTTAAGCTATAATGTTTACTGATTGATTAATGCCTTTTATTTAGGAGGGAAAATGTCTTACGAACAAGAGTTTTTAAAGGATTTTGAAACTTGGATTAATACACAGGTGACGGTTAATGAAATGGCTATGCAGCAAAGCCGAAAGATTGCCCGAGAGGGCGAAGATGAGTATGCAGCAGATGCTTACATTCGTTATGAGAGTAAGCTTGATGCTTATAAATTTATTCAGGGAAAATTTGAAAACTATAAAAATGGCAAGGGTTTTCATGATATGCCGGATGGTTTATTAGGTTCACGTGAGTATTAATGGGAAGAGGACAAAATGGCAAAGAAAAAGAATCGTAAAAAAGCACTGAAATTACAAATGAAACGTCAAGGGCTGCTGTCTAAGGCTAAACAAGCTGTTGCCAGTGTCGCAGAAACAGCCAAAACAGTTACAAAGGATGTCAAGGACTCGTTTAAAAAGCCAAGCTTAGAGGAATTCTCTGCACTGCCGGAGTTGGCTGATATCCGATCCAATCTGGCAGAAACACTGTACAATGAAGGCATTGTTTCAGTTCAGGATTTTGCTGACTGGACCGAAAAAGACCTGCTTGGTCTTAAGGGAATCGGTCCTGCAACTGTTAAGAAACTGCAGGAAAACGGCGTTAGCCTGAAAGCATAAGATAGTGTCAGTTGCTTTGCAGCTGAAATTTTGCTAGAATGAAACCATTCAGAGGAATGCTGAAGTCTATCTGTTACAGAAAGCGGTGCTGCTGAGAAATCCGCACAGATATCAGTATGGGTTGCTGATGGTTCTTAAAGAAAAATAAAGAGCAGCGGGTACATCATTGGGAGATTTTCTTTGCTTCAGCTGAAGCGTTTTCCAAGACCCGAATGTGGGTGGTACCGCGGATTTAGATAAAAATTCGTCCCTGTCTTTTGATGGGGGCGTTTTTCTTTTTAATTGTAAGTTTTAGATAAAAGGTGAGGAAAGAATGATTAAGATACATGGAGAAATCAGCAATGCTAGCTTGCCTGATATCGAAACCGACCGCTTAATCTTGTGTCAGCGGACAGTTGCGGACGCTGCGGATGTTTTTGCCTATGCCAGTTTGCCGGAAGTTAGCTATCCGGCAGGCTTTCCGCCGGTCGAAACGGTTGAGGATGAGGCTTATTATTTGGAACATATTCTGCCTCAAAATCAGGCGGAGCAGCAGCTGCCTTCTGGCTACGGTATAAAGCTGAAAGGACAGGACAAGGTGATTGGCTCTGTGGATTTTAATCACCGCCATGCAGATGATGTGTTAGAAATCGGCTATACGCTGCATCCGGATTGCTGGGGACAAGGAATTGTGCCGGAGGCAGCAGCTGCCTTGATTGAGCTTGGTTTTACCCTCCTCAACCTTCATAAGATTGAATTGAACTGCTACGACACCAATAAGCAAAGTCAGCGCGTGGCGGAGAAATTGGGTTTTACTTTAGAGGCACGGATTCGGGATCGCAAAGATGCCTTGGGCAATCGCTGTGATGACCTGAGATACGGTCTGCTCAGAAGTGAGTGGGAGGCAGATCATGGATAAGGAAAAGATTCTTGCCAGCACGCGCCAGTTCGTGAAAGCTACTTTAGCTGGCGAGGCCAGCGGTCATGATTGGTGGCATATTGCGCGTGTCACGAAGACTGCTCTGGCCATTGCAAAAGCCGAAGAAGCAGATCTCTTTATCTGTGAAATGGCTGCGCTGCTGCATGATATGGCCGACAGCAAGCTTTTCGATGAAGACAAGGCTCTGGCTGAAGTGGAGTATTTCCTAACTGAGCAAGGTTTGTCACAAGCTCAAATTACTGAAATCACCAGTATCATGACAGGCATTTCTTATAAAGGTGGGCACAACACCGCCAAGCTCTCCTTAGAGGGGCAAGTGGTTCAAGATGCCGATCGCCTCGATGCCATCGGCGCTATCGGCATTGCCAGAGCCATGGCTTATTCGGGCCATAAAGGCCGATTGATTCACGACCCGACTATGGCACCCCGAGAAAACCTGACCCTAGAGGATTACCGCAAAGGCGAGGACACAGCCATCATGCACTTCTACGAAAAACTCCTCAAACTCAAAGACCTCATGAACACAGCAGAAGGTAAACGCCTGGCGCAAGGACGCCATGAGTTTATGGAAAGCTATCTCCAGCAGTTCTATGCCGAGTGGGAAGGGAAGAGGTGAGAAAGAGAAAATTATGGCTAAAAAGAAGAATCGTAAGAAAGAATTGAAACAGAAGCAGAAACGGGAAAGCAACAACATTATTGATTTTGCTTCCTTTGCAGAAAAAACCGACTATCCGCTATTTTCTCAAGGATCTTCTGATGAAGCATCGATCAATAGACTTATTGAAGAATTTGAACGAACTGGTAATCCTGACATTTTGGATCAATTAGATTCTGTCTTAGATTTTGAAGATTTGGAAATGGATGAAGCAGACGAGCTCTTTTATCAGGCGATGGAAGAGGAAGATGAAAATGTTCAACTCCGTTTGATTACTAAGCTGTTAGCAAGATATCCGGACCACTTTGAAGCAAGATTTCAATCCTTGCTGTTAAGAAGCACAGAATTTTCAGCTGACTACTTAAAAGAACTGCAGGGTTTTTATCAAGTGGCTTTGGCAGAGTGGAAGAAAGCTGATTATGCATCTTGGTATAGTTTGGAAGCCCGTAGTCCCTTGACAGTCATCACTTTTGTGACAGAGACTTATCTGCAAGAAGGGCTGGTCGGGCTAGCTGGTCAAGTAGTGGATTTTGTACGCTCTAACATTGCTGCTGATGATAGATTTCCGCCTGGATTTATTTATTTGATGTTGAGTGCTTATAACGCTCTTTATAAAACAGAGGAAATTACTGATTTTTATGAAGAACAGCTTGGGCAAGAGTGGCAGGATGATGGCGTCATAGTACATATGCTTATTGCCATGATACTTATAGGTGACATGGATGCGGCTAAAGAATTATTTAGGTATTTAGCGAACGTCAATAAAGAAGCCTTACAAGTTTTTAATAACCCTTACTGGGTTCAGCTGCTTGATATAGCAAGTGAAGTTTCTACCTACCATCCTAACTCAGCTTTATCTCTCCAGATTGCCTTGCACCCCCTACAGGCCTTTTTGGTCACCAAACCCTTTGTTATCCATCAAATGGTTGCTTTAGCAGAAGAGTATCAAGACAGTCTGCCTGATTCTCCGCGCAAACGCTTAGAATTTTTCAATTCTCCCTGCATGAAAGGAATTCAGATAGATAAAGGCAGATATCTATGCGATGCCGGCATTATGAGCAAAGAAGATCTGGAAAAGCATACCGAAAAAGAAATCTTAGCCATTTCAGGTATCGGTCCCGCTACGGTTAAAAAACTAAAAGAAAACGGTGTGAGGTTTAAGAAGAAGTAGGAACTTGTGCAAAATTTGCACAGGTTGAACTGTTCGGAAAAATCGAACAGTTCAGCAATCGCTTAACAGATCGGTTTAGCTTGAATTAGAGTGCTTTAACTTAAGAAAGAAAATAAAATATTGAAAAGGATAACTACTGTGGCATTTTTAGAAACAGTTTTTAAATGGATTATTGAACTTTATAATGATGATAAAGTTGCCTTTGTATCTTTAGTCATAAGTATAGTTGTTGGTCTCTACACTTGGATTAGTAAGGCCAATCAAGATAAAATTGATAGAGAATTTAAAGAGTTTCAAAAAGAGCTTGCAGTATATCAGCAAAAAGTTAGCGAACTGCAATTCAATTTTGAAGCCCAAGAAAATTTCAAACCCTATTTTGAATTGAACAGAACTAAATCAAGTACTTATGTTAAAAAAGGAAAACTAATTGCTCAAATATACTTAACAATGTAGGACGAGGTACAGCTACACAAATTATGACTAATCCTATTGATTTTGATATAGATGGATATCCAATATATTTTAGATCTACTCCCAAGAAACAAACACATGATATATATAGCTACTTTAGTGAGAATTTTGCGATTCCAAATGAATCTATATATTTGAGTACAACTGCAAACGAACAGTCTGAGAAGCAGAGTTTTTGTATTGAATTTAAAATTAAATTCTGTGATTCAGCAGGTAGAACCTACGAACAAAAGTTTGAATTTAGTTATGACAACTTCTTGGTAAAAGGAATAAGCCTAAAGTCGGTTACTTATGAACCAACTTTGATTAATTAATATAAAAATAGAAAGGACACTAACATGTCAAAACAATTATCACCAAAATACAATCCATCTCAAGTAGAAGTTGGGCGTTACCAGAAATGGCTTGAGGAGGATGTTTTCAAGCCGTCTGGCGATAAGAAGGCCCACCCGTACTCTATTGTAATTCCACCGCCAAATGTGACGGGGAAACTGCACCTGGGTCATGCTTGGGACACGACTTTGCAGGATATTATTATCCGTCAGAAGCGCATGCAGGGCTTTGATACCCTTTGGCTGCCAGGGATGGACCACGCAGGTATCGCTACACAGGCCAAGGTCGAAGCGCGCTTGGCAGAAGATGGCATTTCCCGCTACGACCTCGGCCGTGAAAAATTCTTGGACAAGGTCTGGGAATGGAAGGACGAGTATGCCGCAACCATCAAGGAACAGTGGGGCAAGATGGGAATTTCTGTCGATTACTCACGCGAGCGATTCACCCTTGACGAGGGGCTTTCTAAGGCTGTTCGTAAGGTCTTTGTTGACCTCTACAAGAAGGGCTGGATCTACCGCGGTGAATTCATCATCAACTGGGATCCTAAGGCTCGGACAGCTTTGTCTGACATCGAAGTCATCCACAAGGACGTGGAGGGTGCTTTCTACCACATGAACTACATGCTGGAAGATGGCTCACGCGCCCTTGAAGTCGCAACCACCCGTCCGGAAACTATGTTTGGTGATACAGCTGTCGCAGTCAATCCAGAAGATTCCCGTTATAAAGATCTGATTGGTAAAAATGTTATTCTGCCAATCGTTAATAAGCCAATCCCAATCGTGGCTGATGAACACGCTGATCCAGAGTTTGGAACCGGTGTCGTTAAAATCACACCGGCTCATGATCCTAACGACTTCTTGGTCGGTCAGCGCCATAACCTGCCGCAGGTCAATGTCATGAACGATGACGGCACTATGAATGAGCTGGCTGGTGAATTTGCCGGCATGGATCGCTTCCAAGCTCGCAAGGCTACGGTTGCCAAATTAGAAGAAATCGGCGCCCTTGTCAAAGTCGAAAAAATGACTCACTCGGTTGGTCACTCAGAGCGTACTGGTGTTATGGTTGAACCTCGCCTGTCCACTCAATGGTTCGTCAAGATGGATCAATTGGCCAAGAATGCCATTGCCAACCAAGAGACTGATGACCGCGTGGACTTTTACCCGCCACGTTTCAATGATACTTTCCTCCAATGGATGGAAAACGTCCACGACTGGGTTATTTCCCGTCAGCTTTGGTGGGGTCACCAAATCCCTGCTTGGTATAATGCCGATGGTGAAATGTATGTTGGAGAAGAAGCACCGGAAGGTGCCGGCTGGACACAAGACGAAGATGTCCTTGATACTTGGTTCAGCTCTGCCCTTTGGCCATTTTCAACCATGGGCTGGCCTGATACAGATGCCGAAGACTTCAAGCGTTACTTCCCAACCTCAACCCTTGTCACAGGCTATGACATTATCTTTTTCTGGGTGTCTCGCATGATTTTCCAATCTCTGGAATTCACAGGCCGCCAGCCTTTCAAGAACGTCCTGATTCACGGTCTCATTCGTGATGAGCAAGGACGCAAGATGTCCAAGTCTCTCGGAAACGGAATCGACCCCATGGATGTCGTCGATAAATACGGTGCCGATGCCCTGCGCTGGTTCCTCTCAAACGGTTCTGCGCCGGGTCAGGATGTGCGTTTCTCTTACGAAAAGATGGACGCTGCTTGGAATTTCATTAACAAGATTTGGAACATCTCCCGCTACATCCTTATGAACAATGAAGGCCTGACTCTCGACCAAGCGACAGCCAATGTCGATAAGGTTGCTGCTGGCACAGCAGGTAATGTCACGGACAAGTGGATTCTCCACAATCTCAATGAAACGATTAGCAAGGTTACTGAAAACTTCGACAAGTTTGAGTTTGGTGTAGCCGGTCACATCCTCTATAACTTCATCTGGGATGAATTCGCAGACTGGTATGTGGAGCTGACCAAGGAAGTCCTTTACAGCGACAACGAAGATGAGAAGGTGGTTACCCGCTCAGTCCTCCTCTACACGCTGGACAAGATTCTGCGTCTCCTTCACCCAATCATGCCATTTGTGACGGAGGAAATTTTTGGACAGTATGCAGACGGTTCAATCGTCACAGCAGCTTACCCAACTATTAACCCTGCTTTTGAAAATGAAGCTGCGCATAAAGGCGTGGAAAGTTTGAAAGACTTGATTCGTGCTGTACGTAATGCGCGTGCTGAAGTCAACGTTGCCCCAAGTAAACCAATCACTATCCTTGTGAAAACAAGCGACAGCGACTTGGAAAGCTTCTTTAATAGCAATGTCAACTACATCAAGCGTTTCACCAATCCTGAAAAACTTGAAATCTCAAGTGATATCAAGACACCAGAACTTGCTATGTCAGCCGTCATCACAGGCGCCGAAATCTTCCTGCCGCTGGCAGACCTGCTCAATGTTGAAGAAGAACTCGAACGTCTCAACAAAGAGCTGAAAAAGTGGGCTCAAGAACTGGACATGGTTGCAAAAAAACTCGGCAACGAAAAATTTGTCACCAATGCCAAACCAGAAATCGTTCAAAAAGAACGCGACAAACAAACCGACTACCAAGCCAAATACGATGCGACAGTAGAGCGGATTAAAGAGATGGAGAAGTTGTTAGGAGATAATTAAATTGAAAAATATTATAAACGGAATAGCTTTGTTTATCCATATGGAATACCCGTTTTATCATTTATTTGGCAAATTCTAAGTGATTTATCAGATAATAAAAAAATAGAAACTATCATATCCAACTATAATTATCAAAATAACTCAGATATTGATATTGGGGACGTCAATATCCAGAATGGTTATATACAAATCAATAATTCGCAGACTATAAACAACACAGATTTAAAAAATGAACTTGAGAAATTTGAAAACGAAAAATTAGAAGACAAAAAATTTCTATCTGACAATCTATACTCAATGTCTTTTATCGTTATTTTAATTTTGTTTATTTTAAATCTAATTCATAATTTTTATAATGCTTGGGATGCTTTTAAAAATATTTCATCCATCTGGGACATAAACAAAGATGTAATTATAAATAATATTATTTTATCATTTGACAAAACATTGAATCAATTATTATTAATGATTTTTATCTATGTTTTGCTAGTTGTTTTTAAATATTCACTTAACAAGCAAAGTGTTATTAGTATACTGGGATTTTTAGCAGTTGCCATCTTATACTTAATCACTTATTTAGGAACGAAACAAGGATTTGTGCAATCTTTCAAATACCCTACTTCCTTATCCGAATTCTCAGTAATTATCTCCATAATAATAATATTAGTGGTTCCACTACTTTTATTCTTTGGCTTAAATATTTTGGTTAAAAGGTTATTCAATTTAATTTTAGTATACAAAGCTAGAACAAAAACAGAATTAGTTAATAGGCTTAACTCCATGAGTATAGTCCTTGCTCCCATATTAATTATTGTAGTAAAAATTTTCTTGAGGTAATTATAGAACTGGAATGTTTAGGTTATATAATTAGGAATCTCAAATATTATTAGGTGTTTTGTTTAGAACGGATGAAGTAGGTATAAGAACGTTTATAAATTGACTAAGAAAACACAGTCTAAGGGCCGTGTTTTTTTGGTATAATAAAATTAAAAAATTTAGGAGACATGATTATGAATATAAATGGTGTACTAACAACTTATGAAGAATTAACTGAGCATAATTTTGAGTTGTATAATGCTTTTGATAAAGAGGGAGAATTTCTTTTGAAACTAGAATTTAGAGGGTGGAATAAATTCAAAAGTAACAGTTTAGTATGTTATTTTACTGATAGAGAAGGGAAACGTTATCGTCTTTTTGCATGGAAACATGGAGAAATATATAATCCAAAAAGAAGTAAAATTAATATGGCAACTGTTCAAGATGGAACATGGTGGAAATGTACCGTAAAGCAGAATAGTAAAGGAAATATGGAATGGCTTACGGCAGAACAAGTACAAAAATAAAAATTTGAGCACTCGTTTAAGTTGTCCAGATACTATTCAATACAAAGATCATATTTTTTAGCATAATATGGCATAGTAATTTTTAAAGGATGGAGGGGAAAGTGGTGATAAGCTATATTTCTAGCTTTTTCCGTTTCATATTTAAAGTTTTTGGAGTAATACTACTTTTTACTGTTACTACCTTGTTGGTAGTATTGCCATTATTTAAGGAAAATAACATAGTTGCGGAATTATATAACTATATTGAAAAAAATGAAACTTATTTAGGGCTTATTTTTTCCATATTAACGATTATTTTGACTATTTGGTCAGTAAACAAACAAATTAGGGTTTCAATAGAACAATGGAATAGGCAACAAGACGAACGCTATAGAGAAGAGCAAAATAGGATAGAGGGTGAAAGAAATCGGCGAGAATTAGAAGAAAAGCAAGCTGCAATTGAAAGGTTTATTAGTAATGAAAGAGAGCTTCAAAAAGTTAGACCAACATTCATGGTCAATAAGGTTGGGAGTAAAGGGAAAGAGAGTTATAAACTAGACGTTTATATAAATGATTCTTTTATTGATGATGTACGTATTTTTGTAAAAAGTTTTTCAGATAAAAATGATGTGATAAAATCAGAAAATATTGGAACTCTACAATCTGGAAATATTAACTTACCAATATTAAATTAAGATATTGAAGATATAGAATTTATTTTAATTTTATGTAAAACGATTTACCAAGAACAAATTTATTATTTCTACTATTATGGAGAGGTATCATTTCACCTTAGAAAAGTAATAAGTCTAGATGAGATAGAGAAATATAAAAAGTATCTAGATAGAAAATATTTAATAGAATTTATTGGAATAAAAGAACAGATAACAGAAGGAATTGAAATCTACAAGGAAACAATCAGTCAACCGGCAGTAAAAATACTTGCCTTGAAACGTTTTGTTCGAACCTTAGATAAAATTTATAGACAAGATAATACAGATTTTATAGATAGAATTTCTTCTGATGAAAACTTAAAGATTATGGAAATTATAGAAGAATACAACATAGGTCTACTATTAGGGAGGACTTTGAATTATATTAGAAATAAGAAGGGAGCAGATACTAGGGAATTTTATGAGAGAATTTTACTAGTTATCCAAGAGTTACTTAGTGAAAAAGATATTTTTGTTGGTAATTTCCCATATGATAGGGATAGTAATTACTTTGAAAACAACATTGGTGGGTGGGCTAATAACAATAATCTAAATATAAAGTGGTTTTATGATAAATATATAAATTTTTCAGATAAAATGGATAAAAAATTTTTATTGGAGTATATTAGAGATTTTAAAACTCTTCTTAATGCCATAAACTTTCAAAATTCAAGTGAAAAAATACAGATAGGCTTTTTCATCAAGAAATATAGAAGAATTTTTAAATAAAAGTGTTGATTTGGAAAGAGGTGTGGAAAACCACCGAGCAGAGTATCTTCTAGATGATTATGGTAAAAAAATTAGTAATATTTTGTATGATTTAACTAAGTAAATTAATAATCACGTTTTAATGTTATTTTATAGATTAGCTGATAAAGCATTATAGCTAAATATCAAGTTCGCTATGCTTCGACCTTTTTCAAGGCTGTGGATAAACTGGATAGGGGAACACAGAAGGTGATTGCCAAATGGATTGATAAACATTTGGTAAATGTTGACTTTCCCAAAGCGTCAGGGAAATACTTAACAAGAAATCTTTCAGGCTATGTTCGTTTTCGTGTAGGGTCTTATCGTATTATTGCTCAGGTTGATGATGAAAATTTTATCATTATGAATGTTCATGTAGCTAAGTACTCAGATATTTATAAATTTAAAGAGAAAGACTGAAGTTAAGTTTTCTTCAAGAATTCTTTTAGCTTGCTTTAAGTTAGGATAGATATACTATACTCATCCTAGCAATAGGAACCCCAAAACTTTTCTTTTTCATAATCTCCTAAATAAGTCCAACCAGATGGTTGGGCTTCAAACTGAAGACAAAGCTCTTAGAATTGAATTTCTAAGAGCTTTTTGCTCTGTTTAGGAGTATACTAAAAGAAAACAGTTTGTGAGGTAAGGCCATGTTTCACAAAGAAAAACCAGATTATAACCGCT
>NZ_JBZFUJ010000021.1:0-14745 GCF_058314475.1 Streptococcus sp. ELY_90
TTATAATCTGGTTTTTCTTTGTGAAACATGGCCTTACCTCACAAACCGTTTTCTTTTAGTATACTCCTAAACAGAGCAAAAAGCTCTTAGAAACCAATTTCTAAGAGCTTTGTCTTCAGTCTGAAGCAGCCATCGAGCTGCTTTATTTTTATTTAGAGAATTTATAATCTTTAAGAACGGTAATCGTCTTGATGACTACTTTTTCCTCAGGCTTGCCGTTTTGATCAGTCTTGACTGCTGCGATAGCATCAACTGTTTTCATTCCTTTAATAACTTGTCCAAAGACCGTATAATTGCCGTCAAGCTTTGGTGTTCCTCCATGCTTATAGGCGTTGATTATTTTTTGCGGGTAGAGCTCGGAGGAGAGCTGCTTAGCTTGGTTGGCCTTGTTTTGGACAATGTAAAATTGGCTGGCATTGGTGTGGGAACCGGCATTGGCCATAGCCAGGGCGCCTCTTAGATGATAGAGATATTTTGAACTTTCATTGGCAAAACCTTGGCCTGCATCTTTTGATTTGTCCTTGCCTTTCCAGATAGATTCGCCGCCGCTGCCGTCACCTTTAGGATCACCGCCTTGAACAACAAAATCAGCGATGATGCGGTGGAAGGTCAGGTTATTATAGTAACCGTTTTTGGCATGCGTCAGGAAATTTTCAACAGCCAAAGGAGCGTATTTAGGAAAAAGCTTAAGGGTGATATCACCTTTAGATGTCCTGATTTGGACTTTGGCTTCATTTTTAGCAACTTTTGGGGACAATTGCGGAAAACTGGCTTTGTTTAGTTTTTTCAGCTTATTTTCAGCTTTTTGCCTGGCAATGCTGTTATCAACATACTTATCTCCCTTAATAGCACGGTCCATGCTTTCACAGCCTGCCAAAAAAACGGCCACTATCAAAATGAGACTCAAAAATTTTTTCATAATTGCTCCTTGTTATTAAAAGATAAGTCTATTTTACCATAAAAACGGTCTCATCTTTGCCTTAACTCGGTAAATTTTTACAAGTAGTAATGATTTAAAAGTGAGACCTTGTGTTTTTGACACTGTCTTTGTGTTCCGATGAGGATTCTCTGGCAAATTTAGAAAAAGGGAATGGCAGTTCTTTCCCCAAACACTATAAAAATGGTATAATAACATCATGGCTAAAGCAAAGAACAAACGAAAAGGACGGAAGACACGCCGTCCGACAAAAGCAGAATTAGAAAAACAAAGAGCAATAAAACGGATGGTGGCTGTCTTTATTATAGCCCTTGTCCTCTTTTTTGCTGTTTTTAAATTAGGACGGGTCGGGATTACCGCCTATAATATGATACGTTTGCTGGTGGGGAGCCTGGCTTACCCGCTTATTTTTGCTGTTTTGATTGATCTTTTCGCAGCGAAGTGGCTGCGCAAGTATGATGGTCTGGTTGGAGGCTTTGTTGTCACCATGCTGGGCTTACTTTTGGAATGGCAGGCTTATCTTTTTTCTATGGCCGGTATGGCAGGACAAAACGTCATTAAGGCGACCCTCGGTATTGTCTTTAGCGATTTGACCAATTTTCGTGTGGCTAATTTTGCCGGCGGCGGTCTTTTAGGGGCTCTCTTTTATATGCCGGTTGCCTTTCTTTTCTCTAATATCGGATCTTTCCTGATAGGCGGTCTTTTTATTCTTTTAGGTCTCTTTCTCATGAGTCCTTGGGATGTTTATGACGTTATGGACTTTTTCAAAGGAGCCTATGTTAAATTTCAAACTAAGCGTGAGGAGCATAGGGAAAGGCGCTTTGCCCAAAAAGAAGAAGAGCGCCTTCAGGCTGAGTTAGAGGCCGCTCAAAAAGCACAGGAAATGGCTGAAGCTGACCATGGAATTAATGCGGCTATTGATTTAGAAACAGGAGAAGTTTTAGATCAAGCGCAGACGATTGACCTGGATGATTTTGACGGTCAAGTTCATAGAGAGCCTGAAATTATCGGTTATCAGCCAAATGATGAAGATGAAACTTTTGAAGAAATACCTTCTAATCAGCTGGCTGAAAATGCCGGTCCTGCACCTGAAGAGGATTATCCTGACGAGCCTTTAGAAGTTGATTTTACACCGAAAGAAAATCTTCACTACAAATTGCCTGGTATTGAACTTTTTGCCAAGGACAAGCCTAAAAATCAAAGCAAGGAGAAAAAGCTTGTTCGTGATAATATCAAGATATTGGAAGAAACTTTTGCCAGTTTTGGAATCAAGGCCAGTGTTGAACGTGCTGAAATCGGTCCTTCTGTAACCAAATATGAAGTCAAGCCGGCCGTTGGTGTCCGTGTCAATCGCATTTCCAATCTTGCAGATGACCTGGCTCTGGCCTTGGCCGCTCAGGATGTTCGTATTGAAGCACCGATTCCGGGCAAATCATTGGTCGGTATCGAAGTGCCTAACTCTGAGGTTGCGACTGTCACCTTCCGTGAACTCTGGGAGCAGGCTAAAACGTCACCTGATAAATTACTTGAAGTGCCTTTAGGTAAGGCAGTCAACGGCTCTGTCCGCTCTTTTGATCTGGCAAGGATGCCCCATATTTTGGTAGCGGGTTCAACAGGTTCCGGGAAATCAGTGGCAGTCAATGGTATTATTGCCAGCATTTTGATGAAGGCCCGCCCCGATCAAGTCAAATTTATGATGATTGACCCTAAGATGGTTGAACTGTCTGTCTACAATGATATTCCTCATTTGCTCATTCCTGTTGTGACCAATCCGCGCAAGGCCAGCAAAGCCCTGCAAAAAGTTGTCGATGAAATGGAAAATCGCTACGAACTGTTCAGCCATTTCGGCGTGCGCAATATCGCAGGCTATAATGCCAAGGTGGAAGAATTTAACCGTCACTCAGAAACCAAGCACATGCCGCTGCCGCTTTTGGTTGTTATTGTTGATGAATTGGCAGACCTTATGATGGTAGCCAGCAAAGAAGTTGAGGATGCCATCATCCGCTTAGGACAAAAGGCGCGTGCAGCCGGTATTCATATGATTCTGGCGACACAAAGGCCGTCTGTCGATGTTATTTCAGGCCTTATCAAGGCTAATGTTCCCAGCCGAATTGCTTTTGCAGTCTCAAGCGGGACAGACAGCCGGACCATTTTGGATGAAAACGGTGCTGAGAAACTTCTTGGCCGCGGCGATATGCTCTTTAAACCGATTGATGAAAATCATCCGGTTCGCTTACAAGGCTCCTTTATTTCAGACGATGATGTCGAACGCATTGTCTCCTTTATCAAAGAACAGGCTGGTGCGGACTACGATGACAGCTTTGATCCGGGAGAAGTCTCTGAAAATGAAGGGTCTGACAGCAATGGCGGTGCTTCTGAAGGAGATCCGCTCTTTGAAGAAGCTAAAGCCCTAGTTTTAGAAACGCAAAAAGCCAGTGCATCGATGCTGCAGCGCAGGCTCTCAGTCGGATTTAACCGAGCTACCCGCCTTATGGAAGAATTAGAAGAAGCAGGAGTCATCGGCCCGGCTGAAGGCACCAAGCCGCGCAAGGTCCTGCAAAGCAATTAAATACATACAAAACGAGTCTGAAGCAAATAATGCTTCAGACTCATTTCATATATGCTGCGCTGTCACTTAGCCACAAAAGCAGCAATAACAGTTGCTAAGTAAAAGAAGAAAGTCAAAATGAAACCGGCCCGCCAAAAAAATTTGAAAAAGCGCCTGAAAGAAAAAGCCTTTCTTCTTCTGAGCTGCCGAATAGCCAAGGTGAGAGCAAGAATGGACATGGCCAGCAAATAATGCGGCAGAAAACTGTGGGTATAAAACTTAGCCGATACCAGAACAATTTCTGCTGCAAAAAGCGGCAGCGCAAGGTCCGCAAGATTCAGACCAAAGCGCCTCAGACGAAAGGTAGAAACAATGATATAAGAAAATATTAGGGTAAGAAAAATAAAGGCCACAGCCATAAATTTGTACATAATCATAATCATATTTTATAACGATTTTAGAAGAAAGTAAACGCCTATTTTATCGGGGAGGCAGTTATTGGGCAGAAAAGAAAATGTCTGTTTAAATAACTTGATTTTTATCTAAAAAAGTGTATAATAGACGAGTATGCTGTAACAGCATATTTGTGGGAGGTAAAAATCTTTTAATTACCGAAAGAACCACAACAGGAGGATTTTATAATGGCTAAAAAAGTCGAAAATGTCGTAAAACTTCAAATTCCTGCCGGTAAAGCAACACCAGCTCCGCCAGTCGGACCAGCACTTGGTCAAGCAGGAATCAACATCATGGGATTCACGAAAGAATTTAACGCTCGTACAGCTGATCAAGCTGGTATGATTATCCCGGTTGTTATCTCAGTTTATGAAGACAAATCATTTGATTTCGTCACTAAAACACCGCCGGCTGCTGTTCTTTTGAAAAAAGCTGCAGGTGTTGACAAAGGTTCCGGCGAACCTAATAAAACTAAAGTTGCTTCAGTAACGCGTGCGCAAGTACAAGAAATCGCTGAAACAAAACTGCCAGATTTGAACGCTGCAAACATTGAGTCTGCAATGCGTATGATCGAAGGTACTGCTCGTTCTATGGGATTCACTGTTACTGACTAATTGTAACCGATCCTATTGCCCGCATGCTTGATCATATGTTGACGAGTGACGTGGGAGATGAAAATCGATATGACCACATTACAAGGAGAAGATAAAATGGCTAAAAAAAGCAAACAATTACGTGCTACTCTCGAAAAAATCGACAGCACAAAAGCTTACAGCGTTGAAGAAGCTGTAGCACTCGCAAAAGAAACGAACTTCGCAAAATTTGACGCAACTGTAGAAGTTGCTTACAATCTTAACATTGATGTTAAAAAAGCTGACCAGCAAATCCGCGGTGCCATGGTTCTGCCAAACGGTACCGGCAAAACACAGCGCGTGCTTGTTTTTGCCCGCGGCGCTAAAGCTGAAGAAGCTAAAGAAGCTGGTGCAGATTTCGTTGGTGAGGATGACCTTGTTCAAAAAATCAACGGCGGCTGGTTAGATTTTGATGTTGTTATTGCAACACCTGATATGATGGCAGTTGTTGGACGTCTCGGACGTATCCTCGGCCCTCGTAACCTCATGCCAAATCCTAAAACCGGTACAGTAACCATGGATGTTGCTAAAGCGGTTGAAGAATCTAAAGGCGGCAAAATCACTTACCGTGCTGACAAAGCAGGTAACGTACAAGCAATTATCGGTAAAGTATCATTTGATACGGACAAGTTGGTTGAAAACTTCAAAGCCTTTAACGATGTGATTGTTAAGGCAAAACCTTCTACTGCAAAAGGTACTTATATTACAAACCTTGCTTTGACAACAACTCAAGGTCCCGGTATCAAAGTTGATGCTGGTTCATTATAAGAGAATCAAAAGACTGGAAAATGTTATTTCCGGTCTTTTTGTTTAGCAGACTGATTCAGGGCTGTATAAAAAAGAAAGCAAGCAGGAAAGTACTTAAAGCTATGTTCTGACTTTTTATCTGATAGCATAGAAAATCAGCAAGACCTGCCAGTCTTTTTGAACTTTCCTGCTTTCAGACAGAAAAGATACTATAAATTTTAAAGGAAGTATGGTAAAATATTAGGGATAAAATAAGGAGTACAGATGATGGTAAAACCTAAATATAATCGTGTATTGATTAAACTTTCCGGAGAAGCCTTAGCTGGAGAAAAAGGAGTTGGCATCCATATTCCGACTGTTCAAGCCATTGCTCAGGAAATCAAAGAAGTTCATGATTCAGGTGTTGAGATTGCTCTGGTTATCGGCGGCGGCAACCTCTGGAGAGGCGAACCTGCTTCTGAAGCCGGTATGGATCGTGTTCAGGCTGATTATACGGGGATGCTGGGGACAGTTATGAACGCCCTTGTTATGGCAGATGCACTTCAGCATGTAGGTGTGGATACACGTGTTCAGACAGCCATTGCCATGCAGCAGGTCGCAGAGCCCTATATCAGAGGCCGGGCTCTTCGCCATTTGGAAAAAGGCCGTATTGTTATCTTTGCAGCAGGTGTTGGTTCCCCTTACTTCTCAACAGATACAACTTCTGCCCTAAGAGCTGCCGAAATTGATGCGGATGCCATTCTTATGGCTAAAAATGGCGTTGACGGGGTTTACAATGATGATCCCCGTAAGAATGCTGACGCCATCAAATTCAATGAGCTGACCCATATGGAAGTCCTTAAACGCGGGCTGAAAATCATGGATTCAACAGCCAGCTCGCTGTCAATGGATAATGATATTGATTTAGTTGTTTTCAATCTTAATGAGGCAGGCAATATCAAACGTGTCATCTTTGGCGAACAAATTGGAACAACTGTCACAAGCAAAATT
This sequence comes from Streptococcus sp. ELY_90, assembly GCF_058314475.1. Taxonomy (NCBI): domain Bacteria; kingdom Bacillati; phylum Bacillota; class Bacilli; order Lactobacillales; family Streptococcaceae; genus Streptococcus; species Streptococcus sp. ELY_90. The sequence goes on from NZ_JBZFUJ010000021.1 coordinate 6,308, forward strand.
TCTGACTCAGAATAACTGAATACGGCTACGACACTGTGCAAAAAGATAGTTTCTCCTAGCGTCCTGTGACGCTTCGTCGAACCTCTTATTTTGCTTTGTGTCGCTGACGCCTTAGTATCTTAGTAATTGAACACGGGCTAAAATCCTAGTAAAAAAGATAAGCGTCCTAGTGTCTTAGCGACACAGTGTCCGTTTCCTATTTTATACGGATTTCTTTACGCCCTTAGTATCTTAATATAAGGAGAATATAAATGGCAAATGCTATTGTAGAAAAAGCAAAAGAAAGATTTGAACAATCCCACCAGTCACTTGCACGTGAATTTGGCAGTATCCGTGCCGGCCGTGCCAATGCCAGCCTTTTAGACCGCATTGAGGTAGAATACTACGGTGCTCCGACACCTCTAAACCAGCTGGCGTCAATCACTGTTCCGGAAGCGCGTGTTCTTTTGGTATCACCTTTTGATAAATCATCGCTGAAAGACATTGAACATGCCATCAATGCTTCAGATATCGGGATCAATCCGGCAAATGACGGCTCTGTTATCCGTTTGGTTATTCCGGCTTTGACTGAGGAAACGCGCCGCGATCTTGCCAAGGAAGTAAAAAAAGTCGGTGAAAATGCTAAAATCGCTATCCGCAATATTCGCCGTGATGCCATGGATGAAGCTAAAAAGGCAGAAAAAAGCAAAGATATCACTGAAGATGAATTAAAATCTTTGGAAAAAGATATTCAAAAAGCAACAGATGACGCTGTCAAGCACATTGATGACATGACAGCAAACAAGGAAAAGGAGCTGCTTGAAGTTTAAGACTGACAGATCTGTCAGCCATACCGGCTGTGTTCTCCTTGTTTTAAGTCTCTTAAACAATAACAACCACGATACGGGGCAGGTGACACATCAAAACAGTTTTAGCTTTTGATCATGTTCCTGCTCTTATCTTTTACTAAAAAGAAATAGGAATGATATGAATGAATTATTGGCAACTGTTATCACAGGCATGATAACGGATGAAAATGCTGCCTTTTACTTTATCCAGAAAGATGGCGTAACATTTGCACTTAGTAAAGAAGAAGGTTCTCATAAGATTGGTGACATGGTAAGCGGCTTTGCCTATGCAGATCTGCACCAAAAAAACCGTCTGACGACCCTTATTCCAGCGGTGAGCCGAACGTCTTACGGCTGGGGTGTGGTGACGGATGTCCGCCGTGATCTTGGAGTATTTGTAGATACAGGGATTCCTGATAAGGAAATTGTGGTTTCTTTAGATCTTTTGCCGGAATTGAAAGAATTGTGGCCTAAAAAAGGGGATAAATTGTACATTAAACTGGATGTAGACAGAAAAGGCCGCATCTGGGGCATTCCTGCTGAACCGGCTGTTTTTCAGAAATTGGCTGGTCCGGCTTATGATAATATGCAAAATCAAGATTTGCGGGCTATTGTCTACCGTCTCAAGCTGTCTGGAACTTTTGTCTACCTGCCGGATAATAACATGCTGGGCTTTATTCATCCCAGTGAGCGCTATGCAGAACCTCGTCTGGGCGAAGAAGTGACAGCGCGTGTCATTGGCTTTCGTCAAGCTGACCGCACGCTCAACCTTTCCTTGAAACCACGTTCCTTTGAGATGTTGGAAAATGACAGTCAGATGATTCTGACTTATCTGCAGACTAACGGCGGATTTATGACGCTTAACGATAAATCCTCCCCTGCGGATATCAAGGCGACCTTCGGCATTTCCAAAGGCCAATTCAAAAAAGCCCTTGGCGGATTGATGAAGGCTAAGAAAATCAAGCAGGATCAGTCGGGCACAGAATTGATTGATAAATAAAGGATATCTCAGATTTTCTGGGATTTTTTGCCAGAATGACGGATAAAGAAAAAGATTGGATATTTTCCAATCTCTTTCTTTATTTGGGCACGATGGCTGTAATCGCATGGGGATGGACTGTGACAGTGACGGGAAGGCGTGAGCCGGTATCTCCATCAATACGAACAATAGGATTCTTAGCGCGTGACTTGCGACGATTGATGATATGCAATTCTCCTGTCCGAAAATGGTCCCAATGACGGTACTGATTAAACTGTCCTCTGCGGATGAAGAAGAACCACAGGAAACGCAGAAAATGAAGCTTTTTCAAGGAATACACGCTAAAGAGGCCGTCATCGGTATGTTCATGAGGAGTAAAACTTTGCTGACCTGCAACGGTATTGCTCATGGTAATGAGGAGCAGTTTGGTCTTGATTTTTTGCTGCTGCCTGTCATGCTGCAAGATAAGTTTGTAGCTGCGCTGGCGGAACCAGATTTTTCGACCGGCCTTGATAAAGGCCAATGGACCTAATTTTCGCTTATCCTCTGATGTTACCCCCAAAGCCGTATCGGCCATAAGGCCGAGTGTTAAGCTGGATACCATGTAATCATCATTGACTTGGGCAATATCGAAGGCTTTTTCTTGTCCCTGAAGCAGATTGCTGAGGGCGGAAGGAAGGTCCAGGGGTACTTTGAGAGATTTAGCCAGATTGTTCACCGTACCAGATGGAATGATGCAAGCCGTGAGTAGCCGCCACCTTCAAATATACCTGCACAGATCAAGTTGATGGTGCCGTCTCCTCCTAAAGGAATGATGAGATCCGCCTTATTTTGGCAGGCTTCTTTGGCAAACTGCCGCGCCTCATCTGGACTTTGGGGAGAAAGAACAGTGATGGACTCAATGCCGGCTTCCTTTTTAAAAAAACTTTGAATCTCATGGATGAGGCTGTCTTTGCTCTCTTTCCCAGATTTTTGGTTGACAATGGTGATAATATTTTGCATAGAGCCTCCTTCAATAATCAGTGTTATTATAACACAGTTTTTGCTATTCAGTTTTATCAGAGCTTTGCTGATAAGAAGTCAAGATCGGACATTTTTGCTGTTTTCTGCTAGAATAAGACAAAGATAAAGAGAAGAAAAAGGAGAAGTAATGAGAAAATCGTTTTACACATGGCTGATGACGCAGCGCAATTCGAAAAGTCAGGAGCCTGCTGCTGTTTTGGCAGATTTGGTCTTTGAGGATACAACCTTTCCCAAACATACGGACAGTTTCGAAAAAGTCAGCCGGTATCTGGAAGATGAGGCCAATTTTTCCTTTAATCTGAGTGAATTTGACAATATTTGGGAAGATTATCTGTCACATTAAAAGTCACGCGGCCGGCGTGATTTTTTGATATAATAATATCAAATGCAAGAAGAAACAAGGCTGCATGCCATTGTCTGCCGGTTTAGGCTGAAAAGAGCAATTTGGCATGTTTTGCTTAAAAAATATGATAAAGGAGCCGCTTTTGCAAGATTATTCTGTTGATATTAGCTTAAACCATCCCGATGATATGATGAGTCTTTTTGGATCCAATGAACGCCATCTAAAACTTATCGAAGAGCACCTCGGTGTTATTATTCATGCCAGAACAGAGCGGGTACAAATCCTCGGAGACAGTGAGGAGGCAGTCAATACAGCCCGCCTGACTATTGAAGCGCTGCTTGTTTTAGTTGGCCGGGGGATGATTATCAATACGTCAGACGTTGTAACAGCCCTTTCCATGGCGCAAAACGGCAGTATTGATAAATTTGTAGCTCTCTATGAAGAGGAAATTATCAAGGATTCTTATGGCAAGCCCATCCGTGTGAAAACACTGGGACAGAAAGTTTATGTGGACAGTGTTAAAAATCACGATATTGTTTTTGGCATCGGTCCTGCCGGGACAGGGAAAACCTTTTTGGCGGTGACGCTGGCCATAACAGCTCTGAAAAGAGGACAGGTCAAGCGGATTATTTTAACACGGCCGGCTGTTGAGGCCGGTGAAAGCCTTGGTTTTTTGCCGGGGGATTTAAGGGAAAAGGTTGATCCTTACCTGCGTCCGGTTTATGATGCTCTTTACCGGATTTTGGGTAAGGAGCAGACGGCGCGTCTGATGGAGCGTGAGATTATTGAAATCGCACCTTTAGCTTATATGCGCGGTCGCACGCTTGATGATGCCTTTGTTATTCTTGATGAAGCGCAAAATACTACCATCATGCAGATGAAAATGTTTCTGACCCGCCTTGGCTTTAACTCTAAGATGATTGTCAACGGGGATATCAGCCAGATCGACCTGCCTAAAAATGTTAAATCAGGCTTGGTTGATGCTGCTGAAAAGCTGAAAAAGATTAAACAGATTGATTTTGTCTATCTGTCTGCCAAAGATGTGGTCAGACACCCTGTAGTGGCTGATATTATCAATGCTTATGAAAACGCATCGGATAAGAAGCACAGCCATTTTCCAAAAGAAGAAAAATCAGGCTTAGCTGCTTACGAGACCACTGGCGAGCCGACCAAGGAGACGGAAGATGATGATTGAGGATTTGTCTGGGGATTTCAGCTGTCGAATGCTGACAGAAGCGGATTTGCCGGCTATCCTGGCCTTATACAAAAGCAATCCCCAGTATTTTCACTACTGTCCGCCCGAGCCGAGTTTGAAAAGCGTGAGAGAAGATATGCAGCAATTGCCCAATGGAAAGTCTCGTTCAGACAAGTTTTTCCTTGGCTTTTGGAAAAAGCAGGACTTGGTGGCTGTCATGGATTTTGTCTTGGCTTATCCTGATGAGAAGACGATATTTATTGGCCTGTTTATGGTTGATCAAGCTTATCAGGGAACAGGCATTGGCAGTCAGCTCATCACAGAAGCGCTAAGCCGTTTTTCAAAAACCTTTCAAAAGGCACGCTTGGCTTATGTCAAAGGGAATCCTCAGTCACAGGGATTTTGGGAGAAACAAGGCTTTAAGGCTGTAGGAGCCGAGATTAAGCAGGAGCAGTATACGGTTGTTCCTATGGAGAAATGGTTAAATTAATCAGTAAAGATACGGTTAAAAAATTATTAAGCAGGAATCTGAAGGTGATAGTAACTAATGAAAGCAGTGATTTTTGATGTTGACGATACTCTTTATGACCAAATTCAGCCTTTTAAAAAGGCGGTGAAAAGGCATTTAGAGCTGGCAGAAACGTTGCTGGAGCCGGTCTATATTGCCAGCAGAAAATACTCGGATGAAGCTTTTGAAGCTGTTAATACAGGGGAGATGACACTGGAAGCCAGCCATATCTATCGTTTGCAAAGGGCGCTGGCTGATTTTGGTGTAAAAATATCAGATCAAGAAGCTTTGATGGTTCAAACAGACTATAGTTTCTATCAGGGTCAGCTGACGCTTTCGCCGGAGTTCGAAGAAGTATTTGCCTACTGCCGGCAGGCGGGTATTGTTATGGGGGTTATTACCAATGGCCCTCATCAGCACCAGCTCAAAAAGATTAAAAGTTTGGACCTTTTTCGCTGGATTCCAAAGGAGAATGTTCTTATTTCAGGAGAAGTCGGACTTGCCAAACCATCGCGGGAAATCTTTGATTTATTAGCTGAGAAACTGCAGCTGTCATCAGCTGATATTTACTATGTGGGGGATTCTTTTGAAAATGATGTTGTCGGCTGCCATAATGCCGGCTGGAAGTCTATCTGGCTCAACCACAGAAACCACCTGCCATCACAAACAGAAGTTCATGCTGATTATACCCTGCGGCATCGCTCTGAGCTGCTGCCGCTGTTAAAGACAATTAGACAGTAACCTCTAATTGCTGCATCAAACCTGCGAACCGCAAAGAAATCAGAAGAGGTCGGACAAAAAATCCAACTTCCCCAATTAGAGTTTTCATTAGGCAGACAGTACGATGAATCACTGTGGAATAGCAGTTTCGGTCACATTTTACGCTCTTGTTCCAACCCAATTTGACGTCAAATTTCGTTTGACTTTATCTGCTGCCTCAAAAGGTTCACCGAATCTTTTGAGCTGTGGGGGCGGGAAGACGAGGTCTTTTGCTGTTTGTTGAGCTCTTTCCCACTCCCTTTCTTTAGAAAGTAAGGGCTTTATGGTATAATAGAGTGATAAGTTTAGAAGAGCAGGAAGGATAAGGCTGGTTTGTATGCAAAAGCAGGCACAACTGAATGCTTGAAATTTAGATAAATTAGCGTAAGCTTTAATCGCCATTGTGGACAAGTTTTTAACTTGTCCGTGGAGCTGCAGCCTGACGGTCTGGCTAGTTAGGTGTGAGTGTCTGAATTTCTGCTGCAAGAGGCCTTTTGACATGAGATATGTATATTGAAATGATTGATGAGACCGGTAAGGTTCCAGAAAATATCAAAAAGCAGACAATGGATATTTTGGAATTTGCTGCCGAAAAGACAGGTAAAGAAGACAAGGAAATGGCCGTCACGTTTGTCAGCAACAAGCGCAGCCATGAGCTCAATCTCCTCTACCGTGAGACGGATCGGCCTACTGATGTTATCAGTCTCGAATACAAACCCGAGTCTGACCTTAGCTTTGATGACGAAGATTTAGCGGAAAATCCCGAATTGGCGCAGATGCTGGCGGAGTTTGACTCTTATATCGGCGAATTATTTATTTCGATTGATAAGGCCAGAGAGCAGGCTGAAGAATACGGCCACAGCTTTGAGCGTGAGATGGGTTTTTTAGCGGTACATGGCTTTTTACATATCAATGGTTATGACCATTACACTCCCCAAGAAGAAGAAGAGATGTTCAGCTTACAGGAAGAGATATTGAATGCCTATGGACTTAAGAGATAATAAACAAAGCCAAAAAAAATGGAAAAACAGAACCCTGACTTCCAGCCTTGAATTTGCTCTGACAGGTATTCTTACAGCTGTCAAAGAAGAGCGCAATATGAAAAAGCATGCGGTGTCAGCTGTTTTAGCTGTTATTGCAGGCTTTGTTTTTAAGGTGTCCGTCATCGAATGGCTTTTTCTTTTACTGAGTATTTTTTTGGTCATTACCTTTGAAATTGTTAATTCAGCTATTGAAAATGTCGTAGATTTAGCCAGTGACTATCACTTTTCCATGCTGGCTAAAAATGCTAAGGATATGGCTGCCGGTGCTGTTTTGATGATTTCGGGCTTTGCTGCTTTGACCGGTTTGATTATTTTTGTACCGAAGATTATTGATTTGATTTTTGGCTAATGGCAGTGCCTATAAACTGCAGCATGAGCATGCAGTTACCTTTAAACTGAGCTGACCGTGCAGCTCAAATGATTAGAAAAAGTAGAAAAGAAAGGAAGGGACGTATTGGTGTTCTAAAAGGACACGGTTTGAAAAGTGGGGAAAAGCCAACCGTGGGAAATCTTGATTTCTTGGCCGTTGTTCCTTTTTATTTTACTTTTTGCGTTCTTAGTATCTTATGTTTAAATCAGGTTTTGTGGCTATTTTAGGCCGCCCTAATGTTGGTAAATCAACCTTTCTCAATCATGTCATGGGACAGAAAATCGCCATCATGAGTGATAAAGCGCAGACGACGCGCAATAAAATTATGGGAATCTATACAACAGACGAAGAGCAAATCGTCTTTATTGATACACCAGGGATTCACAAGCCTAAAACGGCTTTGGGAGATTTTATGGTGGAATCTGCCTACTCAACTCTACGCGAAGTAGAAACGGTGCTCTTTATGGTGCCGGCCGATGAAAAGCGCGGCAAGGGCGATGATATGATTATGAAGCGCCTCAAGGCCGCCAAGATTCCTGTCATTCTGGTCATCAATAAAATTGATAAGGTTCACCCTGACCAGCTTTTAGAGCAGATTGATGATTTTCGTTCGCAGATGGATTTCAAGGAAATTGTGCCTATCTCTGCTTTGCAGGGCAATAATGTGGAAACCTTGATGACCATTCTCAAGGACAATCTGGAAGAAGGCTTCCAGTATTTCCCTGAGGATCAAATTACTGATCACCCGGAACGTTTTTTGGTCTCTGAGATGATTCGCGAGAAAATTCTCAAGCTGACCGAACAAGAAGTACCCCACTCGGTTGCTGTGGTTATCGAATCTATGAAACGCGACGAAGAAACGGATAAGGTTCACATTCGTGCGACAATCATGGTGGAGCGAGACAGTCAAAAAGGCATCATTATCGGCAAAAAAGGAGCCATGCTCAAAAAAATCGGCAAGATGGCACGCCGCGACATTGAACTCATGCTGGGTGACAAGGTTTACCTTGAAACTTGGGTCAAGGTCAAGAAAAACTGGCGCGATAAGAAGCTGGACTTGGCTGACTTCGGATACAATAAGAAGGAATACTAAATAGAAGCTGCCTAAAAAGTAAAAAACGTTTTGTTGAAACTAAGGACACGGCATCTATAGCTGTGATAAATTGTCGTTCATCCTATTTCCAACCTCAAAAAGTTCCATAAAGTCTGGATGAGTTATGTTTCAGTCAGAGATTTTCACTGAAGCGAGTTGCTTTTTTGTATTGTATAAAAAGACAAACTATAAGAAAAGTCAATAGTTTTAGATGAATTTATATTTTGTTCCCATTATGAGTTTGAGAGTACACTAAAAAGCCTCTGAAACGCCTCATTTTTTCAAAGGTTAGGATAAG
>NZ_JBZFUJ010000022.1:0-13910 GCF_058314475.1 Streptococcus sp. ELY_90
CAGGAACGCCTTTTTATTTTGGTCAAATTCAAGTAAATGCCTTAGTTATTGTCACCTCAGGACATACTTTCTGGAGAATTTTAAAAAAAGACAAACCTCCAAAAAGAAGTTTGTCTTCAGTCTGAGACAGGCCTAAGGCCTGCCTTTTTTATCATAAGGTATGAAGGTTGATTGTTTAGTTGCGGGCTGCAGCTGCGAATTCTTCATTTGAGAAGGCTTCGTCAATGATTGCTTTCAGCTGTTTAGCAGAAGCTTGCATTTTTTGCAGTTCAGCATCGTTCAGAGGAATGTTTACCGGACGAACGATACCATGTGCACCGACGATCGCAGGCTGTCCGATGAAGACGTCTTCAACACCTTCATATTGACCGGATTGGAATACTGACAGCGGAAGCACAGCATTTTCATCATCAAGGATTGCTTTGGTAATACGAGCAAGAGCTACGGCGATACCATAGAAAGTAGCACCTTTTTTATTGATGATAGAATAGGCAGCATCACGAACGGATACGAACAGTTTGACAAGACCTTCAGCATCAACATCGCGGTTATCTTGCAGCCATTGCTCCAATTTAACACCGGCTACATTGGCATGGGACCAAACGGCGAATTCTGAGTCACCGTGTTCACCCATGATATAGGCGTGAACGGAACGAGCATCAACGCCGATTCTTTCAGCAAGAGCTTGACGGAAGCGAGCAGTATCAAGAGATGTACCAGAACCGATGACACGTTCTTTAGGGAAGCCGGAGAATTTCCATGTTGAGTAAGTCAAGATGTCAACCGGATTGGCAGCAACCAAGAAGATTCCCTTAAAGCCTGATTCAACTACTTGTGTAACGATAGATTTGTTGATAGCAAGGTTTTTACCCACAAGGTCAAGGCGAGTTTCACCTGGTTTTTGAGGGGCACCTGCAGTAATGACAACAAGGTCAGCATCTGCACAGTCTTCGTATTTAGCAGCGTAAATTTTCTTTGGTGAAGTGAAGGCGAGTGCATGGCTAAGGTCAAGAGCGTCTCCGACAGCCTTTTCAAACAGCTGAGGAATTTCAATAATTCCGAGTTCTTGAGCGATTCCTTGGTTAACAAGAGCGAAGGCGTAAGATGAACCTACAGCACCGTCACCGACAAGGATGACTTTCTTATGTTGTTTAGTTGCAGTCATGTTCTAAACATCTCCTTATAATTTATTAAGTGTATATCTTATACGAATTTATTCTATCACTTTTAGTTAAAAAAGTCACTAATATTTTCCCTGACCTAGGGAAAACTATAGTAGAATAGCTGAAAATGAGCATTTTTTGTGATATAATATAAGGGAGTTTTAGACTAGAAATGGGGCATTTTTTAATGCAAGATAGAAATTTAGTAGATGTCAATTTAACCAGTGAAATGAAAACGAGTTTTATTGACTATGCTATGAGTGTTATTGTTTCTCGTGCTCTGCCTGATGTCCGCGACGGTTTGAAACCAGTTCACCGCCGCATTTTATACGGAATGAACGAACTGGGTGTCACACCGGACAAACCGCATAAAAAATCGGCACGTATTACTGGTGATGTCATGGGTAAATATCACCCGCACGGAGACTCATCCATTTATGAGGCTATGGTCCGGATGGCTCAGTGGTGGTCTTACCGCCACATGCTGGTTGACGGTCACGGAAACTTTGGTTCTATGGACGGAGACGGGGCTGCCGCACAGCGTTATACAGAAGCGCGCATGAGCAAGATTGCGCTTGAAATGCTGCGCGACATTAATAAAAATACCGTTGATTTTGCAGATAACTATGACGGCAGTGAGCGCGAACCCTTGGTTCTGCCAGCTCGTTTCCCTAATTTACTGGTAAATGGGGCAACTGGTATTGCGGTTGGTATGGCAACTAATATTCCGCCTCACAATTTGGGAGAAACCATTGATGCTGTCAAATTAGTCATGGACAAACCTGACGTGACGACACGCGACCTGATGGACGTTTTGCCCGGACCGGATTTTCCGACAGGGGCACTTGTCATGGGCAAATCAGGCATTCACCGCGCTTATGATACCGGTAAAGGTACCATAGTCCTGCGGGCCCGCACTGAAATTGAGACGACCAAGTCCGGACGAGAACGCATTGTTGTGACGGAATTCCCTTATATGGTCAATAAGACCAAGGTGCATGAGCATATCGTCCGTTTGGCACAGGAGAAACGTGTTGAAGGGATTACGGCTGTTCGTGACGAATCGAGCCGCGAAGGAGTGCGCTTTATCATTGAAGTTCGCCGAGATGCCAGCGCCAGCGTTATTTTGAACAATCTGTTTAAGCTGACAAGCCTGCAGACAAACTTTAGTTTTAACATGCTGGCCATTGAAAATGGTGTGCCAAAGATTCTGTCTTTGAGACAGATTTTAGATAATTATATTGCCCACCAAAAGGAAGTGATTGTCAGACGGACAGAGTTTGACAAGGCCAAAGCTGAGAGCCGCGCACATATTTTAGAAGGCTTACTCATTGCGCTTGATCATCTGGATGAGGTCATTCAGATTATTCGCAGCAGTGAAACCGATACTATTGCACAGGCAGAATTGATGAGCCGCTTTGACTTATCAGAACGGCAAAGTCAGGCTATTCTCGATATGCGTCTGCGCCGTCTGACCGGTTTGGAAAGAGATAAAATCCAGTCAGAATATAACGAATTATTAGCTTTAATTGCTGATTTGGCAGATATTTTGGCCAAACCAGAGCGCGTTATCACGATTATTAAAGAAGAATTGGATGAAATCAAACGGAAGTTTGCTGATGACCGCCGAACAGAACTTATGGTCGGAGAAGTCCTGTCGCTGGAAGATGAGGATCTGATTGAAGAAGAAGATGTTTTGATTACCTTGTCTAATAAGGGGTACATCAAGCGTCTGGGACAAGACGAATTCCGTGCCCAAAAACGCGGCGGCCGCGGGGTCCAGGGAACCGGTGTCAATGATGATGATTTTGTCCGTGAACTGGTTTCAACCAGCACCCACGATTCCATGCTCTTCTTTACTAATCAGGGCAGGGTTTACCGTCTGAAAGGCTATGAAATCCCTGAATACGGCCGCACTGCTAAAGGACTGCCGGTCGTTAATCTGCTGAAGTTGGATGAGGGCGAAACGATTCAGACGATTATCAATGTCAGAGCTGATGATTTTCATGATAAATACCTCTTTTTCACAACCAGACAGGGACTTGTCAAGCGAACCAGTGTTTCTGCATTTGGCAATATTCGCCAAAACGGACTCAAGGCTATCAACCTGCGTGATGGAGATGAACTCATCAATGTGCTTTTGACAGACGGAACAAACGATATTATTATCGGAACACGCCAAGGTTATTCCGTTCGTTTCAATGAGACGGCAGTCCGTGATATGGGACGGTCGGCAACGGGTGTTAAAGGTGTTAATCTGCGTGAAGAGGACCTTGTTATCGGTGCTGCCCATATCACTGACAATCAAAATGTGCTAACCATCACGGAACAAGGCTATGGCAAGCAAACACCTGCTGAACAGTATCCGACTAAAGGCCGCGGCGGCAAGGGAATTAAAACAGCCAATATCACCGCTAAAAACGGTCCTCTTGCAGGCTTAGTAACTGTTAATGGTGATGAGGATATTATGGTTATTACGGATACCGGTGTGATTATCCGTACAAGTGTTGCCAATATTTCTCAAACAGGCCGTTCTGCTATGGGTGTCAAGGTCATGCGCTTGGATAAGCAGGCAAAAATTGTCACTTTTGCACTGGTAAAACCAGAAGTAGCAGAAGAGCCGGCTTCAAATGGTGATGAAAATGAGTAGAAAGTCAATGAATAACATGCGTAAACCTAAGAAAAAGCGACATTTTCTTCGAAGCTTTTTCTTTATTCTCCTGCTTCTGATTGGTCTGGCCCTGATTTTTAATAAACCAATCAGAAACAGCCTGATTGCTTGGAATACCAATCGATATCAGGTCAGCAAGGTCAGCAAGGAAGATATCAAAAAAAATAAAAAGGCTGATTCTTCCTTTGATTTTAAAAAAGTTAAATCGATCAGCACTGAGTCAGTTTTGGCAGCTCAAATGGCAGCGCAAAAACTGCCTGTTATCGGCGGTATTGCAATTCCGGAGTTGAAAATCAATTTGCCGATTTTTAAAGGCTTAGACAATGTTGGCCTGACTTATGGTGCCGGCACAATGAAAGAAAATCAAGCCATGGGGCAAAATAATTATGCCCTGGCCAGCCACCATGTGTTTGGCATGACAGGGTCTTCTCAGATGCTGTTTTCGCCCTTAGAACGTGCAGAAAACGGCATGAAAATTTATCTCACGGATAAAAATAAAATTTACACCTATATTATCGATGAGGTAAAAACGGTCAGTCCTGAGCATGTTGAAGTGGTAGATGACAAGCCCGGTCAGACTGAAATTACGCTGGTGACCTGTACGGATGCCGGAGCGACAGCCAGAACGATTGTTCATGGCAGCTATCAAGGAGAAACTGATTTCAAAAAAGCTCCTAAGAAAGTCAAAAAAGCCTTTCGCCGGTCTTACAATCAAATCTCACTCTAATGGTCAATCAGCTTTGTAACCAGCAAGAATAAATACTTTGAAAGGACTGAACAAAACTGCTTTCAGTCCTTTTTTCTGTTATAATGTGCATAAGGCAATAATTAAAGGAAGGCCAACTAATGAAATTAAATGCTATTCACCACGTCGCTTTCATCGTCTCAGACTACGATAAATCCTATGATTTTTATGTTCATAAATTGGGCTTCGAAGTTATTCGGGAAAATCACAGGCCTGAACGCCACGATTATAAACTGGATTTGAAATGCGGCGATATAGAGCTGGAAATTTTCGGAAACAAATTGAGCGATCCCTCTTACAGTGCACCGCCTGCTCGTGTCAGCCGACCAAGAGAAGCTTGCGGCCTGCGTCATCTGGCTTTTCGTGTAGACGATGTGGAAGCTGTCAGACAAGAGCTGCTTGATTTGGGAATCGAAGTTGAGGAACTGCGCTATGATGATTATACGGGGAAAAAGATGGCCTTTTTCTTTGATCCTGATGGATTGCCCTTAGAATTGCATGAGTAAGCTACTGTTGACTTTTTCTTTTGCGAAAAGATCGGAAAATGCTATAATGAAGCTCTGAGATTTGAAAAAAGAAACGATTAATGAGAGAGGTATTATATGACACTGCGAAAATTATTGACTTGCGGAGCACTTTTTGTGATTTCCTTGATGAGTTTGACTTTGGTTGCTGCTGACAGCTCGAGTTCTGTTCAAAAGGTAATTGATGAGGCCTATGTTCAGCCGGACTATGTCATGGGTTATTCTTTGAGTGAAGAGCAGCGCAGCCAGACCTTGAATTTGCTGGGCTACAATGCAGATACAGACACTAATGTCAAAACACTTGATACCAGCAGCTATGCTAAAATCATGAATGTGGCAGATGATTCCAGCTTGCAGTTGTACTCATCCGTTAAAATCCAAAAATTAGGCGATAAAGAAACACTGGATGTAAAAATCGTAACTCCCCAAAATATTACCAAGGTTACTCAGGACATGTACCGCAATGCCGCGGTTACACTTGGCATTGAGCATGCCAAGATTACGGTTGCTGCACCTATTGCGGTGACAGGAGAATCAGCTTTGGCCGGTATTTATTATTCGCTTGAAGAAAACGGGGCAAGTGTTTCTGAAGAAAGCAAGAACCTAGCCCAGGAAGAGCTGGGTGCCCTTTCGGACATCAATGAGCAAAATCAAGGCAAGAAAGGCTACGATGCAGACAAACTCAATGTTGCTTTGACCGATATTAAATCGGCAGTAGCAGATGCAGGTGACAGTCTGACTAAAGATCAGGTTCAAAAAATTGTAGAAGATACCTTGGACAATTACGGGCTGAAGTCCTCGATGACAGAAAATCAAATCACCTTGATTGTTAATTTTGCATTCAATTTATCAAAGAGCAAGGTAATTCACAATGACGGCTTTAAATCATCACTGAATTCCCTAAAGGACAGTATAGTAGCTAAGGCTAAGTCTACGTTTAAAGGATTTAATCTGAATTTTGATGCTAATAAGGCGATCGAATCCGGTAAGGGATTTTTTGCCAGAATTTGGCAGTGGCTTGTAGACACCTTTAGCAGTTTGTTTTCATAGAGAATAGCTGAACTTTTCTGAAAGCAGCCCAAAATAACTTGGCTGAGCCGGCAGACGGCTCAGCTTTTTGACTTTCTTGATTATTAGAGAGATTGATTGAAATTTTCTGAAAATCCTCTTGACAGCTCTAGATTCAATGATATAATAATTGTATAACAGATTCTGAAAAATCTGACAATTATAAACAAATAAGGAGAAAAGTTTATGGCAGAAAACACTGAGGAACAATCAACAACCTGGAAAGAAAAATTTCAAGCCTTTGGCCCCGGAGTTCTCATGGCTGCAGCAGCGGTCGGAGGCTCGCACATCGTCTCTTCAACACAGGCGGGTGCTATTTACGGCTGGCAGCTGGCCATTATTATCCTCTTGGTTAATTTATTTAAGTACCCGTTTTTTAGATTTGGGTCACAGTATACGCTGCAAAATAATAAAAGCCTGATTGAAGGATATAAGAAAAAGGGAACTTTTTACCTCTGGATATTCTTTATTATGAATATTTTTTCAGCTGTGGTCAATACGGCTGCGGTAGGTATTTTAGCGGCTGCTATCTTGTATAATATTTTTCCGCATGGATTTGGTTTGAGCATTTCACAGCTGACAACGATTTTGATTGTTGTTACCTGGGCCATGCTTTTGATCGGCGGCTATAAGTTTCTTGACAGCCTGTCTAAGTTTGTCATGATTTCGCTGACTTTGGCAACAACTTTGGCAGTTATTATTGCTGTTTTCAAACACAGAGAGCTGGCGCCTAATTTTCATGCACCTTCGCCATGGCGGTTAAGTGCTCTGCCATTTATTGTTTCTTTGATGGGCTGGATGCCGGCACCTATTGAAATATCGGCAATCAATTCGATGTGGTCTGTTGAAAAACGCCGGACAACTAAAGTCACCTATAAAGACGGTTTGCTCGACTTTAATGTAGGTTACATCGGAACAGCTGCTCTTGCCTTTATCTTCCTGGCTTTGGGAGCTTTGATTCAGTTTGGCTCCGGCGAGCCGGTCAAAAGTGCCAGTGCGGCTTATATTGCACAATTTATCAGCATGTATGCCTATGCCATCGGAAACTGGTCGCGGCTTTTGATTGCTTTTATTGCCTTCTTGTGTATTTTTGGTACGACTATTACCGTTATTGACGGCTATTCCCGTGCCAACAATGAAAGTCTCCGTCTTCTTTTCAATAAAAAAGAATCCAGCCAAAAGTCATTAAACATTTGGATAACAGCGACTTCTGTTGTCGGAATTCTCATTGTTCTCTTATTTGCAGGTGATGTTGCTACCTTAATGCGTTTTGCCATGATTGCCTCTTTCCTGACAACGCCGATTTATGCTTATTTAAACTTCTCCTTGGTTAACGGCAAGGAACACAAGTTATCACCGTGGCTGTCCGGACTGTCAATTGCCGGAATCATTTATCTGTCTGGATTTGCCCTCTTCTTTCTTGCCTATATTACAGGCCTTATCGGTTGATTGAGCCTGCTGCTTAAAAAAGAAAAACCGGAATGAACAGACAATCTGCACCCCAGAAATTAGATGAAGAATCTAATAATTGGGGTGCTTTATTTTGCATCACGAGTAGATATGAGCAGTAGATGGCTGGTAAAAAACTTGAATTTTCACCGTCTTTAGGGATATAATAAAGGAAACTGCAAGTGAAGAAAGAGGCACTGATGACAGAACTTTGGGATGCTTATGATGAAAATCGGCAATTAATTCCGGGAAAAACTATTGTGCGCGAGACATTCTCGACAGCAGATGATTTTCACTTGGTCGTTGAGGTTTTGCTGTTACATGAGGACAATGCGGTGCTGTTTATGCATCGTTCTTCTGAAAAAGAAATTTTTCCGGGTTATTACGAAGCGACTGCCGGTGGCTCAGTCTTAAAAGGCGAGAATTCAGAGACAGCTGTCCGACGGGAATTAAAAGAAGAGACCGGTCTGGAGGCTGGGCGTCTGCAGCTTCTTTTTCAATACAGTGATCCTCAGTACCATTCCCATTTTGATCATTATCTGGCTAGGACCGATGCTGATAAGAACAGCGTCAGTTATCAAAAAGGCGAGACAGACGGTCATGTGTGGGTGGCTCCGGAAGACTTAGCGGATTTTCTGGATAAGGAAAATGTCCTGCCTGCCAATGTGACAGAGCTGAAGATACTGTTTGGTTTGGAATAGCAGCTTTCTGGGCCGCTGTTTTATGAAATGGATTATTAAGGAGTTAAAATGACAATAAAAGTAATCGCAACAGATATGGATGGTACTTTTTTGAATTCACAAGGAGAATATGACCATGAGCGCTTCCAAAAGCTGTTGGAACAGCTCCAGAAAAAAGATATCCGCTTTGTTGTGGCAAGCGGCAATCAGTATCGGCAGCTGAAAGATCGCTTTCCTGACTGCCAAGAACAGCTGACTTTTGTGGGTGAAAACGGGGCTAATATCGTGCACAAGGATGAGCCTATAATTGAAGTTTTTCAAAAGAGAGACGATATTGCAGACTTAATACATTTTGTTGAAAAAGAATATCCTGAGGCTGTCATTTCTTTGGCAGGCGAGAAGAGAGCATATCTGCGTAAAGATGTTCCGGAAAATATCATTGAATGGCTTTTGCCTTTCCTGCCCAACTTAAAACTTGTTGACAGGCTGCTTCCGCTTCCTCAGGAGCGCTTCTTCAAGCTGACTTTGAAGGTTGAAGAAGGAGCTGTGGCACAGGTCATGCAGGCCGTTAATGCATTTAAAACCGGTAAGCGTTTAGTCAGCACCAGCAGTGGTTTTGGCTGTATTGATGTAATTACAAAGGGTATGCACAAGGGCTGGGCTCTTCAGCAGCTGCTTGATCGCTGGAATTATACGAGAGATAACCTCATGGTATTTGGAGACAGCGGCAATGATGTTGAAATGCTGGAACTGGCCAAATACTCTTATGCGATGGCTAATGCTTCTCAGGAAGCTAAGACAGCAGCCCGCTATCAAGCTGGGTCAAATGACGACAGTGCTGTTTTGGAAACTATTGAAAACTATTTGGCTGCTCTATAACATCAAACGCAAGCTTGGAGATAAGCTCCAGAGCTGATGTTATCAGGTATCATGCACATAAGGCTAAGGAGGCATAAAACATGTTAAACAGGCAGCAAACGTCCGCTCAGCGTTCCAAGGAAAGCGGCAGTGCTAAATTAGACAGCTATCAGATGGAGCGGCTGCAGCTCTTTCAAGAGACCAATCCGCAAGAACCGGCAGATGGGATTGTTTTTACCGGTGATTCAATTACCGAATTTTTTCCTTTGAAAAAATATCTGGGCCGTGACAAGCCGCTGATTAACAGAGGGATTGCCGGTACGGATTCAGTCTGGCTTTTGGAGCATCTGCAAGAGCAGGTGCTGGACTTAACCCCGGCTAAAGTTTTTTTAATGATTGGCATCAATGATATCGGCAGAGGTTATGAGTTATCGGCGATTGTCGGCAGAATTGCGGATATGATTGCACAGATTCGAAGCTGGAATATTTTTACCAAGATTTATTTGCTGTCTGTTTTGCCGGTCAATGAGGGGGAGCAGTATGCTGCAAAGGTGAAAATCAGAAACAACGCTGCTGTTCAAAAGCTGAATCAGGATTTACAGGTTTTAGCAGGTGCTGAATATATTGATCTGTACCCTTTGCTGCTGGATGATAGAGGAAATCTAGCGCAGCAGAATACCATTGACGGCCTTCACCTAAGTCAGGCAGGCTATGCTAAAATTGCAGCTGCTCTAAAAGGAGAGCTGTAAATCTGACAGTTCAGAAAGTCAACTTAATACTGCAGAAGTTCAAAAGTTCTGCGGTTTTTTTATTGTCTGTTTTCAGCTATAAAAATTTCGAAATAAGCCGAAAAATTCGAAAAAATGCCCATATTTTTCATAAAAAGTAGTAAGATAAAGGTATAGCTAAATGGTGCTGCATCTTGCGGCAGGCTCTATTATTAAGGAGGATTTATCATGGATGAACTGAAAAAAATTTTATTGGCCGGAATTGGTTTGACGTCGATGACTTATGAAAAGGCAAATGAATTCGTTAAGGAATTGGTTGAAAAAGGCCGGATTACAGTGGATGAGGGCAAGGAGTTACAGTCCGAATTAAAGCGTAAGAGCCAAGCAGAAGCTCAAGAAGTTTTGGACAAGGTCAATGCTAAGACACAAAATGTGCAGTATGCCACCAAAGAAGATGTTTCCCGTTTGGAAGCAAAACTGGATGCTCTCTTGCAGGAGTCATCTGAAGAATAGTTGCAGACAAGGGAAGTTTTATGTCAACTAAGCGTTTAAGAGAAATAGTGGCTGTTTTTAGTTCGGTCGGGCTGACAGCATTTAAGGATAAAAACAAAGCAGCCGATGATCAAACAGCACCGCAAAAACTGCGACAAGCCTTTGAAAAACTGGGTTCGAGTTTTGTTAAAATCGGTCAGATTTTATCCACCAGAAGTGATTTGCTGCCGGATGCTTATATTAAAGAACTGAGTAAACTGCAAAGCGATGTAGAGCCTTTGCCTAAAGATATTGTCATGTCTGCTATTCAGGCAGAGCTTAAAGAACCGATCGATCAAGTTTTTCAGTGGATTTCTGATGAGCCTTTGGCCAGCGGTTCCGTAGCTCAGACGCATCTGGCTAAGCTTTACTCCGGTCAGGAAGTTGTCATTAAAATTCAAAGACCGCATTTGGCAGAGGTTATTGAGGAAGATATCAGTCTTTTGATTCGCCTGTCTCGCAGAATTCCCTCAGCCTTTATTCCCATGGTCAATGTGACGGATGTCTTATATCAGTTAAAGGACAGCTTGATTATTGAGATTGATTTTCGCAATGAAGCACAGGCTATGCTGGATTTTGCCGAGCTCAACCGAGGGGTTAAGTGTGTTGCTGTTCCTGCAGTCTTTTCGGACTATACAAGCCGGCATATGATTGTTGAAGAGTACATCTCCGGTATTCCTATCAATCATTATGAAGACTTGCTTAAGGCCGGCTATGATTTAGAAGATATCGGCCGAAAACTGATGCTCTCTTTTATCAAACAAGTTTTTAAGGACGGGTGTTTTCACGGAGATCCTCACCCGGGAAATCTCCTGATTCATGAAGGACAGATTTACTTTATTGATTTTGGAATTACCGGACGCTTAGAAGATGCTATGCGGGCGTCTTTGAATGATATTCTCTACAGCTTCACAGCTCAAGACGTGGATGGAATGACCAAGGCTGTACTTGATATTACAAGCTTTGAAAGCTCAGTTAATAAGATGGCGCTGAGTCAGGATGTTGAGCGCATGCTGGCTAAATATTCGAGCCTTGACTTGGGAGATTTGTCCATTACGGATCTTTTGCAGGATTTGGTTGATATTTTCCTTAAAAATCACCTGAAAGCACCGTCGCAAATTGTTATTTTGGAAAAAGCTTCACTGCAGATTGAAGGGATTTTCCGGGATTTGGCACCTGATATTGACCTGATGACTCTGGCTAAAAATTATTTCCTTGAAAATATGGGACCTGATTTACTGAAGCAGGCGCTTAACAAGGAAGCCCTGCTGATAGAATTATTTTATCTTTTGAAAAATGGTAAAAATATTCCCAGACGGATGAACCAGCTGCTGGAACAGGTGCTAAACGGCCGTATCTTAGTTAATCACGACTTTTATGACTATACTAACCGCATCAAAACAGTCAGCAGCATCGCTAGCCAACTGGTACTCAGCATAATTTTTCTGGCCTTAATGCTTTCTGCTGGTTTATTTAGCCTTAGTGTAGCAATGCGACCCTTGTCAGTCTTTTTGCTGGGACTTGCCTTGCTTGTTTTGATTTGGGAGATTATTTGGCTGGTTAAAAGCCGCCGTTAAGCCAATCCTTAGGAAATCATAACTCAGGAAGAAATGGCTGCAGGAACATCCGGGACCGGCTCATCTTGCTGTCAGTGCAGGCAGCTAAGAAAAAGCAGATAATCTGACAAAAGCTTTATGCTGATGGGGGCTTGTGCTGAGCGGCCCTCAGGACAACAGGAGACGGTTATTATGAATTCTGTGTTTTGGGAAGTGAAGGCTGTCAGATAGAGGTTACTGTTTAAGAAATTCATCGTAGGATAGTATCAGTATATCTGAGGATTTTAGAGGAAAAGCGGTTTTCTGACTGTTATAATAGCAAATGTATGATAACAGGAGGTAGTTGCTATGACAAAACAATTTCCGGAAAATTTTTTGTGGGGCGGTGCAACAGCTGCCAATCAGTTTGAAGGTGCTTGGGATATTGACGGACGAGGTCCTGCAACATCTGACACAGCTCGTGCTGTAGCTCCAAAAGAGCGTAAAACGATGGGAAGCGAGTTTGCAACGCCCATGAATCGGGAACGATTAGACTTTGCTCTTAGCGATAAGGAAGGCCTTTATCCTAAGCGATGGGGGTCGGACTTTTATCACCGTTACAAAGAAGACATCGCACTCTATGCTGAAATGGGCTTTAAAACTTTCCGGCTGTCCATTGCCTGGTCGCGGATTTTTCCAAAAGGTGATGAAAAAGAGCCTAACGAAGCAGGCCTTGCTTTTTATGATAAGGTTTTTGACGAGCTCCATAAATACGGTATTGAACCCTTGGTGACGCTGTCGCATTATGAGTTTCCTATTCATCTGGTGAAAGAGTACGGCGGCTGGAAGAACCGCAAAGTTATTGATTTCTTCGTTCATTATGCAGAGACGGTTTTTAAACGCTATAAAGACAAAGTCAAGTACTGGCTGACCTTTAATGAAATCAATATCATTGGTATGACAGGCTATCTGTCCGGAGGGCTGCTTTTTGAAGACGGTAAATTAAATCTGCAGGAAATGTATCAGGCTGCCCATCATCAATTTGTAGCATCAGCTTTAGCGACCAAGGCTGCCCATGAAATCAATCCTGACGCTAAAGTCGGCTGTATGCTGGCTCGCATGCAGGCTTATCCGGCAACCTGCAATCCGGATGATGTCATGGAAGAAATCCGAAAAGATCATGAAAATCTTTTCTTTTCAGATGTTCAAGTGCGCGGTAAGTATCCGTCGTATGCCAAACGTTTTTTCAGAGAAAACAATATCCGGCTTGAAATAGCTGACGGAGATTTGGAAATTCTTGAAAAATACCCTGTTGATTTCATGTCTTTTTCTTATTACATGAGTTCTCTGGCCCGCAAAGAAACCAATCAAGAGGAAACGACAGCCGGCAATCTTATGTTAAGTGAGCCCAATCCTTATTTGAAAGCTTCAGATTGGGGCTGGCAGATTGATCCTGTCGGACTGCGTATTACCTTAAACAATCTGTATGACCGCTATCAAATTCCGCTGATGGTCGTTGAGAATGGTCTGGGTGCTTTGGATAAGGTTGAAGAGGATGGCTCTATTCATGACCAGTATCGCATTGACTACCTCAAATCCCATGTTGAACAGATGTACGAAGCGATTGAAGACGGTGTTGACCTGATGGGTTATACCTGGTGGGGCTGTACCGATCTTGTCTCGGCATCAACCTCAGAAATGTCCAAACGCTATGGCTTTGTTTATGTCGATGCGGACGATCAAGGACAGGGAACGTTTAACCGTTCACGCAAGGATTCTTTCTTTTATTATAAGGAATTGATTGCAAGCAACGGTGCTAATGTATTGAACAAGTAATAAAAAGACAAACTATAAGAAAAGTCAATAGTTTTAGATGAATTTATATTTTGTTCCCATTATGAGTTTGAGAGTACACTAAAAAGCCTCTGAAACGCCTCATTTTTTCAAAGGTTAGGATA
>NZ_JBZFUJ010000023.1:0-12673 GCF_058314475.1 Streptococcus sp. ELY_90
CCATCTCATTTAGAACAACTTGTCTACGTTCAGAAAGTCTAAGTAACTCCCCTGCATAGTATTTGACCTCTTCCATCATTGGAGAGGTTTTCTTGACCGCACAATAAGACTGACTAGCTAGTTTTAATTGTTGTTCTAGCTTTTTTTAATTATGTTAAATAATAGTTTTGACAATGTGAAGTTAAAATTTTACTATCGTGTATACTGTAATTCAAAAAAATTCTTCGAGCTTGTAAAGGAAAGATAAGATTCATTTTAATAATCTAACTTTCATAGCAAGTTACAAGATACTGCACAAAATCTTCATAATTTTTTTGAGCGATTAATTTTCGGACATTAGTATTGTTATTTAAAATAGTGGTTAGTTTTTCAAAAAAATCATTGAAAATGCTCTTATCGCTTTGACTAAAGCACATCATAATGACAAGTGCAACGTTATGCTTATCCCAAGGAATACCGCGTTCAGAAATTAAAACATAAAAGCAAGTTTTTTTAGCTGTCATTTTCATAGTATGCGGAATAGCAAAATGGTTAAAGGCCGTTGTTGAAAGCTTTTCACGCTCTAAAATTTGTTCAAGGTAACCCTCATCTGCATATCCTAGTTTAATAATTTTTTTGGCCATATAGGAGAGGCACTCTAACTTGTCAGTTATAGTTGTATTCACTTCAAAGAGACTGTTGTTCATCAATTTTTCGATAGTCATCTTGAAGTGTAATTTTTCTTTATTTAGTTTTAAACTTTGAATTTTGGCCTGTATTTGTCTGTGGATTGTGGAGTTGAAAAACGGCATAATATGAATCGCAGTTATTGATGGAGGATTTTGCAAGGGAACAGTAGATAAGATAAGCTCAATATCTTTGAGATTCGCTAATTCTTTTTCATTAGTGATTATATCTTTGATGATAAGATCATCCCAAAATGCTTGGTGAATTTTCTCAATAAGTTGTTGATTGATATCATAATAAGTGGGTGAAAACAGAACAGCACGAATCTTGTTTTGAATAGTTTTAGAAGCTTCAATAGCATTCCCAATGTGAAAAGCGACATAGGCAATTTCATCATTGTTGATATTAATATTTAGTTCTTGGTTGATGATAGCTGCTATAAAGACAGCCACTTCAAATATTAAAGGGCAGGAGGATTTAAAGTCATCTGCTAAAGGATTTTTGCTAAAATAATTATTTTGTGATCGAGTGATAAGATTGCTAAGATGCAGTCCAAAGCGTAGCTTTAAATCAGGATCATCGATTTTTAAACCATAATTCAGATAGATTTCAGTCAAAATTTTATCAACTAGCTTTAAACATTCCTTACCGATATAGTCAGAAATAGTTTCTTTTGAAGAGTTATCATTGCTTAAATGGCTGACACGTGATGCTATTAAGAGAGCTAGTTCCACGGTTTCATTTTCTGAAAAGTGAATGGTATATTCTTTTTCCAACATGTGTGCTAAATTTGTAGCAAGTTCATATTCAATACCAGAGGCCATTTGATAGTCAGTTTTAAAGCTGTAATTACCATTTTTGAGTCTATCAATGGTTATAGCGAGGTGAAGAATTAAATTAGATAAGGAATAGTCATTAATGAAAAGATGTGCTTTTTGAATTTCTTGAATGACCAGTTGATTTAATTCTGCAATATCAATCATTTTAAAATTAGATTGGAGATAATCTAAGTTAACAAAATTAATATTGGATTCCTGATACAACAAGTCACTGAGAATTCTTCTTTTATCAGTTTCTAATCCTGAAATAAAGACCCTATCCCCTTTGGTTGTTAATTGAATATTGAATGTTTTAAAATATTTTTTTAGATTTTGCAAATCTTTTTTTATGGTAGATTCGCTATAAAAAAGTTTTTCAGAAAGGTCATAAATATCAAAATTAGGTTTTTCAGTCAGTAATATTCGACTTAATTCATTTATCCGATTAGAATCTTCGGTACTCTCTTGCAATATTGTTTTGACCTTTAAAGGTTCAGCAATACAATAGCCTTGGCGGGTAGATTTTATAATGGATTGATACGTTGTGTTGAGATCTTTAATGTATGTTTTTACGGTACGTACAGAGAGGTTAAGTTTATCGGCTATTTGCTGAGCAGTTAATGGCTGACTATCGATCAGTAATCTTAAAATATAATGCTTTTTTTCCATGTTTATCTCCTCTCTATTTGTTGAGTTCTTTCATAATAGTATAAAATAGGATCTTTTTTTATTCCAATACAGAGTTGCACTATCAGAGTGAAAATGATTATTGGATAAAAGGTAAATAGTATTGGATAATACTGTTAAAAATAAGAAAGGTTCAGGTATTTAGGATGGCTAAATTAAATGTTTTATTAGTTTGTGGCTCAGGAGCAAGTTCAGGATTTCTAGCAGCCAATATGAGAAAGGCTGCCAAAGCGAAAGGAGTAGATATTGACATTAAGGCAAGAAGTGAATCTGAAATTGAAAACTACATTGATGAGATAGATGCTCTTATGATAGGTCCGCATCTTTATTATATTATTGAGGATGTAGAAGAGGTTGTTGCAGGAACAACTATCAAAACAATCCTGATGAAACCGGAATATTATTCTACTTTGGATGGAGAACAGGCACTGGAGCATTTATTAAAAGAAATGAAATGATTATTGAAAGGATGTCTGATGATGACTAAATTAATTGATTGGCTTGAAAAAAGTTTTGCACCTAAAATGAATAAATTTGCTCAAAATATTTGGATTGTGACTATAAAAGATTCTGTTATGCAGATTCTTCCATTTATATTACTGGGGTCTTTGTTTTGCGTCGGTGCAGTTATTGAAAACTTTATAAAACTTCCGTTCTCTTTTTGGACACCCTTTGGCTGGACGATGGGAATGGTCTCGGTGTTGGTATCATTTCTGATTCCTTTCAACTACTGTGAACGAAAGCGGTTGAGAAAGCAGCGGCTCATAGCAGCTTCAAGCGGGATTATCTTATTTTTTATTTCGATTACACCAGAGTTGACGACCGAGGGTAAAGCAGGTTTTGGTTCAAGCGCATTCGGTGCAGGAGGAATGTTTTGTGCGATTATGACAGGCATTATTGTAAGTTTAGTATTTTCATTGTTTGGTAAATTCTCATTTTTTAAAGAAGATAGTGCCATTCCTGATTTTGTTCGCCAGTGGTTTGATTCACTGTTACCTATTGCAACTATTGTTTTTGGAGGATTTTTACTAGTTCAGGTTGCTAATGTTAATCTTTATGCTATTATTTCAGGTTTCTTTATGCCACTAAGAAGTATTTTAAATACTTGGTATGGCTTTATTCTTTTCAATTTTATTGCTTGTTTCATCTATTCAATGGGAATTTCAACTTGGGTGCTATCTCCTGTATCTGAACCAGTTAAACTCGCTTCTATTGCAGCGAATATCTCAATGGCAGCAGCTGGGACAGCAACTGCTGCTGATCTTAATATTTTTACAGAAACCATGCAGTTCACTATGTATATGTGGTGGGGTGGTGTTGCCTGTACGTTCCCTCTGGTTCTTATGCTAGCAACATCGAAAGCTAAAAAATTAAAAGCACTGGGGCGTGCTTGCTTAGTTCCTGCCATCTTTAATATCAATGAGCCAGTGATTTTTGGCTGTGTTGCCTGGAACCCTATTATGATGATTCCAACTTGGATAATTGGTATTATATTGCCAACCATAACTGTTATTGCAACAAAAGTAGTGGCCTTTGCTCCAATTCCAACAATTCAGTTTGATGTGTGGTATTGCCCGTACCCTATTTCGACCTGGATTGCCTCACAAGGGTCAATAGCAGCAGTACTCTTTGCCGTTTTGACTTTTGTTGTTTCGGCTCTTATTTGGTTTCCGTTCTTTAAAGCTTATGAAAAACAAAGTTTAAACGAAGAAATATCATCTTAATGAAAGGTATCACATTATGTTAGAAGAAGAAATTGTTCAGGCAGCTATGTCTATTATTTTACATTCAGGAGATGCCAGAGTTGCTTGTAAGAAAGCTTTAGAAGCTGTTGCAGAAACAAATTTTGAAGTAGCAGAACTTAAGATAAAAGAAGCTAATGATAAGATTATTTTGGCTCACAGAATCCAAACAGATGCGATTCAGGCGGAGACACAGGGTAAAAAAAGAGATTATTCTTTACTTTTTGCGCATGCTCAAGATACGCTGATGACTATTTACAGTGAATTAAATATTGCTAAGCAAATCATTAAAATTGGTAAAGTATATGAAGAAAGACTGGGCAAGTTAGAGCAAATAGTGTCAGTAAATACTGCAAGAAAGGAGAAGTAGACAATGCAAATACCAAATGGTTTTCCTAAAGATTTTTTATGGGGAGGTGCAGTGGCAGCTAATCAGCTTGAAGGAGCTTATGATCTAGATGGTAAAGGATTATGTGTTGCGGATATTAACGAATTTCACGACAATATTGCTATTGAAAAAAAGTATAATGATGAGCTGACTTTAGCTTATGTTAAAGAAGCAATGCAGTCAGGTCATGGAGATGGTCGTATTTTTCCTAAGCGCTGGGGCATTGATTTTTATCACACTTATCAAACGGATCTTGCTTTGTTAGCTGATCTCGGATTAAAAACTTTTCGAACCAGTATTAATTGGGCACGTATTTTTCCAAACGGTGACGATAAAGAGCCAAATGAAAAAGGGTTAATTTTTTATGATCATTTGATTGATGAAATCATAAAAAATGGGATGGAGCCGATGATAACCATCTCACACTATGAAATGCCTTTAAATCTAACTCTAAATTACAAAGGTTGGTATTCAAGAGAAATGATTGGATTCTTCCAGAATTACTGTCAGGTTTTATTTGACCGTTATGCAAATAAGGTAAAACTCTGGGTGCTTGTCAATCAAATTAATTTGATTGGTCATGAATCTTTCAATCATCTAGGTGTAGCAGAAGATAGAGTTGAGGATTTGGCATCTGCAAAATATCAGGCAGTTCATAATGAAATGGTAGCCTGTGCTCGAGCAACACGCTATGCCCATGAAAAATATCCAGATCTGCAAATTGGAATGATGCTATGTGGTGGTCCGGATTATGCAGCAAGCAGTAAACCAGAGGACAATCTTGCTGCTCTTAAGCATAATCAGATGGAATATTTTTATTCTGATGTCTTGCTTCGCGGTTATTATCCAGGCTATGCTTTTAGATTTTTTGATGATCATGGAATAAAACTTAAATTCGGAGAAAATGATGAGGAGGATTTGAAAAATACTTGTGATTTCTTTTCGTTTTCATATTATTACACACGAGTTGTCAGTAAAGAAAGCTATGAAAAAGGGAATGAATCCTATAGAAATAAAGCTCTACCTGCCAATCCCTGGGGTTGGACAATTGATCCTATAGGTTTTAGGGTTTTGTTAAATAAATTCTGGGATCGGTATCAAAAACCTATTTATGTAACTGAAAATGGAGTAGGCTATTATGATGAGCTTATTGACGGAGAAGTCCATGATAATTATCGAATAGATTACTATCGTGCTCATATTGAGCAAATGAAAGAAGCTATTAAAGATGGCGTTGATGTTCGCGGGTACTATGCTTGGGGGCCAATTGATATCGTTTCATGTTCTTCAAGTGAAATGTCAAAGCGTTATGGCTTTATCTATGTGGACCTTGATGATTATGGGAATGGTTCAGGTAAACGTCTGAAAAAAGATAGTTTTGCTTGGTATCAAAAAGTTATTGCATCTAATGGCGAAGATTTAAGATAACAGATTTTTAAGAACTTAAATCAAAACAAAAAACAGGATTATCTAAACTAAACTGTTAATAATTGTTTAGATAGTCCTGCCTTTTATGTTACAATTAAGTATAATAATTTTAAAAATTACTTATTGCTGGTTTGAAAAAAGTGATTGGGCATAATTTATGAGTGTAGGAAAAAATTTTATGACAGCTTTTATCTGGGATTTTGATGGGACTCTGGTGGAGTCCTATGGAGCCATTCGTGAGGTTTTGATCTTGCTTTATAAGTCCTATGGCCTGCCCTTTGATGAGGACTGGGTTATGGATTATATTATTAAAGAATCGGTCGGCAGTTTGTTAAGAAAGCTGGCAGCTGAACACCATCTGTCTTTTGACGAATTGCTGGTTTTTTTTAATCGTGAGCAAGAAGCACGTGACCATATGATCAGCCTCATGCCTTACGCTAAAGAGGTTCTGCAGAAAACCAAGGAAAAGGGCACCCAGCATTTCATTTATACCCACAAGGGAGCGACAACGCAATCAGTGCTTGAGCGCTTGGGGATTGACCGATTTTTCACGGAGGTCATTACCTCTGCCAATGGTTTTGCCAGAAACCCCCATCCTCAAGGAATCTGCTATCTGGTGGATAAGTATGGTTTGGATAAATCGCAAGTCTATTATATCGGTGACCGCAGGCTGGATGCAGAAGCGGCAGCAAATGCCGGTATCCACTCTATCAATCTCCATCAGCCTGACTCAGCTGACAATCGTAAGATTGAGACTTTGAAAGACTTGCTTCTGCTGGAAGAGCTTTAAGGAAGAATTCTCTGGCACTGCCCAGAGAATTTTTGTTATAATAAAGACATTATGGTTAAAACGTACAGTAAAAATGCCAACCGCAATATGCGCCGGCCTGTAGTAAAAGAAGAAGTTGTTCGCTTTATGCGTGAGCAGCAGGCCCAGAATACAGGTTTTCTAAAAAAATTGGAAGATTTTGCACAGTCTGAAAATATTCCGATCATCCCGCCGGAGACAGCTGCCTACTTTCGTCTTTTGCTGGAGCTTTTGCAGCCCCAAAGAATTCTTGAAATCGGGACAGCTATTGGTTTTTCAGCACTTTTAATGGCTGAAAGTGCTCCTTCGGCCGAAATCACAACGATTGACCGCAATCCTGAGATGATTGCTCTGGCCAAGGAGAATTTTGCTGCATACGACAGCCGCAGGCAGATTCGTCTGATTGAAGGAGAAGCTTCGGAAATGTTAGCTGATCTTGACGAGACTTATGATTTTGTCTTTATGGATTCGGCAAAATCAAAGTATATTGTTTTTTTGCCGGCTGTTTTAGAGCATTTGACAGTTGGCGGCCTTGTTGTTATGGATGATGTTTTTCAAGGGGGCGATGTGACAAAGCCGCTGGACGAGATTCATCGCAGTCAACGAGCTATCTACCGCGGTCTGCAGAAATTATTTGATGCGACCCTGACAAATCCTGATCTGACAGCCAGTCTCCTGCCGCTTGGCGACGGTCTGCTGATGATTCGTAAGAATACTAAAGAAGCCAAACTGCCCGATTAAGTCATCTTTAAGAAATTATGATATAATGAAAGGGTTAATGACAAAAAGGAGTTTATCAAGAATGAAAAAACGTACGATTGTTACAGGACTTGTGACCTTGCTTTCTGTTGTCACATTGGCGGCTTGTTCCAAGACATCACAAAGCAGCAAAATCATTACGATGAAGGGTGACACCATCACTGTCTCAGACTTTTATAATGAAGTTAAAGAGTCAACCGCTTCGAAACAAGCTGTGCTGTCTCTGGTCATTTCAAAAGTCTTTGAAAAACAATACGGAGACAAAGTTTCTGACAAAGAAGTCACCAAAGCCTATAACGAAGCAGTAAAATATTACGGAGATTCTTTCTCAAGTATCCTGGTATCCCGCGGCTATACTAAAGAATCCTACAAGAAACAAATTCGTTCTGAAAAGTTGTTGGAATATGCGGTGAAAGAAGAAGCTGAAAAAGAATTGACAGATGCCAATTATAAGGCGGCTTATGAGGATTACAAGCCGGAAGTAACGGCTCAGATTATCCAGCTGGATGACGAAAGCAAGGCCAAATCTGTCTTAGAAGATGCCAAAGCAGACGGAGCAGACTTTGCCAAAATCGCCAAAGACAATACTAAGGGTGATAAAACAGAATACACATTTGACTCAGGTTCGACAGATCTTCCGAGTCAGGTGCTGACAGCTGCCTTTGCGCTTGACAAAGACGGTGTGTCTGATGTTATTACAACAGCCGATTCTTCAACGTACAAGCCTGTCTATTACATTGTCAAGGTAACTAAGAAAGAAAGCAAAAACGCTGACTGGAAGGCTTACAAAAAGCGTCTGAAAGAAATTATCATCAATCAAAAACTAACAGACACTGATTTCCGCAATGCCGTTATCGGCAAGGCCTTCAAGAAAGCTAATGTAAAAGTTAAAGACAAGGCGTTCAGTGAGATCCTCTCACAATATGCCACAGCAGGTGATTCTTCCTCATCTGATTCAACAACGACAACAGCAGCTTCAAGCGCTGATTCAACAACAGCTGCCGATGACCAAACGACAGATGCTGAAACAACAGCAGCAGAGTAGTCTGTAAGGATTGACGAATGCTGTAAAAGACAGTATAATTGTTCTATCAAGAATTGATTTTTCACCTCTTTGCCCCAGAAAAATAGCGGTTGATGCGAGCTATGCAAAGCGAGAGATCTTGCTGCTTGATTGTTAAATTGAATACGAAAATAAGAATGACAAGTTCATTGAATGAAGGTGGTACCGCGGTTTTTTCGCCCTTCGTTTGATGGACTTGTCTTTGTTTAAGGACAGGTGTATGGCAAAAGAATTTAAAATCAAGGAAAAAATGTGGTCTATGGCCGGCAAATTTACCATCAGTGATGAACTGGGAATAGACTGCTATCAAGTAGAGGGAAGCCTCTTTAAGATTCCTAAGACTTTTACTGTTAAGGACATGGCGGAAAATCCTGTCAGTAAAATTGAAAAACGGGTGTTTGCTTTCCCTGCTGCCTTTGATGTCAGTATGGCAAACGGTCAGCATTTTACTATTAGAAAAGAAATGACCTTTTTCAAGCCTCGTTACAGTATTGATCATTTAGGCATCACCGTCCAAGGCAATTTCTGGGATATGGATTTTGAACTGCTGCATGACGGCCAGGTCATTGCCCGCATTTCGCAGGAGTGGTTTAAACTGGCTTCAACCTACACGATTCAGGTCTATGATGAGGTTTATTCTGACCTGGTTATCTCGCTAGTGATTGCCATTGACTATGTCAAGGAACTTGAAAATAATTCGAAATAAGAAAGGAATTCATACAAGATGAAACAATTAACAAGTGCTCAAGTACGCCAGATGTGGCTGGATTTTTGGAAATCTAAGGATCACGCGATCGAACCGTCTGCTAATCTGGTTCCCGTCAACGATCCGACCCTGCTCTGGATTAATTCAGGAGTCGCAACGCTGAAGAAATACTTTGATGGGTCAGTAACCCCTGAAAATCCTCGTATTACCAATGCGCAAAAGGCGATTCGGACCAATGATATTGAAAATGTCGGCAAAACTGCCCGCCACCACACCATGTTTGAGATGCTGGGCAATTTTTCGGTCGGCGATTATTTTCGCGATGATGCCATCAAATGGGGCTTTGAACTTTTGACCAGCCCTGAGTGGTTTGATTTTCCCAAAGACAAGCTCTACATGACTTATTATCCGGATGACAAGGAGTCCTACAACCGCTGGATTGAGGTCGGCGTAGATCCCAGCCACTTGATTCCGATTGAGGATAATTTCTGGGAAATCGGTGCCGGCCCTTCAGGACCGGATACCGAAATTTTCTTTGACCGCGGAGAGGACTTTGACCCGGATCATCTGGGTGTCCGCCTCTTAGCTGAAGATATCGAAAATGACCGCTATATTGAAATTTGGAATATCGTACTGTCTCAATTCAATGCAGATCCTGCTGTTCCGCGCTCTGAGTATAAGGAACTGCCGCATAAAAACATTGATACGGGAGCTGGTTTAGAACGCTTGGTGGCAGTCATGCAGGGGGCTAAGACCAATTTTGAAACTGATCTCTTCCTGCCAATCATCCGTGAGATTGAAAAATTATCCGGTAAAACTTACGATCCGGACGGTGACAATATGAGCTTTAAGGTCATTGCCGACCACATTCGCTCACTTTCATTTGCTATTGGTGATGGGGCTCTTCCCGGAAATGAAGGACGCGGCTATGTTCTGCGCCGTTTGCTGCGCCGTGCTGTCATGCACGGACGCCGCCTTGGTATCAACGAGCCCTTCTTGTATAAACTGGTTCCGACGGTCGGACAAATTATGGAGTCTTATTATCCAGAAATTTTGGAAAAACAAGACTTTATTCAAAAAATCGTTAAACGTGAAGAAGAAACTTTTGCCCGCACCATTGATGCCGGTTCAGGCCACTTGGATCAATTGCTGGCTGAGCTTAAAAAAGCAGGCAAGGATATGCTTGCCGGTCAGGATATCTTCAAGCTCTATGATACCTATGGATTCCCTGTAGAATTGACCGAAGAATTGGCTGAAGATCAAGGCTTTAAGATCGACCATGATGGTTTTAAAGCTGCCATGAAAGAGCAGCAGGAACGGGCTCGCGCCAGCGTCGTTAAAGGCGGCTCAATGGGTATGCAAAATGAAACCCTGTCAAGTATAACTGAAAAGTCAGTCTTTAATTATGAAAATGAAGCTCTCGACAGTAGGCTGTCTGTTATCATTGTAGACAATGAGCGCACCGAAGCGGTTTCAGAAGGAGAGGCTCTTCTTGTCTTTGCAGAAACACCTTTCTACGCTGAAATGGGCGGTCAGGTCGCTGACCATGGTCTTATCAAAAATGATAAGGGAGATACCGTTGCGCGGGTGACAGATGTTCAAAAAGCACCAAACGGTCAGCCTTTGCACACGGTAGAAGTTTTGGCCAGCTTGTCAGTCGGAACAGTTTACAGGCTGGAAATTGACCATGAACGCCGCAATCGTGTCATGAAAAACCACACGGCAACTCACTTGCTCCACGCTGCGCTTCACAATGTCATCGGCAATCACGCTACTCAGGCCGGTTCTCTCAACGAAGAAGGCTTCCTGCGCTTTGACTTTACGCATTTTGAAGCTGTTACAGCTGAAGAGCTCCGCCGCATTGAAGCCGAAGTCAATGAACAGATCTGGCAAGCTGTTCCCGTGACAACTATTGAAACAGATATTGATACGGCGAAGAAGATGGGAGCTATGGCTCTCTTTGGCGAAAAATACGGGAAAAATGTCCGTGTCGTTTCCATTGGAGATTACTCGGTAGAGCTGTGCGGCGGTACTCACCTGAAGAACACTTCTGAAATCGGCATCTTCAAGATTGTCAAAGAAGAAGGTATTGGTTCAGGGACGCGCCGCATCCTGGCAGTAACCAGCAAAGAAGCCTTTGAGGCTTACCGCGAGGAAGAAGACAGCCTCAAAGAAATTGCTGCAACCCTTAAGGTGCCGCAAATGAATCAAGTTGTAAGCAAGGTCGCTGCCCTTCAGGAACAGCTTCACCAGCTGCAAAAAGAAAATGCCGAATTGAAAGAAAAAGCAGCTGCGGCTGCAGCCGGCGATATTTTCAAAGAGGTGAAAGAAGCAAACGGTCTTCGCTACATTGCCAGTCAAGTTGAGGTTTCCGATGCAGGTGCTCTGCGCACCTTTGCTGATAATTGGAAGCAAAAAGACTACTCAGACGTTCTTGTTTTAGCAGCAAGTATCGGTGAAAAGGTCAATGTTCTTGTTGCCAGCAAGAGTAAGGACATCCACGCCGGCAATTTGATTAAGGAACTCGCACCAATTGTTTCCGGCCGCGGCGGCGGAAAACCTGACATGGCTATGGCTGGCGGAACAGACGCCGGAGCTATTCAAGAGCTTTTGGCCGCTGTCGCTGACCATCTCTGATAAAGAGAAGGAGAATTAGCATTGGGCACTGTAATGAATGTTGCTTTGATTATAGTTGGCGGCGGTTTGGGGCTGGGATTTAAAAACCATCTCAAACCCCAGCTGCAGAAAACCCTGATGCAGGCAACAGGTGTAGCGGTCATCTTTTTAGCCATTGCCGGTGTTTTTGGGAAAATGATGGCGGTTGATAACAATCATCTTCAAAGCGGGCATAGTTTTCTGCTGATTATCAGTATGGCTCTTGGTGCTGTTCTGGGTGAGCTCTGTCAGATCGAGGCACGCATTGAGCAGTTCGGTGATTTTCTCAAACGCAAAACAGGCAGCCAAGGAGACAGTCAGTTTGTTGACGGCTTTGTCACAGCAACCTGCACCGTCTGTGTCGGAGCGATGGCTGTTGTCGGCTCTATTCAAGATGGTATTTACGGCGATGCTTCTATCCTGCTGGCTAAGGGTGTGCTGGATTTGATTATCATTGCTATTTTGTCAGCCTCCTTAGGCCGAGGCGCCATCTTTTCAGCCATTCCGGTAGCTGTTTTTCAGGGCGGCGTCACGCTTTTAGCAGCTTTAGCAGGAAATTTTCTGTCAAGTCAGGCCGTTGATGGTATAGCCCTTGTGGGCAACGCGATTATCTTTTGTATCGGCACTAATCTGGCCTTCGATACAAAGGTCAAAGTCGCCAATCTCCTGCCGGCCCTCCTTATCGCTGTTATTTGGAACAGCTTTGCAGGTTAACATTTCTAGGAATAAGAAAACCTAAGTTCATGTGGACTTGGGTTTTTTATAGTCTATGTTTTTTAGAAAAATGACAAAATGTTTACAAATATATATATATATATATATATATTACAGACCGAAGACAAACTTCTTTTTGGAGGTTTGTCTTTTTTTAAAATTCTCCAGAAAGTATGTCCTGAGGTGACAATAACTAAGGCATTTACTTGAATTTGACCAAAATAAAAAGGCTTTCCTGC
>NZ_JBZFUJ010000024.1:0-12439 GCF_058314475.1 Streptococcus sp. ELY_90
TGTGGTTAGAGCCTTTTCGAAATCGTCAAGCGATTGGAGAAGATTAACTAATCCACAGTGGCTTATTCCAAGTGTATCACTTGGGCTTTGGCAGTAGCTAACTGCACTAAATATAATATAAGGAGTGTAAGAATGGCTCAGATACTTTATCTCATGCGCCACGGAGAAACTTTATTTAACACACAAAAACGGGTTCAGGGGTGGTGCGATTCCCCTTTGACTGAAAAAGGTATTGCTCAGGCAAAGCAAGCCAGAGATTATTTTCAGAAACAGGGAATTTTATTTGACAGAGCCTATTCTTCAACCCAAGAACGAGCGACAGATACTTTGAAACTGATTACCGATCTTCCCTATCAGCAGTTGAAGGGGCTCAAAGAAATGAATTTCGGTATTTTTGAGGCTCAGCCAGAGCTTTTACTGCCAAAATTCAGACCGGGCAGCAATTCTTTCGAGGATTTACTGGTTCCCTACGGCGGTGAGGATATTATTCAGGTCGGTCAGCGTGTTTATGATACGATTACAGAAGTACTTGCCGGTGAAGAAGAACAGACAAATCTCATGGTCAGCCACGGGGCAGCTCTTTACGGTCTTATTTTAAAGCTTGAGCAGAAGCTCCCGCAGGGATTTCGTTTTGGCAATTGCGCTGTCTGTCAGTTTGAGTATTCTGCCAGCCAGCTGAATTTAGTCAGTGTCATTGATCCGCTGACTGAACAAAAAATTGAACTATAATTGAATTATAAAGGAGATTTTAGTCCAGTGCGAATACTTTATCTAATGCGGCACGGGCAAACACGCTTTAATGTGCAAAAGCGCATTCAGGGAGCCAGTGATTCGCCGCTGACTGAGCTGGGTATTGAACAGGCCAAGGCTGCTAAGCATTATTTTGATCAAAAGGGAATTGTTTTTGACAGCATTTATGCCTCCACGCAGGAACGGGCCTGTGACACAGCTGAATTAGCCAGCGGACGAACTGACTACCTGCGGCTGAAAGGGCTGAAAGAGCAGGATTTTGGCGCTTTCGAGGGTCAGCAGGAATACCTCAACCCTCCCTTGCAGGGTGATATCGGTTATGGTGACTATTTTGTAACTTACGGCGGGGAATCGTATTTAGATGTTCGGCAGCGAATGGAACAAACGATCCGTCAGGTGTTGGAAGCTGAAAAAGACCCTTCAAGCATTCTTATGGTCAGCCACGGAGCAGCTATTGCTCAGTTTTACCGTCAGGTCATCGCCAACTATCCGCCTATCCGCATGACTAACTGTACAATTTTAAAATTTACTTATGAAAAAGGCCGATTTGATCTGCTGTCTGTTACTGATCCGGTTCAGGACAAAAGGCTGTATATCAAGGAAGAAGAGCGCTGATCAATGAATCTGATTGCGCAGACTGCATAGAAATAAAAGGAGAAGCAAATGACAACTTTAAAACCATTTCCAGACGGATTTTTATGGGGAGGCGCGACAGCTGCCAACCAATGCGAAGGGGCTTATGATGCTGACGGCCGCGGATTGGCTAATGTTGATGTCGTACCGATCGGTGAAGACCGTTTTCCTATTATTGCCGGAAAAAAGAAAATGTTCGACTTTGAGGACGGTTATTTCTATCCGGCCAAAGAATCCATTGATATGTACCATCATTTCAAGGAAGATATTGCGCTTTTCGGCGAAATGGGCTTTAAAACCTACCGTCTGTCGATTGCCTGGACACGCATTTTCCCTAAGGGAGATGAAGCAGAACCTAATGAAGCCGGTTTGCAGTTCTATGAAGACTTGTTCAAAGAATGCCATAAGTACGGTATTGAGCCGCTGGTGACCATTACGCATTTTGACTGTCCGATGCATCTGATTAAAGAATACGGCGGCTGGCGCAATCGTAAGATGTTAGAGTTTTACGAACGTCTCTGCCGCACCCTTTTTACGCGTTATAAAGGACTGGTCAAGTATTGGCTGACTTTCAATGAAATCAATATGATTCTTCACGCGCCGTTTATGGGTGCAGGTCTCTATTTTGAAGAGGGCGAAAACGAAGAAGAAGTGAAGTATCAGTCTGCTCACCATGAATTGGTCGCATCAGCTATCGCAACTAAATTAGCTCACGAAATTGACCCTGATAACAAGGTTGGCTGCATGCTGGCTGCCGGTCAGTATTATCCAAATACCTGCAATCCTGATGATTACTGGAAAGCTATGCAGGAAGACCGTTCCAACTATTTCTTTATCGATGTGCAGGCGCGCGGGGAGTATCCAACTTATGCTAAAAAGCAATTCGAGCGCGACGGTCTGAACATTGTCATGACTGATGAGGACCTGCAGCTTCTGAAAGAAAACACCGTTGACTTTGTTTCTTTCTCTTATTATTCCAGCCGTGTTGCTTCTGCCGATCCAAAGGCAAATGAAAAAACACAGGGAAATATCTTTGCTTCCATTAAGAATCCTTATTTGAAATCGTCAGAGTGGGGCTGGCAGATTGATCCGCTTGGTCTTCGGATTACTTTAAATACGATCTGGGACCGCTACCAAAAACCAATGTTTATTGTTGAAAACGGCCTTGGTGCAGTGGATGTGCCGGATGAAAACGGCTATGTTGAAGATGACTATCGCATTGATTATCTGCGCGAACATGTCAAAGCCATGAATGCTGCGATCAATGAAGATGGTGTTGAACTTTGGGGCTATACCACTTGGGGCTGTATTGATCTGGTATCAGCAGGAACAGGTGAAATGAAGAAACGGTACGGTTTCATCTATGTTGACCGCGACAATGCCGGCAATGGCACTCTTAAGCGTTCCAAGAAAAAGTCGTTTGGCTGGTACAAGCAAGTCATAGCGTCAAATGGAACAGACATTGATTAAGGACAAAAAAGCGGCTTAAGCCGCTTCAGACTGAAGAAAAAGTCTATTTTCTCAAAAAGTAATATTTTGTTATGATACTTTCCTTAGGTAGCACGGACGGTAGCGACTTCCTTCGGAATTCCATACCTAGATTTTGAGCCTAGGTCTCAAAATCTCCGAGAAGCAGAAACAGTAAGTTTCTGCCTCTTTTGCTACATCGGAAAGTATCGGGGCAGGTTTTGATCGTTTCTATATTATTTTACAAAATAGAAAAGTGATACTATTTTATGTTGAAATTTTAGAGAAAATTTAGTTTTGAGAGTTTGTCTACAACCTAAAGCGGCTTAAGCCGCTTTTTAAGGTTTGGTATTTCAACGAGAAAACGTCAGGCGATTGGTTTGTTGTGATAAAACTTGAAGTTTAGAAAGTTTGGTGATGAGTTGGACACAAAGAAAATAGGGTTGAAGCAGCTGTTGATTTATTTGCTGGGAATTGTTATTTTGGCAGCGGGAATCTGTCTCAATACGAAAACACAGTTAGGAGTGTCTCCTGTTATTTCGGTTGCTTATAATGCTGCACAGATTTTCAAGCTTTCGATTGGGACAGCCACATTTATCTATTACTGTTTTTTGATTTTCCTGCAGTATTGCCTTTTGAGGAAGAATTTTGAAGCGGTACAGCTGCTGCAGGTCATTGCCAGTTTTTTGACCAGTTTTTTTATTCAGCTTTATGACAATATTTTACCTATACCGCAAAGTCCGTTGTCCAAGTGGCTGCTGCTTTTTATAGCTATTGTATTAACCGGGGTCGGCGCTTCCTTAACAATTGCCATGCAGGTCATTCCCAATCCTGCGGACGGTCTGGCAAATACGCTGGGTTTTGTCTGCCGCAGAAATTTCGGTTTTGGCAAAAATCTTTTGGATGCCGCTTGCATTCTCATTGCCTTATTTTTAGGCTGGTTTTTCAAACAGGGCTTTTTAGGTATTGGGCTTGGGACAGTTGTTGCTATGCTGATGACCGGGCGGGTTATTGCCTTTTGCCATCCCTGCTCGGAAAAGCTGCTGACAAGATTGCACAATCAAACCGCAAAATAGCAGCCGATAAACATCATCT
The DNA here is from genome assembly GCF_058314475.1 of Streptococcus sp. ELY_90. Lineage (NCBI taxonomy): Bacteria > Bacillati > Bacillota > Bacilli > Lactobacillales > Streptococcaceae > Streptococcus > Streptococcus sp. ELY_90. The sequence continues at coordinate 3,946 of NZ_JBZFUJ010000024.1, forward strand.
GTCTTTTGAGCTAATAAGAATTGCTTGTATGTACCCCTTTAGATTCTTGAGCTCATCTGGGATAATGCACTTGGCAGGTCTGTGTCGCTCAAGGAAAGCAGCAAACGAAAACCTTAGCTTTCATCTGATTTTAGTGTATAATAGAGCTTATGAAACTTAATAAAAATTATATTTTGTATCCTGTTTTCGTTTTTGTCATTTGCTATGCAGCTATGACAAATTGGTTTAAGGGAGCAGAATTACTCCATACTTTCTTTTCTGCTCTGTCTCCTTTTTTAGCGGGCGCAGCAATCGGCTATATTGTCAACATTGTCATGAGTGCTTATGAAAGGCTGTACGATAAGCTGCTAAAATCACCTCAGCTGCAAAAGGCTAAGCGTCCTTTGACCATGGTTTTGGCTTATGCTACTTTTGTTCTTGTTGTCACATTAATTTTCACCATTGTCCTGCCGGATTTGATTGCCAGTCTTCAGTCACTCTTAGCTATCGATCCCAAAGACATTCAGGCGCTTATCAATGACGTTCAGCACAACAAATGGGTTTCAAAAATTTTAGCAGCCTTTGGGACAGAGACACAGCTCAGCAGCTTAATCTCGGATTACAGCCGGCAAATTTTAAGTCAGTTTTTAGGTGTATTGACCAATGTTCTGGCTTCGGTAACATCTATTGCCTCAGCCGTAATTTCCATTTTTGTCAGTATCATTTTTTCCATGTATGTTCTGGCCAATAAGGAAAAATTAGGTTATCAGTTTAATCTTCTGGTAGATACTTATCTTGGGCGTCATGCTAAGAAAGTCCATTATCTTCGTGATATCTTACATCAGCGCTTTCACGGCTTTTTTGTCGGTCAAACCTTAGAGGCTATGATTTTGGGCAGTCTGACTGCAGTAGGGATGATGCTGCTTGGTTTGCCTTATGCCGCGACTATCGGTATCTTGATTGCTTTTACAGCCCTAATACCGGTTGTAGGTGCCTATATCGGGGTGACCATCGGTCTTATTTTAATCATGACCCAGTCATTTTCACAGGCCATCATTTTCCTGATTTTTATCGTTCTTTTGCAGCAATTTGAAGGCAACGTCATTTATCCGAGAGTGGTCGGCGGCTCAATCGGTTTGCCGTCAATGTGGGTGCTTTTGGCTATTACACTTGGCGGCGCATTGGCAGGGATTGTCGGCATGCTGGTTGCAGTTCCGATTTTAGCCAGTCTCTACCAAATCATCAAAGACCATGTTTATAAAAAACAAGCTCAAAAGCAACGTCAAGGCAGTTAAAAGCCTTGGCTTTTTGCTATTCTTTTAAAATAGTATGATAGTATCAGATATTAAAAGAATGGCACTATCTTTTTACAGGCTTCGTGACTTATAATAAAGCTAGAAAATCATTAGGAGTATATAGATGGACAGAAAGATTGTTTTTTTGGATGTAGACGGAACTCTGGTGGATTATCACAATCGCATTCCTCAGTCAGCCATAACAGCTATCCGCAAGGCGCGGCAAAATGGTCATCTGGTCTTTATTTCAACAGGACGCAGCCGGGCAGAAGTACAGCCGGAACTTTGGGCTATCGGTTTGGATGGTATGATTGGCGGCAACGGCTCTTATGTGGAATATGACGGTCAGGTCATTATGCACCAGCTGCTTTCTCCTGCGGAGGCTAAAGCTGCTGTTGATTGGCTGCACGAACGCGGCCTGGAATTTTATCTGGAAAGCAACAACGGCCTTTTTGCCAGCAGGAACTTCAAAGAGCGTGCACGCGAAACCCTCAGAATTTATAGCATGCGCAAAGGGAAAACGTCAGCAGAAGTTGAACATCAAGAGGTCGAAGATGCCTTGCACGGTCTTGTTTTTGGCGGTGACCTTTACCGTGATGACCTCAACAAAATCAGTTTCGTACTTGATTCTTATCAAGACTATCTGGATGCCCAAAAAGCCTTTCCTGATCTGAAAGTCAGAACTTGGGGCGGTCGAGGAGAAACAGCGCTTTTCGGTGATTTGGGTGTCAAAGATATCACCAAGGCTCACGCTATTGATGTCCTCTTGCAGCATCTGGCTGCCGATAAACAAGATACGGTTGCTTTTGGTGATGCCAAAGTGGATATTCCTATGCTGGAATACTGTGAGACAGGGGTTTCCATGGGCAATGGCGGACCTGAAATTTTAGCCATGGCAGATATGGTGACAGATGATGTTGAAGACGACGGACTGTTTAACGCCTTTGAAAAATTAGGACTGCTTGCTGATTAAAGATAGATTTTCTTAAGATAATTGAAAAGAAACAGCAATTAAAGAGTAAAAAGAGTCGTTTAGACTAAGTAAAACGGTTTCTATCGTTATAAAAAATAACTAAAGACAGGACAAGGAATTTAGCGGAAAAATTTTTTAAATTCGGTCCTGTCTTTTTCTATATAGAAATAATTGATTTTTCAAAAGAAAAATTGTATACTTAAAATAATTCTATTTAGAAATAAATGCAAAGGAGATCACATGATTGAACTAGCAAGAGGCGGTTATTTAATCAGTCACATCAATCTTTTGAACGGGCGCCTGTTCAACAGGCTTCTGGCTGACGAAGAAGGAGCTGTTTATTCAGGAGAGCAGGGCAAAATTCTGAGCTGCCTTTGGCTGACAGAGCCCTTGACAGCAACGGATATAGCCATAAAGACCGGACTGGCTAATAATACGCTGACTAAGATGTTAAAGCGCTTAGAAACACAAGGCTTAATTGTTTCACAGCCCCATCCTAAAGACAAACGCAAGCGCTGCTATTATTTAACAGATCTGGGAAAATCGCAGCAAACTGTCGGCGAGAAAGTCAGTCAAGCCTTAGGCCAAATTTTTTACAAGGGTTTCTCGCAAGAAGAAATTCAGCAGTTTGAAAAAGATCTGACTAAGGTGATGCAAAATTTAGAAGCCGCCAGTCCCAGGTGGAAGGAGAAACTATGATTCGTTTTGAAAATGTCAGCAAGTCTTACGGACAGGAAAAGGTGCTGGATGACCTCAATTTTGAAGTTGAAGAAGGGGAATTCTTTGTCCTAATCGGCCCCAGCGGCAGCGGCAAAACAACAACGCTAAAGATGATCAACCGTTTAATTGAACCCAGTCAGGGGAAAATCTATTTGAACGAGCAGGCTGTCACAGCCCTTCCTTTGCGGGATTTGCGCCTGTCGACAGGTTATGTTTTGCAGCAAATTGCTCTTTTCCCGAATCTGACAGTCAGGGAAAACATTGAACTGATTCCTGAGATGAAGGGTTGGCCAAAAGAGGAGCGCTTGGAAAAAACCAAGGATTTACTCAATAAAGTCGGACTGGGTGCGGATAAGTATTTGGAGCGCTATCCTAGAGATTTATCAGGCGGCGAGCAGCAGCGGGTCGGGATTTTACGAGCTATCATCGCTAACCCTTCTATCCTTTTGATGGATGAACCGTTTTCGGCTTTGGATCCGATTTCTCGAAAACAGCTGCAGGATCTGACGCTTTCTCTTCAAAAAGAGCTAGGGATAACAATCGTTTTTGTGACTCACGATATCGATGAAGCGAAGAAGTTAGCGGATCGGGTAGCTGTTTTTCAAAAAGGGAAAATCGTTCAGCTGGCCAGTCCTAGGGAAGTTGAGAAGTCTCCTGCTAATGCATTTGTGGCAGACTTATTTGGAGGTGACAGACAATGACGGATTTAATCACGACCTTCCAAGACCGTTTTGCTGATTGGCTGCAGTCCTTAGTGGAACACTTGCAAATTTCTTTGCTGTCGCTCTTACTGGCTATGATCCTTGCGATTCCTTTGGCCATCGTCATCAGCCACCGCAAGCGTCTGACAGAGATTGTTTTGCAGATTTCAGGGATCTTTCAGACCATTCCTTCTCTAGCATTATTGGGACTTTTTATTCCCTTTGTAGGGATTGGAACAGTGCCGGCTGTTACTGCTCTGGTTATTTACGCGCTTTTTCCCATTTTGCAAAATACCATCACAGGTCTAACGACTATTGACCCCAGTCTGGTTGAAGCTGGTCAGGCTTTTGGGATGACTAAGTGGGAGCGGCTTAAAAAATTCGAACTTGCTCTGGCTATGCCGGTTATGATTTCCGGTGTCAGAACAGCAGCCGTCATGATTATTGGAACAGCGACCTTGGCAGCGCTGATAGGTGCCGGAGGTCTTGGTTCCTTTATTCTGTTGGGGATTGACCGCAATAACAGTTCCTTGATTTTAATCGGTGCCATTTCTTCAGCGCTTTTAGCGATTTTGTTCAATCTGGCTATCAAGATTTTGGAAAAAGCATCTTTGAAAAAGATAATCTTGGCCTTTTTGATTATGATAATCGGTTTGGGTGCCTCTTATCTGCCCAACATGATAAAGGCCAGCCAGAATAAAGAAGAGATTGTTATCGCCGGCAAGATGGGACCTGAACCTGAAATTTTGATTAATATGTACAAGGAATTAATCGAACAGGACAGCAATCTGTCGGTGACGGTCAAGCCTAATTTTGGTAAGACAAGTTTCCTGTATGAAGCCTTGAAAAAAGGGGATATTGATATCTATCCGGAATTTACAGGAACTGTTACTGCCAGTCTGTTAAAGAATCCTCCTCAGACATCTACCAATCCACAAAAGGTTTATCAGGAAGCACGCGACGGGATTTTAAAACAAGATAATCTTGTTTATTTAAAACCGATGAAATACCAGAATACCTATGCTGTAGCAGTTAAAAAAACCTTTGCCAAGGAAAACGGCCTTCAAACAATTTCTGACTTAAAGAAAGTCGAAAATTCTGCTAAGGCCGGCTTTACTCTGGAATTTAATGACAGAGAAGATGGCAATAAAGGTCTGAAAACTCTTTACGGTCTCAATTTGCAGGTCTCTACCATGGAGCCGGCTCTGCGCTATCAAGCCATTCAAAATGGTGATGTTGCCATAACAGATGCCTACTCAACAGATTCAGAAATTAAAGCCTATAATCTGCTGGTTCTAAAAGATGATAAACAGCTCTTCCCGCCTTATCAGGGAGCACCTTTGCTCAAGGAAGAATTGCTGAAAAAGCATCCGGAACTCAAAAAGATTTTAAATCGTCTGGCTGGTAAAATCACCGAAGCCCAGATGAGTGAGATGAATTATCAAGTCAAGGAAAAAGGCAAATCTGCAAAGACAGTAGCACACAACTATCTGAAAAAAGCCGGATTGCTGGATTAACCTCACTTTACCCACAGAAAAACAGCTGCCAGTGACAGCTGTTTTTGCTTGCAGCAAGCATCTATCATTTTTTAAAGTAAAAAACAGAAGACAAGCGGTAGCTAAATCGTTTGTCCCTGTCCTTTTTAACCTATCCTAAAAATCAGTGAGAAGAAGCGCCCGAAGTCGCATCAGCAGCTCCTGCATCGGTGCTGCCTGATGCCCCTGAGGTTGCGTCGCTGCCGCCGGAACTGCTGTCAGAAGCACCTGAAGTCGCGTCAGCCCCTGCAGCACCGCCGACTAATCTTTGACCGGTTGTCTGCAGATACCAGTCCAGCCAAGGTCTGAAATTAAAGACAATTTCGTTGATTCCTGCAAAAGAACCATCCGGATAGTACATCGCCTGATAGTTATGGGTGTTAATCACAGACGGATTTGGGTTTGGAACAAGTGTGCGGACGTATTCTTCGTTGCCGTTGCGCAGGCTTCCGATGACCCATTCGACATTTTTCATTCGTTCAGGGGGAAGACTGTTGTGAACCGTTGACAAGCGGCTGCCTGATTGCGACGGTACACGTTTGGCAAACATGGTATCTGGATCTTGATGAGCGTTATTATAATATAAGAACTGGTTGTTGTCATCAGAATATGTTAACTCGAAAGGCATAGCCTTCAAGAACATATTGATCTGGTCAACTGTCAAAATACCGTGATCCAGTTTGACATAGGTATCTCCTGAAACAGCACCTGTAACCTCAGCAACTTTTTCAACCCATTCGGGATCGTCCGGATCAACTTCTGTAACAGATGTTGCAATAGGATGGTTGCAGTCTAAGTCTTCTGGTTCAATTGGTTTTGGTTTTTGCAATTTTGATACCACTCCTACATAACTTACAAAATTATCTAAACAGGTTTCCAAAAATTCGACAGTGCCTTTGTTAATAATATTGCCCTTATCATCAAAAGCTTCTTTGGCTTTGCCGAGCAGGAATTCATTTCCCGGAAGGGTGTAGGCATTAACTCCCGGTGCATCTAGAATTTTTCTCAGATGAACCTGTGCGCGTGATGTTCCTTGATCGTAGTAAGAAGCACCGACAATCATGACCGGTTTGTTTTCAAAGGGATGTACCTCACAGGAAAGCCATTCTAAAACGCTTTTTAAGGCAGCAGTGATGGTGTGATTGTGTTCAGGGGTCGCAATAATAACACCGTCTGCGCGTGTGATTTTATTGTACAAAAGCCTCAGCTGGAAGCTTTCTTTCCAATCCTGATCCTGATTGAACATCGGAACTTCATCGATTTCTAATACTTCCAATTCAAATTTCAATTTAAATTGTTTTCTGATGAATTCCAATAATTTGCGATTGTACGATTGCTCTGCATTTGAGCCTACAAGTCCTACAAATTTCATGTTATTTTCTCCTTTAAATAAGATACAAAGGGCGTGAAGAAAGCGAGAAGAAAATAGGAGCCTCGCGCCATGCGCTGGCGCATCAGACAGGCTGTCTTTTTCTCGACGCTTTCAGCCCGTGTTCAATCCGCTTTATAAGCTTTCCCAATCAAAATTTTCTGCTTCTTTGTGCAGAAGTTCCTGAGCACTCGACAGTTTTTCAGTGATTTTTACAAAAATACGAAAATCATCAAAAACAGCGTCAAGCTTTCGGAAGGTATCTAAATCAGTAAGATTGCCTTCTTTATCAAAAGCTTCTAAAGAGTGGGACAGTAAAAATTCATCTGGAAGGACACTGGCCTTGATTTCCGGAGCATTGAGGATTTGGCGCAGCTGCAGCTGTGCACGTGATGAGCCCAGTGTTCCATAAGAAGCCCCTGTAATCATAACAGGCTTGTTTAAAAGCGGATAGATGCCGTAAGACAGCCAAGCTAAGGCACTCATCAAAGCAGCAGGAACCGAATGGTCATATTCAGGTGTGCCAATGATGACACCGTCAGCAGCTTCAATCTTAGCGGCTATTTCAGTTACTTGTTCAGGGAGTTTTTTATCGGCCGGTTTGTTGAATAAGGGGAGGTCTTTGATTTCGACCAGTTCAATATCAGCCTTATCAGCAAAGTGTTTTTGCATGTATTGCAGCAATTGGCGGTTGGTGGATTTTTTTGAATTTGTACCAACTAACCCAATAAGTTTCATCATGTCATACCTCTTTCTTTAGGTTTAGTAAAGGGGGATAAAAGTATTTTTTAAGCCGTTTGAGACGGCAAGGCGGTCATCTCTGGTAATGATGATGCCTTCGATATGTTTGGTTTGATTAATTGTCTCCATAGCCAGCGCTATGGGCAGACCAAACAGACGGGTCGTCCAAATCTCACCGTCAAGCGACAGATCGGAGATAATACTGAGACTTGCCATTTGTGTTTCGATTGGATAGCCTGTGTTTTTATCAAAAATATGGTGATAATCTTTTCCGCCAACTTGCAGGTGGCGTTCGTAAATGCCGGATGTGACGACAGACTGATTAAAGACTTTAACAATCCCAACATTTTGATTGCGCGGTTTTTTAGGGTTTTGAATACCGATATGCCAGAAACCGCCGGGACGTTTTGAGTTAGGTCCGTAGACTAAAAGATTGCCGCCCAGATTAATCATAGCAGAAGCAGCGCCTTGATTTTTTAAATAGGCAATAATCTTATCGGCAATATAGCCCTTTGCCAGAGCACCGAGATCTATCTTCATTCCTTTTTGGGCCAGAAAGACTGTCTGTTTTTGAGCATCCAAAATAATATTATGCGGGTCGATGAGCTTTAACTGTTCATCGATCTGAGACGGATCCGGAAGATGGGCATCATCAAATCCGATGCGCCAAGTCTGTACCAGAGGTCCGATAGCAATATTAAGATTGCCGGGTTTCTCTAAACTGTGTTCTTTTCCGATTTGGATTAATTCAAACAAATCAGGATGAACTGCAACGGCTTTCCGGCCGGCCTGATGATTGACAGCCATTAGTTCTGAATCATCACTGTTGGCGCTGAAGCGGTACTCGTAGATGTTTAAAAGTTGGCAAGCACTCTCGACAAGTTCTTTGGCATTGCTGGCTTCAACCACGATATCAATCGTTGTTCCCATCAGGTGCAAAGTTTGCTGTGCCTGCAATTGTTTCACCTCCCTTAAAATGGTTCTTATTAATATGATAGCGTTTTCTGAAAGTAAAATCAAGTTGAAAATTAAAAAGAAAGTTAAGCGGGTGCTTAACTCAGACCGAAGACAAACTTCTTTTTGGAGGTTTGTCTTTTTTTAAAATTCTCCAGAAAGTATGTCCTGAGGTGACAATAACTAAGGCATTTACTTGAATTTGACCAAAATAAAAAGGCTTTCCT
>NZ_JBZFUJ010000025.1:0-9319 GCF_058314475.1 Streptococcus sp. ELY_90
CACTGCTATAAGTCTCCTCAACTAAGTCATAGATGAAGTCAAAATCAATCACAGCCTCGATTTTACGCAGAAAGTGATCCTCAGGAACAAGCTGATCAAGCGTATAGAACCCGTATTGATAGCGGTTATAATCTGGCTTTTCTTTGTGAAACATGGCCTTACCTCACAAACTGTTTTCTTTTAGTATACTCCTAAACAGAGCAAAAAGCTCTTAGAAATGCAATTCTAAGAGCTTTGTCTTCAGTCTGAGACCCTCAATGAGGGTCTAAAGAATAGTAATATTAAATAGCAAAATGGGCAGTTATGATTAATGAAATTTACGACGGGGGTGATAACTCTTCTTAAATTGATCTTGTTTCTTCATTTTCTTTTTTAAAAATTGTATTAATTTTTCAGGTAGAAAATAGACTGATAAAATAGGTAAACCAAGAATCGTGATCAATAAATTAAACTGATCAAGAGCTAGGGTGTTTAGTAAGTATACTAATAGGATAATTAGTGTAAGTACGTAACTAGTTTTAAAAGAGCGCCTCATATCATTATGTTTCTCTAGTGAAATAAGCTTAAAGACTTCGTGAATTAAAATTTGTAATACCATTCCTTGAAATATGATAATCAGTACAAAGAAGAAGAACCTGTACTTAAGAATTTTAAAAATTGAAATAAGTAGCTTCATAGCTGAATCATCTTTGGAATTAATAATAAATCCTAAAAATACAAAGGATGATAAGAAGAAAAACAATAAAAATATCTTTAGATTGTCTTTCCAGTTATCTATAAATTCTTTAAAATGTTTTTTTAGATTCATAACTTACCTCATAAATATGCTATCCGAATTATAGCATACTAAATATTAAAATAATACGACAATTATATATTAACCTTATAAACTCTTAATTGCTCTTTTATTTAATTGAATATCATACAATCGCATGATTATAGTGAAGGCAGCCTTTTTGAAAATGAGAAAAATGGTATAATTAATCATATGGAACAAGCCCCAAATTTAAACAATCCATTGTTTAAAAAAACAATGTTAAAAATTAACGATGAGTATTTTAATGAATCTTCAGACGATGGGAATTTGTATTTATACGAGAACACATTTGGTATGGAATGTGGGTTGGTATTATCAAATATTCATTTACGATTAAATAGATTATTTAAATTGTTTAATGATAGAATCCAAAACTTAAACTACTATTATTTAGCAGATGCAAGTAGAGAACTCCTTCAAATAATCGAAATCATTGATAGAATAAGCAAAATTAAGGAATTAAACAGTTCAAATTTTTGTATCATTGACACTTATAGTGGTGTTCTAGAGCGATTTGAAGAATTTTTAAAATCTTCTGGAGGCAGTGAAGTTCCAGAAGACATGGCAAAAATAGATATTGTTTACGACTCAGCAATTTTTTCGGTCTCTTCAAATTTAAACAATGATAAATTTCCATATCGTTTGCAACCTATAGGTAGTGGTTCTTATGCAGAAGTTTACAAATATCATGATGCTTTCTATGACAAAGAATTTGCAGTCAAACGGGCTAAAAGGAATCTGTCACAAACAGACTTAAATAGATTTTATCAAGAATTTAATATAATGAAACAGCTTCAATTTCCTTATATTCTTGAGGTATACAAACTCAATAAAGAATCTAATGAATACACCATGGAATTAGCTGATATGAATCTATTTGATTATATTCAAAAAAATGGGAATAAAATATCCCTCAATGATAGACAAAGAATTTGTTCTCAAATTATTAGAGTATTTGAATTTCTATCAACTAAAAATATCTTGCACAGAGATATAAGTCCTAAAAATTTTTTGATAAAAAGATATGATGATTTATTAGTGATAAAACTATGCGATTTTGGTCTAGGGAAAATATCAAATAGCTTTTTAACTGCAACAAATACAGATGTTAAAGGGGCAATGAACGATAGTACCAACCTGAATTTATATGGATTTAAAAGTTATGATATTAGTTATGAATGTTTTGCATTAACAAAATTAATTTATTTTGTAATCACGGGAAGAATTAGCAAACTTACTAAGTTTGAATATGAGGGATTGGAAAATTTTATGAAAATTGGTACTCACCCAGATATTACAAAACGCTATAAATCAATTAATGAATTAAAGCAAAAATATTATCAAATTAATTTCAAAAAGAGAATATAAAGGTGAATAATTTAAAAAAAATCTCATTATTAATAATGACTAGAGAAACAAATGAGGCTGTCCAAATTTTACTAAAAATGGTAAATAGTAATCTTTTTATGGTAAATTCTGAACTGTCTATTGCTCTATTACCCTTTTTATCTTCATTGGCTGATGGTTGGATTCAAAGCTATGGAGTAGATGCAGATCTTCCTGACATTGAAGGAATACCATTTTACGACTTACTGAAAAAATCAAGAATCAGTTATAAACTATATACAGATAAGAAAAATAATAGAGCTAAAAAATTATTAAATACCAGTGCAGAACAAAGATTAAATATTTTAAGATCTGAATACAGCTCTTTCCAAAAAGTCATGGTAAAGTTAATAGGGCAGAGAGACCTAGGCGTTTTCACATTCTCAGGAGTACCATACGGAAATACTAGTCAACTCAGTATCTACTTAGAAAACTTCTATGATTCAGATAATATTTATACAATATCAGCACTTCAAAAAGTATCACAAACTATTTTAGCTAAATATGCAGAAATCTTATCTTCTCTTTTATCTGGAATTTCCCAGATTTCTGGACTTTCTGAACTAAACAAAAGCGAAAATAATTTTGAAATATCTCAAAAATTATTTAGTCACAAAGATTATTTCTACAAGGACTCTAAAAGACGAGATATTCTATTAGGAAAATTAGATGATGAATTTCAACTTTATTTATTTAATATCTATTGCCAAAATAATTTTGTAAATTACGTTTTTCCAAGAATTTTCGACTCTAAAGGAACCTTTTTCTATCGTGCAAAATTACAAAGCTATTTAACTAGTGTAAAGGCTATACAAAATTTAAATAAGAGATACTTCAATCAATTAGATAAGCAACAACAGCCCTCGGTAGCCAATCTTATTGAATGCAAACAAGCATTGTTTCCTCATAAAAGTCAATTCAGAAATAATGTATTTCATTATGAGGTTTCAGGAGTACCTATAGAGATTTTTAAAGAAAATTATTTTTGTGAAATGGTGGAGCATTTTAGTGGCATAGAATTTAATAATTTTATTAAAAAAATTGATAGGGAGATAGAAAAAATGAATAACTTCATTAGTAAGTTAATTGATTTGGAGGAACATAATTGACAGATTTTAATAATTACAGTCTAGACAAAGATTTTGAAATTAAAGGATTCTTTTCGGATGATAAATCTAAGGTTTGGTCACCCGAAGCTAGAAGTGGGATTTTTGACTATAAACCTAATAAAATTGTTTTAGAATTATTTAATGAATTGCCTAGTAATGAGGCGATTAGAGTTGATTTTTCTAAAAAGGTTGATAGGATATATGGTTGGGACAGCTCAGGTAATTTTTTAATTTTAGAAATTTTTGGGAACCCTTTTGGAACAAGTACGATCCCAGGCTTTCCTCTAGTAAAATACTTGGTAAAAGATTTTAAAATTTTCTATGTTACTAGCTCAGTTACATCTGAGGACAATATAGGCACTATTTTTAATAAGCTTGAAACTTCAAAGCTAGAATCTATGACTTTTTCTTTTGATCATATTGATGAGTGGGTGGGGAAGCCTCTTCTTAAGTATTCTGAAGGTGAAAATCATTTAACAGTAGCTACGGATATATCAGACTATAAAACGACCAAGGTAAAACTTAATTCTCAGTCATTAATAGTTAAAGATATAGCTTCAACAAATTATTCTTTTAAAAATACTGAATTTAAAACTAGTTACGCAATGCAACTGATTGATATGAACAAAAGAAAAGTTCCATTTAAAAAGTTATATAATGTTGCCGCTAAATTTAAGGAATTAATTGAAGTGCTATCTGGTCTCCCTCTATCATTTACTAACATCAACTTTACCTGTGAAAATAGAATTAAAAATGGAAGACATTATATTATCAAAGGGAAATATTTTGAAAGGCATCAAAGAGATGAGATAGTATGGGATTCTCATACTATGGATAAAATATCGTTAGTAAGGTTGAGTGATAATTTTGAAAATATTTTAAATAATTGGTTTGATAAAAGTGAGCAATTAGAATTTATAATTCACCAATTTATAAAGAATTTGCATAATGGTGCTTATATCGAGGATTTATTGATTGATTCAATTAGAAATTTAGAAGTATTCTCGAAAAATTTTCGACAGGATTATGTTCAAAAAAGTAGTGACAGAAAAATACATTTAAGAAATCGTCTCAAGGATTTATTTAAAAATTTGCCACACGGTGAATTTGATAAGATTTTTATAAATCAGAATAAGAACAACTTAACCAAGAGGTTGGTGGACACAAGAAATTACTATACACATGGTCAGAGAAAGAAAAACGATCAGTTGATAACAGATTTTAACGAGATGTATAATTTGAGTCAGTGCCTACAGAGGGTCTTGAATTTCTACATTTTTGAAGAACTGGGTATGAATAATAATGGTGAACAAGAGTGATGCAGAGAATATTCACGCTTCGCTGGTGGGGCTTTGTGTGGACTATCTGACACGGTTCATGAATGGTGTGCCGCTAGAAAAAGCTTTCAGGATTTCTTTGTACGGAGCTTTTATGATAAGAAAATCGGAGCTAGCTTCCACTTTACTTTCTCAAATTACTGGTCTTGACGATACTTCTATTATCAGTGTCTGTCAGTTAGCTGGTTTTGATGTTATCTTTAGAGCGGGTCGGTCAGGGTATAAGCCTGTTGAAGAGATTGTTCCAGATGCGGCAACGATTCTAAATATTCGTATAATGGTAGAGAGAAGTCTGGCCTTCTTTGAAGAGTACGGTCCGATTGTAAAGGACGGTTTTACATTAGAAGGTGGCTACACTGATACCATTACTGCTGGGGATGGTGATTTTTTAACATCAGATACCCTGTGGGATTTTAAGGTTTCAGAAAGTAAGCCCAACAAAGACCAGACGCTTCAGCTATTGGTATATTATCTTATGGGAATACAGTCTGTTCATCCCGAATTTCAATCTATAGAAAAATTGGGGCTCTATAATCCAAGGCAGAATAAAGTTTTTCTCTTGAATATAGCTGATATTTCTGCTGATATTTTAGAAACAGTAAAAAAAGAGGTTATTCAGTACTAAAAATTCCAAGCGCTCAAAGGTATGCTCGAGCATTTACATCTCCCTTTAAAAGGAGTATAGTAATTAGGGTAAAGGAGTGAGAATATATGAATGCTGATGAGAAAATCATAGCTTTGGTTAAACCTGAGTACATGGAGCGGATTCCGCGGTTGGTACGCGGACATGCGACTAAGGCAACCTGCAAGCTGATTGCGCGTGAGTTTCCCGAAGCTTATGCGGAAGCACAAAAAGAGGGAGATTTGAGCCCAGAGGCTAAAGAAAGTCTGAGCTTAATCGTCAATGATATCTTTAAAGAGCGCATGGCTAAGCACAATCTTTGATTGTCCAAAATGGCAAATACTGCTGCCTTTGAGCAGCTTTGCCGGCAGTGGTGAATCCCATAAAAAAGCGAGCTTACTTTGAGCTCGTTTTTTTGTATTATGGGACTTTCAGTCCATCCTATAAAATTATTGATTACTAATTTATTTGTCTAGTCACATAAAGCGCAGGTGATTGATATTACACCTATAATATCTTCTACTGATGAACCGCGAGATAAATCGTTGACTGGTTTATTAAAGCCTTGCAAAATTGGTCCGTAAGCATCTGCTTTGGAAAAACGTTGAATAGCTTTGTAGAGTATATTACCTACATTTAGATCTGGCACAATTAGAATATTAGCTTTTCCAGCTACATCACTTTCACGTCCCATCTTTTTAGCGGCAACACTTGGCACAATCGCAGTATCTAACTGCATTTCACCATCGATTTTTAAAGTAGAGTTTTTTTCTTGGACAATTTTTAAACTGTTAATAACTTTAGTTGTCATATCACTTAAGGAACTTCCATTAGTAGAATAAGAAAGCATTGCAACTCGTGGCTCCCATCCTAATAGCTTAGCAACTGACTTAGAAGTTGAAATGGCAATATCGGCTAGTTCAGTTTCGGTTGGATTTTCACAAGTAGCACAATCAGATATTGCAATCAAACTACCTTCTGAACCTTGATAATTAGGAATATCCATAATAAAAAAACTTGAAGGTGTACTGACATCTTGTTTAAGACCAACAATACTCGAACTTGCTAATAATACCTCAGACGTTGCATAAGTTAAACCACAAACCATGCCATCTACTAAATCGAGACTAAGAATTATAGCTGCAATGTAGAGGGGTTGTTTGATTAAACGTTTTAATCGTTTAACTGAAAATATTTGATTTGTCTCATAAAATTTAGAAATATAATTCTCCATTAATGTTTCATCATCAGTACTAATTACCTCATAAAATGTTTCCTCAATATTGAGTTGTTCAAGCTGATTTTTGATAACTTCCTTTTCTCCAACAAAAACTGGGGAACAAGTTCCTGATTTGTAAGAACGATAAGCTGCTTCTAAAATAGCAGTTTCAGAAGCTTCAGGGAATATTATTTTACGTGGATTAGTATTAGTTTTTTTCAGCATCTCTGTTATTTTCATGAGTTTTACTCCTTTTGATTTTTAAAAATATTCTATCAATAAAACGCTTACAAAAACCGACAGATTAACTTCTTTTGTTTAAAATTAACAAATTTAGCTTTATTGTTAAAAATGAACATAAAGGATGCAATATGTTGGTTTTTGTAAGCGCTTTATTTATATAATGAGTTTGTAAATGAGCTTGACTCAAAATTATAAATCAGGAGGTACATTTTATGTATGAAGAAGTTCTCGAATTAATTAAAGCAGCAGCAGGTCGAAGTTTAAGGACTACACCTAATAGTTTCTCTCCAGAAACAAATCTGAAAGATGATTTTGATGCGAAGTCTATTAACTTTGTTCAAATTATAGGTGAACTAGAGGATGAATATGAAGTTGAGATTGATTTTATGAAATTTCGTAATGCAAAGACAATTGATGCACAAGCACGTTATGTTGCAGATATGCTTTAGGAGTACATAATTATGGCAAAAAAACTAAAGGAATTTAAAGCTCCAGATATGATGGAGATGATGAAAGATCAGTCAAAATTTGAATATGAAAGGGTTATTGAAAATTTTGATGGAGAAGATATTGAAGTCATCTACCGAAAACCTAATCGCGATACTAATGAATTTGTTGATCGTGAGTTAGCTGGATGGGGATATTATCCACCTCTTAATCAGCGAATTTACGAAGAAATGGGTATCATTTGCATGCAGGATGTTGAGGTTCCATTACGTGATGGAACAACTATCTATGTTGATATTTATCGTTCAAAAGATAATGAAAATAAACAAGTTCCTGCAATTGTATCTTGGGGCTTCTATGGTAAGAGGCCGGGTGATATACCTAAAACGTGGCAAGTTTTAGGGGTACCTCCTAAAACGATCTCTAAGATGGCAAAATTTGAATCCCCCGATCCTGCTTATTGGACAAAGCAAGGCTATGCAGTTGTCAATGTTGATTGTCGGGGTGCCGGGAACTCTCATGGTCGCCTGCATGCTTGGGGGACTCAGGATGCTAAAGACGGCTACGATGTTATTGAGTGGATTGCAGAACAAGAATGGTGTACGGGTAAGGTTGGTCTTTCGGGAAATTCCGCAGTTGCCATGTGTCAGTGGTTCATTGCTGCTGAACGTCCGCCTCATTTAGCTTGTATCGCTCCTTGGGAAGGCAGTAATGATATTTATAGACAGTTCGCTAATAAAGGCGGAGCACCTATGGTGGGCTTCAATGAGTTTGTTTTTCGCGATGTAACTGGAGAAGCAGTTGAAGATCATATGCAAATGTTAAAGGAACATCCTCTGATGGACAGTTACTGGGAAGATAAAGTCGCTAAATTAGAAAAAATTAGAATTCCAGTTTACATGACTGCAGGATGGAGTCACCAGCTGCATATCACTGGCAGTTTTAATGCATGGCAACGGATTAAATCACCTAAAAAATGGATTCGAATGCACCGGGAATTTGAATGGGAAGATTTGGTAACTCCTTCTTCAATAAAAGATTTAAACGAATTTTTTGACCGTTATTTGAAAGATATCCACAATGGTTGGGAGTTAACTCCTGCAGTTCGTTTTGAATTACAGGATGCCTACGATCATGATTACATCAAAGATCGTACAGAAAACGAATTTCCTATTGCTCGTACGAAATATAAAAAATTGTACTTGGATGCAGGAAATAATGACTTGGTTGAAAATGTACCAAATGTTTCTACTTCTTTAGAATATGATGCTAAGACCGGGTATACCTATTTTGATTTTGAGTTTCAAGAAGATACTGAATTAACAGGTTATTTCAAAGCTCATGTGTGGGTGGAAGCTAAAGGAGCTGATGATTTAGACCTTGAAGTATGTGTGATGAAAGCAAGTGCTGATGATGAATTTGTTCCAACATATGTTTATCATGATTGGCCATATTATGGAACTGCTGGGAACATACGTGCTTCATTGCGAGAATTGGATACTGATAAATCAACAGATTTTCAACCTCAGTACACCTTTAAAACAGTTCAAAAACTTAGTCCAGGTGAGATTATACCTCTTGAAATCGAGATAAATCCAACAAGTAAGTTTTACCACAAAGGTGAAAAGCTCCGCATGTTTTTAGCAAGTTGGCGCGCAATTGGCGGTATTGATGTGTATGAGCGTGAAACTTTAACAGAAGGAATTCATGTTATTCATACTGGAGGTGAGTATGATTCCTATCTACAAATCCCAGTTGTTCCGCCTAAATATGTAGTTGGTGATACAATTTACCGTAAATAAAAAATTTTAGGTAGTAGCAGATGTGTGTATAAAAGTTGGATCCTATATTTTAATCCAAGGACTTAGTTCTGTATTATATAGAACTAAGTCCTTTTCTACCATTTGTCAAGCATATAAAGGTATTTGATGAAAAATAGTTTGAGTTCCATAGTCACAATAAGGGAATTATCTTATTTTCTACTAAAAATTAGTGAAAAAAGTGTACACAAAACCAACACCTTATGTTGAAAATTTTTGATAAGGTGTTACAATGATAGGGCATAAACGACTTTACCGATTTTGGGTGGAAAGATAATCGTAAAGCTTGTTATGCGTGACGAGGTAATACATTGTCCTG
>NZ_JBZFUJ010000026.1:0-5480 GCF_058314475.1 Streptococcus sp. ELY_90
GGCTATAATCTGGCTTTTCTTTGTGAAACATGGCCTTACCTCACAAACCGTTTTCTTTTAGTATACTCCTAAACAGAGCAAAAAGCTCTTAGAAACCAATTTCTAAGAGCTTTGTCTTCAGTCTGAAACCGGAATATTTTTATTCCGGTTTATAAAATATTAGAAAATATCGTCAAAAAGTGATAATTGATTGTCTTCAGGCATATTGCCAAGAATGCCCATATCACTCATCTTTTCAACTAAGGTAGAAGAAAGACCGCCGCGCCTGCGCAACTCGGTTTTAGAAAGAAACTCTCCCTCACTGCGTGCTTTAACAATCTGTCTGGCAACGTTTTCGCCCAAGCCTTCTAAAGCTACAAAGGGCGGTATCAACGTATCTCCGTCAATGAGGAATTCAGTAGCATCACTTCGGTACAAATCCAGCTGTCCAAATTTAAAGCCGCGCTCCAGCATTTCATTGACAATTTCCAGAGTTGTAAAAAGATCAATTTCAACATTGGAAGCTTCATTGTTGCGCCTTTTCTGGCTAATATCAGCCATGCGCGCCTTAACAGCATTAAGACCGGCACTCATAGTCTTGAGTTCAAAGGCCTTGGCACGAATAGAGAAGTACGCACAATAGTAATAAATAGGATAGTGGACTTTGAAATAAGCAACACGCAGAGCCATCAAAACGTAAGCTGCTGCATGGGCCTTGGGGAACATATACTTAATCTTTCCGCAGGATTCAATGTACCAGTCAGGGACATTATTTTCACGCATCGCTGCAATATAGCCGTTGCGCTCTTCTTCGGAAATTTTCAGCCAGGCTCCCTTACGCACACGCTCCATAATGGTAAAAGCCATCTTCGGCTCTAAGCCGGCGTGCATCAGATAAACCATGATATCGTCACGGCAGCCGATAACTGTAGACAAAGTAGCAATCCCCTGCTTAATCAGATCCTGAGCATTCCCCAGCCAGACGTCCGTTCCATGAGAAAGACCTGAGAGCTGCAAAAGCTCGGCAAAAGTTGTAGGGTGCGTTTCATCAACCATACCGCGGACAAAATTGGTTCCAAACTCGGGAATCCCAAGCATTCCCGTCGATGTTCCAATCTGTTCCTCAGTGACTCCCAGAACATCTGTCCCTGAGAAAAGTTTCATGACATCCGGATCATCAGCCGGAATCTCTTTGGGATTGATACCGGACAAATCCTGCAGTTTTCGAATCATCGTCGGGTCATCATGCCCGAGAACATCAAGCTTCAGGACATTTTCATCAATATCATGGAAGTTAAAGTGGGTCGTCTGCCATTCAGCAGTCAAATCATCAGCCGGATACTGAACAGGTGTAAAATCATAGACATCCATGTAATTAGGGATAACAACAATACCTCCCGGATGCTGACCAGTGGTCCGTTTCACACCGGCTGAACCCTGAGCCAATCTATCAACCTCAGCATCCCGGTAAAATTTGCCGTAGTCCCTCTCATAGCCTTTAACAAAGCCATAAGCCGTCCTGTCCGCGACAGTACCTACAGTACCCGCACGAAAGGCATATTCTTCTCCAAAAATATCGCGGACATCCAAGTGAGCGCTCGGCTGGTCATCTCCTGAAAAGTTCAGATCGATATCGGGAACCTTATCCCCATCAAAGCCTAAGAAGGTTTCAAAAGGAATATCCTGTCCGTCTTTTTGATATTTGTGACCGCACTCAGGACAATTCTTATCAGGCAGGTCATAGCCGGAGCCGACAGAGCCGTCGGTAATAAATTCGGAATGCTTGCAATTAGGGCAAATATAATGAGGCGGCATCGGATTAACTTCTGTAATCCCGATCATGGTGGCTACAAAACTGGAGCCGACAGAGCCGCGCGAGCCAACCAAGTAGCCGCGTTTGTTAGAGCGTTCAACCAACATCTGCGAAGCTAAGTAAATCACCGCAAAGCCATTCCCTAGAATAGAGGTCAGTTCTTTTTCGATGCGCAGATCAATAATGTCAGGCAGAGGATTGCCATAGATTTCAAAGGCCTTTTCATAGGTCATCTCAGCAACTTTTTCTTCGGCATTTTCGATAAAAGGTGTATAAAGATCTCCTTTAACAACCTCAACATCTTCAAAGCGCTCTGCCATTGCATTGGGATTTTTGATCACAATTTCGCGTGCCAAGTCTTCTCCTAAGAAGGCAAAATCATCCAGCATTTCATTTGTCGTTCGAAAATGCGCCTCAGGCAAGGGAGCCGGCTGGGCATTTTCGCCGCGGCCGATGGGCCGGTTTATCACCGCTCCCTGACCCAGACTTCTGACGATAATCTCACGGTAAATCCCATCTTCCGGCTCCAGATAATGAACATCACCTGTTGCCAGAACCGGCTTGTCCAAACGCCGTCCAACTTCAATCAGATCCTTGATAATCTGCTCAAGGCCTGCTTCATCTTTGACCAATTCGCGAGCCAGCAGGGGCTTATAGAGGGCAGGCGGCATAACCTCGATAAAATCATAGTACTTGGCAGCTTCAACAGCTGCATCAATCCCATTTGATAAAACAGCATCAAAAACTTCACCGTCTGCGCAGGCCGTCCCCAGTAAAAGCCCGTCGCGGTACTCATCAAGTACCGTTCTTGGTATTCTGGCCACACCGGCAAAGTAAGTGACGTTCGACAGACTGACCAGTTTAAAAAGATTTTTCAGACCTTTTTGATTGAGCACATAAATAGTCGTATGTTTAACCCGGGCTTTCTTGTAAGAATCATCATCAACAATTTTGGTATTCAAGTCCAAAAGATTGGTAACCCCATGTTTTTCTCTTGCTTCCCTAAGAAAGATAAACAGCAGGCGGCCTGTTGCTTCCGCATCATAATTGGCCATGTGGTGATGCTCCAAAGACACCTGAAACCGTTTCGTTAAAGGTCCCAAGCCATGGCGCTTGTATTCTGGATAAAGATTGCGGGCAAATTCTAAGGTATCAATAACAGGCTGTGTGATTATAGGCAGACCATTTCGCTCATAATTTGCATTCATAAAGCCAACGTCAAAGGTTGCATTGTGGGCCACTAAAACCGTTCCCTGGCAAAAGGCCTGAAACTCTTGTAAAACCTGCAAAAGCGGTTTTGCTCCTTTAACATGCTGGTCAGTAATACCTGTCAGATCAGTCGTGAACTGGCTGATAGGATAGCCCGGATCAATAAATTCATCAAACTGCTCAACAATATTTCCCTTGTACATCTTCGATGCAGCAATTTGAATCAAATCGTTATTAACAGCTGAAAGGCCTGTTGTTTCCACGTCAAAAACAACATAGGTCTCCTCGTTCATGTCCAGAGCAATTTCATTATAGGTGATAGGCACGCGGTCTTCGACAAGATTTGCCTCCAAGCCAAACAGCACCTTGATACCATTCTTTTTACCGGCATGATAGCCATGAGGAAAGCTCTGCACATTCGCATGGTCAGTAATCGCTACTGCCGGATGTCCGAACTGAGCCGCCTTGGCCACCAGCTGTTCAACGGTTGGCAGAGCATCCATCGTGGACATATTCGTATGAGCGTGGAATTCAACACGCTTTTCTCCTTCAGGCATTAAGTCCTTGCGTTCCTGGTGGACAATCGTCTTGACATTCTGCACATTCATGGTCAAGGCCTTTGTAAAGGGATTATTCTCAATGTTCCCGCGTACCCGCAGCCAAGACCCTTTGGTAATCATGTCGTATTTTTTGAGCTCTTCCTCATCTTTCACCCATTTTTGCATAGGGAAGCTGGAAGTATAATCCGTCATTTTAAAATTAATAATATGACGGCCGGTTCTTGTTGTCTTACGTTCAACATCAAAAACCATTCCCTCAAAGGTAATGCGGTTTTCTTCTGTTTCAATGTCAGCCATAGGCGTAATATCTGCCTTTTCAAAGGCTCTTTGCCGCTCCTTAACCCGTTCTTTAAAATCATAAGCAGGTTTAGGCGCTTCCTCAGCAGGTGGCATGGAGGCTTCCAGTGATTTCTGCACCTGGATGGCTTCTTGACTAGCCTTTTGGATTTGCTGCTCTCGGGAAGACTCAAAATGAGTTTTGAGCTCTTGCGTCATTGCCTGATCAGAAACAATGTCAAATTTCAGCTTTCCAAAACCAAAACGCTCAAATTGCTCTTCCAGCTTAGGCAGATGATTTTGGCGGAAATGATCATTATTAACAAATTGCGGTGCTGCAATTAGAACCTTATTCCCATCATAAGAAATTTTTAAATGAGAAAAAGAACTCTTAAAGCTGGCACTGTTGCAAGAAGGCAGCTCAAAAGCTTCTTGATAATAAGCTTGCAGGAGTTCATCAGAAAAGTCAGGCTGATTCACCTCAATGTCAAAAACAGCCTTAATATCAGCTTTTTCAAAACTGGAAACCAAACGGCTCGATAATTCCCGATAAAAATCAATCGGTAAGATGGCATCAAAAGAAAAGCGAAAATCCCAGACACGGCTCTCAGGCCAAACTTTCACTTCCACAATATCGGCAGATGAAAAAGCCCTTGAAGTTTTCATTTCAAGCGGCATTTCAATCTGATCCATCAGTTTTTTAAACATTTCTGACATATCAATTCCTCACAATTACTAGCTCTATTTTATCATAATTCGAAACTATTGACGAGACAAAAGTCAAAACTTCCATTGCAAGCTCTGTGCACTGTGAACAGACAAGGACTAAATACAGCAACTAACACCATCTTCTGGAGATGAGCATTGATATTTGGGCAGTTGCCAAATTGATGGGGCATAAAGATATTAAGCAAATCACTGAAACTTATGGGTATTTAGCTGCAGAAAAGGCAGAAGAAGAAATAATTAAGCGAGAAGTTTTTTACAGCATTTGAACTAAAACATGAAAGTTGACCAAAAAAAAGAAAAAAGCCTTCAAACAATGGTTTGAAGACTCTAAACTATACCGGCGGCCGGGGTCGAACCGGCACGTCCGTGAGGACACTGGATTTTGAGTCCAGCGCGTCTGCCAATTCCGCCACGCCGGCTAGTATAAGTAAGAACTGGGGTAGCTGGATTCGAACCAGCGCATGAGGGAGTCAAAGTCCCTTGCCTTACCGCTTGGCTATACCCCAATAACAATAATAAAGGCGAGTGATGGGGATCGAACCCACGCATGCCAGAGCCACAATCTGGTGTGTTAACCACTTCACCACACCCGCCAAAATACTATTAACACGGGCAGTAGGAATTGAACCCACACTGAAGGTTTTGGAGACCTTAGTTCTACCTTTAAACTATGCCCGTAAGGTATGGAAGGGGAGGGATTCGAACCCCCGAACCCGAAGGAGCGGATTTACAGTCCGCCGCGTTTAGCCTCTTCGCTACCCTTCCTAAAAATTATATGCTATGGCGCGGGACGGAATCGAACCGCCGACACATGGAGCTTCAATCCATTGCTCTACCAACTGAGCTACCGAGCCTGACTTATTGCGGGAGCAGGATTTGAACCTACGACCTTCGGGTTATGAGCCCGACGAGCT
>NZ_JBZFUJ010000027.1:0-5293 GCF_058314475.1 Streptococcus sp. ELY_90
CTCAAACTTAAGAAGCAATGAGAGTTTGATCCTGGCTCAGGACGAACGCTGGCGGCGTGCCTAATACATGCAAGTGGAACGCACGATTGATACCGGAGCTTGCTCCACCATTAATCGTGAGTCGCGAACGGGTGAGTAACGCGTAGGTAACCTGTCTTTTAGCGGGGGACAACTATTGGAAACGATAGCTAATACCGCATAAGAATGACTAACGCCTGTTAGAGATTTAAAAGATACAAAAGTATCACTAAGAGATGGACCTGCGTTGTATTAGCTAGTAGGTAGGGTAAAGGCCTACCTAGGCGACGATACATAGCCGACCTGAGAGGGTGAACGGCCACACTGGGACTGAGACACGGCCCAGACTCCTACGGGAGGCAGCAGTAGGGAATCTTCGGCAATGGGGGGAACCCTGACCGAGCAACGCCGCGTGAGTGAAGAAGGTTTTCGGATCGTAAAGCTCTGTTGTCAGAGACGAACGTATGTGAGAGTGGAAAGTTCACATAGTGACGGTAACTGACCAGAAAGGGACGGCTAACTACGTGCCAGCAGCCGCGGTAATACGTAGGTCCCGAGCGTTGTCCGGATTTATTGGGCGTAAAGCGAGCGCAGGCGGTTTTATAAGTCAGAAGTAAAAGGCAGTGGCTTAACCATTGTGTGCTTTTGAAACTGTAGGACTTGAGTGCAGAAGGGGAGAGTGGAATTCCATGTGTAGCGGTGAAATGCGTAGATATATGGAGGAACACCGGTGGCGAAAGCGGCTCTCTGGTCTGTGACTGACGCTGAGGCTCGAAAGCGTGGGTAGCGAACAGGATTAGATACCCTGGTAGTCCACGCCGTAAACGCTGAGTGCTAGGTGTTAGGCCCTTTCCGGGGCTTAGTGCCGGAGCTAACGCATTAAGCACTCCGCCTGGGGAGTACGACCGCAAGGTTGAAACTCAAAGGAATTGACGGGGGCCCGCACAAGCGGTGGAGCATGTGGTTTAATTCGAAGCAACGCGAAGAACCTTACCAGGTCTTGACATCCCGATGACCGCTCTAGAGATAGAGTTTTTCTTCGGAACATTGGAGACAGGTGGTGCATGGTTGTCGTCAGCTCGTGTCGTGAGATGTTGGGTTAAGTCCCGCAACGAGCGCAACCCTTATTGTTAGTTGCCATCATTGAGTTGGGCACTCTAGCGAGACTGCCGGTAATAAACCGGAGGAAGGTGGGGATGACGTCAAATCATCATGCCCCTTATGACCTGGGCTACACACGTGCTACAATGGTCGGTACAACGAGTCGCGAGCCGGTGACGGCAAGCTAATCTCTGAAAGCCGATCTCAGTTCGGATTGGAGGCTGCAACTCGCCTCCATGAAGTCGGAATCGCTAGTAATCGCGGATCAGCACGCCGCGGTGAATACGTTCCCGGGCCTTGTACACACCGCCCGTCACACCACGAGAGTTTGTAACACCCGAAGTCGGTGAGGTAACCTTTAAGGGGCCAGCCGCCTAAGGTGGGATGGATGATTGGGGTGAAGTCGTAACAAGGTAGCCGTATCGGAAGGTGCGGCTGGATCACCTCCTTTCTAAGGAAAAACTAAGTAAC
Source organism: Streptococcus sp. ELY_90 (assembly GCF_058314475.1). Taxonomy (NCBI): domain Bacteria; kingdom Bacillati; phylum Bacillota; class Bacilli; order Lactobacillales; family Streptococcaceae; genus Streptococcus; species Streptococcus sp. ELY_90. The sequence goes on from NZ_JBZFUJ010000027.1 coordinate 1,591, forward strand.
GGAGGGCGTTTAAAAGCGACTTGATTTTAGGAAACCAACGCAGTATGCTTGCATACAAGGCGGTTTCTCTAAATCACAAGCTTTTAGCCCGAGTACAATTTAGCCGATAAGGTTAAAGGTACCTTTATTTAGTTACGGAAGCACTTGTAAGTCTTGTTTAGTTTTGAGAGGGAAGTGGGGCCTTAGCTCAGCTAAGCGCCGCCTCTGGTTGGCGCTTTGTCGAAGCTGACGAGAGTCAGTGCACGACAGGGACCAGCGGGGTTTAGACACTAGCTTGTCGCCACTAAGNGTACGGGGCCTTAGCTCAGCTGGGAGAGCGCCTGCTTTGCACGCAGGAGGTCAGCGGTTCGATCCCGCTAGGCTCCATTGGGATACAAAACCTACTAAACTGAATAAAAGTGAAGTTGAACACGTGACTAACTTCTTAGGAAAATAGATAATCTTCCTCGTGTGCCAGGCACACAGCGTCAGATTCCTAATTTTCTACAGAAGTTTTCGCTAAAGCGAACCGTCACTTTGTATCCTAGAGATAGCTCATTGACAATTGAATAGCGCAACAAAAAAAGAAACCGAAACGCTGTAGATCATATTGAAAGAGTTTTTTAATAAGGTTAAGTTAATAAGGGCGCACGGTGGATGCCTAGGCACTAGGAGCCGACGAAGGACGTGACGAACAACGAAATGCTTTGGGGAGCTGTACGTAAGCTTTGATCCAGAGATGTCCGAATGGGGGAACCCGGCAGCTAGAGGCTGTCATCCATAACTGTTAAGGTTATGAGAAGGAAGACGCAGTGAACTGAAACATCTAAGTAGCTGCAGGAAGAGAAAGCAAAAGCGATTGCCTGAGTAGCGGCGAGCGAAAAGGCAGGAGGGCAAACCGGAGTGTTTACACTTCGGGGTTGTAGGACTGCAAGATGGTGTTAAGGACTATAGGAGAATGATCTGGGAAGGTCAGCCAAAGAGAGTAAAAGCCTCGTATTTGAAATAGTCAGTAACCCTAGCAGTATCCTGAGTACGGCGAGACACGTGGAATCTCGTCGGAAACTGGGAGGCCCATCTCCCAACCCTAAATACTCCCTAGTGACCGATAGTGAACCAGTACCGTGAGGGAAAGGTGAAAAGTACCCCGGAAGGGGAGTGAAAGAGAACCTGAAACCGTGTGCCTACAAGAAGTTCGAGCCCGTTAATGGGTGAGAGCGTGCCTTTTGTAGAATGAACCGGCGAGTTACGTTTTCGTGCGAGGTTAAGTTGAAGAGACGGAGCCGTAGGGAAACCGAGTCTGAATAGGGCGGAAAAGTACGAGGACGTAGACCCGAAACCATGTGACCTACCCATGAGCAGGGTGAAGGTGCGGTAAAGCGCACTGGAGGCCCGAACCAGGGCACGTTGAAAAGTGCTTGGATGACTTGTGGGTAGCGGAGAAATTCCAAACGAACTTGGAGATAGCTGGTTCTCTCCGAAATAGCTTTAGGGCTAGCGTCGTCGCGAGGGACTCTTGGAGGTAGAGCACTGTTTGATTGAGGGGTCCATCCCGGATTACCAATATCAGATAAACTCCGAATGCCAAAGAGTCAGAGACGGCAGTCAGACTGCGAGTGCTAAGATCCGTAGTCGAAAGGGAAACAGCCCAGACCACCAGCTAAGGTCCCCAAATAATTGTTAAGTGGAAAAGGATGTGGGGTTGCACAGACAACTAGGATGTTAGCTTAGAAGCAGCTATTCATTCAAAGAGTGCGTAATAGCTCACTAGTCGAGTGACCCTGCGCCGAAAATGTACCGGGGCTAAAACAATTTACCGAAGCTGTGGATCCCGTAAGGGATGGTAGGAGAGCGTTCTATGTATGAGGAAGGTGTACCGTGAGGAGCACTGGAGCGCATAGAAGTGAGAATGCCGGTATGAGTAGCGAAAGATGGGTGAGAATCCCATCCACCGTAAGACTAAGGATTCCAGGGGAAGGCTCGTCCGCCCTGGGTTAGTCGGGACCTAAGGAGAGACCGACAGGTGTATCCGATGGGCAACAGGTTGATATTCCTGTACTAGAGTATAGAGTGATGGAGGGACGCAGAAGGCTAGCTAAAGCGTGCGATTGGAAGAGCACGTCTAAGCAGTGAGGTGTGATGTGAGTCAAATGCTTGCATCTGTAACATTGAGCTGTGATAGGGAGCGAAGTTTAGTAGCGAAGTTAGCGATGTCACACTGCCAAGAAAAGCTTCTAGCGATAATGTATACTCTACCCGTACCGCAAACCGACACAGGTAGTCGAGGCGAGTAGCCTCAGGTGATCGAGCGAACTCTCGTTAAGGAACTCGGCAAAATGGCCCCGTAACTTCGGGAGAAGGGGCGCTGACAGAAGGTCAGCCGCAGTGAAAAGGCCCAAGCAACTGTTTATCAAAAACACAGCTCTCTGCAAAATCGTAAGATGAGGTATAGGGGGTGACGCCTGCCCGGTGCTGGAAGGTTAAGAGGAGTGCTTAGCGTAAGCGAAGGTATGAATTGAAGCCCCAGTAAACGGCGGCCGTAACTATAACGGTCCTAAGGTAGCGAAATTCCTTGTCGGGTAAGTTCCGACCCGCACGAAAGGCGTAATGATTTGGGCACTGTCTCAACGAGAGACTCGGTGAAATTTTAGTACCTGTGAAGATGCAGGTTACCCGCGACAGGACGGAAAGACCCCATGGAGCTTTACTGCAGTTTGATATTGCGTATCTGTAACACATGTACAGGATAGGTAGGAGCCAAGGAAGAGTGAACGCCAGTTTACTTGGAGGCGCTGTTGGGATACTACCCTTGTGTTATGGCTACTCTAACCCGCTAGGTTAAACATCTAGGGAGACAGTGTCAGACGGGCAGTTTGACTGGGGCGGTCGCCTCCTAAAGCGTAACGGAGGCGCCCAAAGGTTCCCTCAGATTGGTTGGAAATCAATCGCAGAGTGTAAAGGTAAAAGGGAGCTTGACTGCGAGAGTAACAACTCGAGCAGGGACGAAAGTCGGGCTTAGTGATCCGGTGGTACCGAATGGAAGGGCCATCGCTCAACGGATAAAAGCTACCCTGGGGATAACAGGCTTATCTCCCCCAAGAGTTCACATCGACGGGGAGGTTTGGCACCTCGATGTCGGCTCGTCGCATCCTGGGGCTGTAGTCGGTCCCAAGGGTTGGGCTGTTCGCCCATTAAAGCGGCACGCGAGCTGGGTTCAGAACGTCGTGAGACAGTTCGGTCCCTATCCGTCGCGGGCGAAGGAAATTTGAGAGGATCTGCTCCTAGTACGAGAGGACCAGAGTGGACTTACCGCTGGTGTACCAGTTGTTCTGCCAAGAGCATCGCTGGGTAGCTATGTAGGGAAGGGATAAACGCTGAAAGCATCTAAGTGTGAAGCCCACCTCAAGATGAGATTTCCCATAACGTTAAGTTAGTAAGAGCCCTGAGAGAAGATCAGGTAGATAGGTTGGGAGTGGACGTATGGTGACATATGAAGCGGACCAATACTAATCGCTCGAGGACTTATCCAAATAAAGTACAATTACTGAAGCAACAGCAGTGGTTTCAAGCGCTATTCAATTATGAGTGAGCGATCATTCAGCAGTTAAGTGACGATAGCCTAGGAGAGACACCTGTACCCATGCCGAACACAGCAGTTAAGTCCTAGCACGCCTGAAGTAGTTGGGGGTTGCCCCCTGTGAGATAGGGTAGTCGCTTAGCGATA
>NZ_JBZFUJ010000028.1:0-1614 GCF_058314475.1 Streptococcus sp. ELY_90
GTTATAATCTGGTTTTTCTTTGTGAAACATGGCCTTACCTCACAAACCGTTTTCTTTTAGTATACTCCTAAACAGAGCAAAAAGCTCTTAGAAATTCAATTCTAAGAGCTTTGTCTTCAGTCTGAGCTGAGATATAATCTCAGCTTTTTTAATTGAGTTTTATAGGAAATAAGAAGTTTTCTTTCTTTCCTGCCGGAAAAGATTTTCTGCTGTCGGCATTGTCGCTTAGGAGTGAATAGTATATAATAAAAGGGATAAAGGAGGTTTTTGGAATGGACGGACAGCAACCAAAGGAGAAGAGAAGATCGCAAAAAGGAAAAGAAAACAGGCAGGAAGACATTCTCAAAAATAAAATCTCACGGCTCAAGACAGCTTTAGAAGAAGAAAATGATCCAAATCTGAGAAAAGAGATGCTTCTTTTGCTGCAGGAATACGAGGCATCCTACAAAGCTTTAATTCAGAAAAAACATCTGTTGACCTATCTGCTGTCTGCAGCTGCGACTATAGCTGTTATCGTTGTTGTTTTATTCTTTATGTTTTTAAGGGACAGTTCAAGATCCAGCACATCATCTTCGCAGAGCAATCAGGCTCGTATATCCAGCACGGTGCAAAAAAATGAAACTGAAAAAACAACCGCGACAGAATCTTCCGACAGCAAAAGCGATAGCAACAACAAAAAGAATTTGGAGACTTTTCCGAAAACCTTGCTTGGTACCTGGTCGGGCTATCTCAGCTACATGCAAGAAGACATGACTATGACCTTTACGGAAGACAATACTGTCAAAACAACCGTAGGGGCAAATACTTATACAAGCCGCATTGACAGTCTGGAAAAGGTCGGTACTGACACTTATCTCTATCATCTTTCCCCAAATTCAGAGCCGACTGCTCTTGTTCCGGGAGTCCAGCTGGGGGGAGCCAGAATAAAATATGCTTATGGTATCTATATAGGAGAAGACCATATTGTTCCTCTTGTCTGGCAGGCAAGCGAGAATGCAAGCTTTGACTACTCTAAACCCTTAGAAAATAATCAGTCGGATTATCGTTTAACAAAGGGGAATGGTTCGCAAAATTCATCTAAAAGGACAAGAAAAAAGGACAGCCAAGTAGACACTAAAAATCTAACGACAGAGCAAGTCGAAGACTGGGTTATTGCGCATTATCTGGATAATCGTAAGGATGGTCAGCGTTTTACAAAAGCAGACTTTGTTATTGAAAGCTGGAAAGCACAGACAGATGGCCTGGTTTATGCTATTGTCAGGGAAAATCATGCTAGGGATGCCATGAAAGAAGCGGGAGCAGACCCCAATGTTAATCCGGCTGTTGCTCATTACCGTATCAATGCAAATGGAGAGCTGGAAAAATTATCCGGTGCTGATAATTGGACAGTCGTCAGCAGGACCTATTACACTGACTAGAAATCAAACATTGCAAAAAAAGGCAGGCCTAAGGCCTGCCTCAGACTGAAGACACAGCTCTTAGAAATTGGTTTCTAAGAGCTTTTTGCTCTGTTTAGGAGTATACTAAAAGAAAACAGTTTGTGAGGTAAGGCCATGTTTCACAAAGAAAAGCCAGATTATAACCGCTATCAATACGGGTTCTATACGCTTGATC
>NZ_JBZFUJ010000029.1:0-1540 GCF_058314475.1 Streptococcus sp. ELY_90
TAAAAAGACAAACTATAAGAAAAGTCAATAGTTTTAGATGAATTTATATTTTGTTCCCATTATGAGTTTGAGAGTACACTAAAAAGCCTCTGAAACGCCTCATTTTTTCAAAGGTTAGGATAAGTCTAAGATTTTCGAGAATTATCTTACTTTATTTTCGTCAAAAGGGCTGTCGTATTTGAGCAGATAAAAGAGTATTCGGATAAGTTTCTTAGCGACATGAGTGACAGCGACATTGTAATGCTTCCCTTGGTCTAACTTAGTTCTGAGATAGGCTTTGAAGGCAGGGGAATAGCGTGCCGCTTTCTGTGCGGCTTGCAGGAGAGCCCATCGTAGGTGAGGCGATCCACGCTTGACCATTTTCCCTGATATGTCTATCTGCCCTGATTGGTAAATGGAGGGTTCTAGTCCAGCAAAAGCCTGAAGTTGCGCTGGATTGTCAAAGGTATGGATATTTCTGATTTCCGCTAGGATAACTGAGCCCAACCGATTACCGATACCTGACACAGTAGTGATGACCGAGTTGATCTCAGCCATCAGCTCATCGACTTGTTTTTCGGCTTTGGCGATGAGCCTGTTATAGTGCTGGATATTCTCAATGATTTCGAGGAGTTCAAACTCATGGGCAGGTGAAGTTGTCCCGATAGAGTTTGATGCGACTTTGAGAATATCCTGTATTTTAGGGACTGTTAATCGCTTAATGTCTATCAGTTGCTCAACCCCAGCGTCCAGCATTTTCTGAGGGCTGGGGTAGCGTGAGAGTAGCTCGTAGGCATAATCGGAATGCTTTCCAATGATTTTAGCCAACTCAGGAAAGATGATGTCCAGACAGCGAGTATATTGGACTTTCCAGTCGGACTGTTTCTTCTTGAGGCGATGGATATGTCTCGTCAGAATCTTCAACTCTTCTTGACAGCTATCGTGTCGAAACTGCTCACGGTTTGGATCTGATAATACCTTAAGTGCGATAACACGGGCATCTTTCTTATCTGTCTTGGTTTTACGAAGTGACAGTGACTTGGCAAACTCCTTGATAATCAGAGGGTTGTAAGTATAGACCGGATAGCCCTGTTCATGAAGGAAAGTTAAGAGATTACAGGCATAATGTCCGGTATCTTCAAGAGCGATGAGAGCGTCTTGGTTTAGCTGTTTCAGGGTATTGTCTAAGAGACTAAAACCAGCTCTGTTATTAGAGAAAGTGAGTGGTTTGAGGACATTGTTTCCTTGTTCGTTTAAGACGGATACATCATGTTTGTTTTTAGCGACATCAATGCCCACAAAAAGCATAGAGGTTACCTCCTAATATATATTGTATTCAAGCGCACTTGGTTATCCACGAACTTTTTGCCTTGTCACCTTACAGGAGATTAAACGTCTAGGCGTTATCAAACTCATTACCAATTGAAACAAAAAGCTGTGGTTAGAGCCTTTTCGAAATCGTCAAGCGATTGGAGAAGATTAACTAATCCACAGTGGCTTATTCCAAGTGTATCACTTGGGCTTTGGCAGTAGCTAACTGCACTAAATATAATATAAGGAG